>JANMJD010000081.1:0-3638 GCA_031371195.1 Actinomycetes bacterium | reverse complement strand
GGCGGCGAGGTGGGCGAGCATGGCGGCGAGCATCGTCGTGGCCGGTGGTTCGAACCCGAACGATGGAGCATCGGCGGCCACGGAATAGCGGTGCTGCGGGCGTCCGACCTCGCCTCGGCCGTCGACTTCGATCTCGAGCAGGCCGACGTCGCGCATACGCTCGAGGTGGGGGCGGACCGTATTCGGGTGCAGCGTGAGGGCATCGGCCAACTCGGCCGTGGCCAACGGCCGGGGGGACTGCAGTAGTTCCAGGTAGATGGCGTAACGGGTGTTGTCGCCGAGTGCCTTGAGCACCTCGAGCGGGGGGACACCGTTGACCATGATCTCAATTTACACGGTCTTGGCCGGTACAATGCGCGTTGTGGCCACAACCAGCCCGTCGCCCGCTCCTATCGCTCCCCGTGTCACTGCACGTGTCGCTCCTCCGTCCGCCGACGAGGTGCTCGGTCTCCTCCGTGGCGTGATCGATCCCGAACTCGGTGGCAACGTCGTCGATCTGGGCATGGCCCACGTCGCCTCGATCTCCGCCGACGGCCTGGTCGAGATCGCCGTCAAGCTGACGATCAAGGGCTGCCCACTGCGGGCCCAGATCCGCAACGACGTCGAAACCCGGATCTCGTCGCACCCCGGCGTCAGCAAGGTGTCGATCGACTGGGGTGAGATGACGGCCGAGGAACGTACCGAGGTGATGACCAAGGCCCGCTGGAACGCTGCTCAGGCCGCCACCGAAACGGCTGTGCCGCTGAACGCCCGGGTGCTGGCGATCGCCTCGGGCAAGGGCGGCGTCGGCAAATCGTCGGTCACCGTCAACCTCGCTGCGGCGATCGCCCAGCAGGGGTTCACCGTCGGCGTGCTCGACGCCGACATCTGGGGCTTCTCGGTCCCCCGCATGCTCGGCATGTCGGATCGACTCGAGGCCCGTACGGTCGACGGCTCCGAGAAGCCCAAGATCATCCCCAACGAGCGCCGCGTGGGCTCGGGACTGCTCAAGGTGGTCTCCACCGGGATGCTGGTCGACGACGAGGGCACCGCGTTGATGTGGCGCGGCCTGATGCTGACCAAGGCCGTCGAGCAGTTCCTCAACGACGTGCATTGGGGCAACCTCGACTACCTGCTGATCGACATGCCACCGGGCACCGGTGACGTGCAGATGGGCCTGGCCCGCATGCTGCCGCGCACCGATCTGATCATCGTCACTACCCCGGCGGTGTCGGCCCAGAAGGTGGCGATCCGCGCCGCCGACATGGCCCGCCGCTCGTTCCTGCGGGTCGCCGGCGTGATCGAGAACATGACCGCCTTCACCTGCGATCACGGCACCGCGTACGCCCTGTTCGGCTCCGGTGGCGGTCAAGCCCTGGCCACCGAGGTCGGAGCACCGTTGCTCGGCCAGATCCCGATCGAACCGTCGGTGGCGGCCGGCGGCGACGACGGTGAACCGGTCGCCCTCGCCGGTGTCGGTCCGGCCGCCGACGCCTTCCGGGCCATCGCCGCCCGACTGGTCAGCGAGACCGTCCTCCCGGTCAACCTGGCCGGTTGCTCCGCCCGCCTCCTCGACACCATCGAGATCGCCCTCGGCCCCAAGCCCGCCGCCACCCGCTGACGACCGGCGGGTGTGGAACTCGTCAAGCGACGAACAACTGGTCGTTGCTCGGAGTCGACGAGGTTGGCGAACGGTTTACAACGAGGCGTAGTCGGGGTCGTCGTCGTAGACGAGGTGGACGCGGCCTTCCTCGTCGGTGCGCAGCTTCGGGGCGATCGTTGCCGGAGGCGGCCGCGCGGCGGCCGCCTCGATCAACGCTTCGGCGTTGGGGAACTCGACGAGGAACTCCAGGTTGCGTTCGGTGGGGGGCATCAACTGCCACTCGCCGCGACGCATCCGGTGCAGGGCATCGACCGGGCGGATCCACAGGCCGGCGATCGTTTCGCGGTCGTCGTGCAACGGCTCCTGGGCCTGCGGGGCACGGGCGACCAGGAACCGGGTGTCGAAGCGGCGGCGCTCGCCCGGCGGGGTGACCCAGTGGCTGACGCAATGGACATGGTCGAGCGACAGGACCAGCCCTTCGTCGCGGCACAGCGCGGCGATACCGATCGTGCCGTCGTGGACGGCGCGGCGCAATCCGGCGAACCGTTGGACGATCGCCGGCTCGTCGAAACGCAGCGCGCCTCCGCCAACCGAGGCGGCGATCAGCACGCCGGCCTCCTCGAAACACTCCCGGATCGCCGCCACCCAGTACGCCAGCCCGCCCCGCTCGACGCCCAGTCTTCGGCTCGCCGCGGCGTCGTCGAGACCGACACAGAACGCAGCCATCTCGGGATCGCGGTCGGCCGGATCGACGCGTCCACCAGGGAACACGTAGAACCCCGGACCGAAGACGGCGGCCTTCGTGCGGCGCATCATGAACACCTCGACGCCATCGACGGCCCCGTCACCTGCTGCTCGGTCACCTGCTGCTCCGTCACGGATCAGCATCACGGTCGCGGCCTCGCTGATCGGCACGGTCGCCGGATCGAACGGCGCGTCGGTCGTCACTCGCCGCCCATGCCCAACGAGTCGGGAGGCTCGTCGCGGGTGTCGGTCGCCGTCGTGTCGACCACCGGACCACGACGCCCTGGTCCGTAGGTGGCCTTGACGACGCGAGTCCGTCCGGTATACCGCTTGACGAGCAGTCGGCGGAACAACGCCCGCGTCGGGGGGAACAGCACCACCAGTCCTACCGCATCGGTGAGGAAGCCGGGGGTCATCAACAAGGCCCCGGCCCCGAGTACCAGCACCCCGTCGGCGATCTCGTTCGACGGCGTCGCCCCGGCGGAGATCTGGGCGTTGAACCGCTGCCACACCTTCATGCCCTCGCGTTTGATCAGCCAGGCGCCGAGCATCGAGATGACGATCAGGACGCCCAGGGTGTTGAGAAACCCGAACTGACGCGACGACGCGATGATCAGCCAGATCTCGGCGATCGGAACCACCAGGAACAGCACGGCAAGCAGCGGCATGACTGCACCTCAGGCTACCGTCCGGTTGCGAGGCCGGTACTCGACGCCTCACCCGCACCCTCGACCGTCTGTTTCCGGCCCGGGCAGCCGGCATCCGACGAATCGGTTCAGCCGATCATTGGGTAGCGTCGCCCCCGATGGTCGGCCCGAACGATGAGCAAGCGATCGGTGGGACGGGCGGCGATGACTGAGAGCCGCCCTGCTGCAGGAGGACCGGCGGAAGGGGTGCAGGTGCCCGCCGTCCGGCCGCCATCGGTCGACTCGCTGGCCCGTTCGATGGCTGCGTCCCTGTCGGACCCGGCGTCGGACTCGCCATCGGCTGGAGCGCAGTTACCTCATCCGATGCTCGTCGACCTGGCCCGTACCCTCATTGCCGAGGGCCGCTGGGACGAGGCCCCGACTGCCGCAGCCGCGCTCGGTCGAACTCTGTTGCGGCGCGTCGTCAACGCCACCGGGGTGATGCTGCACACCAATCTCGGCCGGGCCCCCATCGACGTGAGGCAGCACGGTTCGATGAACCTCGAGTTCGATCTGCAGACGGGCCGCCGCGGGTCGCGCCAGCAGGCCGTCGGGTCGCTCCTGGCCCGGGCCTGCGGAGCCGAGGCGGCACTGGTCGTCAACAACAACGCGGCGGCCGTGCTGCT
>JANMJD010000062.1:0-4071 GCA_031371195.1 Actinomycetes bacterium | reverse complement strand
CCTCGGGTGTCACGTATCGGGTGAACGTGATCGACACCCCCGGCTATGCCGACTTCGTCGCCGAGGTCGAGGCCGGGCTGGCCGTCGCCGACCTCGCCGTATTCGTGGTCAGCGCCGTCGAGGGACTCGAGGTGCAGACCGAGCTGCTGTGGCGCCGATGTGCCGAGTTGCGACTCCCCCGCATGGTCTTCGTCAACAAGGAGGACAAGGAACGCGCCGACTTTCATCGGGTGCTCGACCAGTTCAAGGCCACATTCGGGCCGGGATTCGTGCCCTTGGAGCTGCCGTTGGGCGAGGAGGCGTCGTTTCACGGCGTTGCCGACATCCTGCACGAAGAGGCCTACGAATACGATCTCGGTGGCAGCCATCACGCCGAGGCGCTGCCGAGCGACATCGTCGACGAGGAGCACCGGGTTCATGACGAACTCGTCGAGGAGATCGTTGCGGGCGACGATGATCAGCTCGAGCGCTATCTGTCGGGCGACGTGCCATCGGTCGAGGAGCTGGAGCGCACCCTGGCCCATGAGGTCCTCGATGGTGTCGAGTTCCCCGTGCTCTGCGGATCGGCATTGAGCGGGGTCGGCATCGACCGCCTGGCCGATTTCATCTGCGAGATCGGCCCCTCTCCCGCAGATCGTGCAGTGACGGTCACCGCCGGACCATCGGAGATCGAGATCACCGCCGATGCGGCGGGACAACCCCTGGTCTTCGTCTTCAAGACCATCGCCGATCCGTTCGTCGGCCAACTCTCGGTGTTCAAGGTGCTCTCGGGCACCATCCGCACCGACGCCCACCTGATCAACAGCACCACCTCCACCGACGAGAGGCTGCACGGGCTGTTCCGGCTGCGGGGCAAGGAGCAGACGCCGATCGATCAACTCATCGCCGGCGACATCGCCGCCGTGGCCAAGCTGACCAACTCCCACACCGGTGACACGCTTGCGCCGAAGGGCTCTCCCGTACGGGCTCGTCCGCCGAGCGTGCCCCTGCCCTGTCTTGCCGTTGCCGTGCGGCCACGCACCCAGGCCGATGACGACAAGCTCGGCAACGCCCTCCACCGCCTGCAGGCCGAGGACCCGGCGCTCGTCGTCGAACGCAACGACGAGACGCATCAGACCCTGGTGAAGGGGCTGGGTGAAACCCACGTCTCGGTGGCTTTGGAACGCCTGGCGCGCAAGTTCGGCGTCAACGTCGACACCGAGGACGTGCGCGTCGCCTACCGCGAGACGGTCAACGGATCGGCCGACGCCGAGGGCAAGGTCAAGAAGCAGTCCGGCGGTCATGGCCAGTACGCCGTCGCCAATCTGCGGGTCTCGCCCCTGCCGCGGGGCTCGGGGTTTCGGTTCATCGACAAGATCGTCGGTGGCGCCATTCCCCGTCAGTTCATCCCGGCCGTGCAGAAGGGGATCGAGGAGACGATGGTGCACGGCGGGGTGATCGGGTTTCCCATCGTCGATGTGGCAGTCGAGTGTTACGACGGCAAGTACCACTCGGTCGACTCCTCGGAGATGGCCTTCAGGACCGCCGCCGCGTTGGGTCTGAAAGATGCGATGACCAGGGCCGGAGTCGTCATCTTGGAACCTGTCTCGCAGGTCACCGTAACGGTGCCGTCGAGCTACCAGGGCGACGTGCTGGGCGACATCAACGCCCGGCGCGGCCGGGTACAGGGGACGTCGACCAACGAGCACGGCGAGCAGGAGATCGTCGCCCACGTGCCGTCGGCCGAGATCGTCCGCTATGCCACCGACCTGCGTTCGATGACCGGGGGACGCGGCCGCTTCGACGCCGCTCACGATCACTACGACGTGCTGCCCACCCACCTGGTCGACAGGGCCCGCGCCCTGCTGGCAAGCTCTCATGCATGAGTGAATCGTCACCCTTCGATCTGGCCGTCGCCTTCCGCTCCATGCCCCGGCGGCTGCGCGAGGCACTGGACCCTCTCGGTGGCAATAGCGGTCCCGTTCGCGGCCTGCTCGCCGAGTTCATGAGCCTGATCGACGACGCGGCCCGACTGCTCGACTGCCCGGCTTCGATGGACGAGATCGCCCGGACGATCGAGGAGACGCCGGCCGACGGTTGGGACGCCGACGATCTCAAGACATTGCGCAGTCAGGCTCTCGATGCGGGCCGGCTGCTGCGGGCCATCGACGCGGCAGCGCAGAACGCTGCACTGTAGAACGCAGCATGGTGGCCCGCGCCGACGTCTCCGGGGCCGACCGGCGCCGAGCGAGGCGCGAGACTGAGTCGATGAGCAGCTCCGAAACCGCCGCCGAACGCACCGTCTTTCGCACCTGCCCGCTGTGCGAGGCCGGGTGCGGCTTGGAGGTGACTGTCGTCGGGCCGACGGTCACCAGGATCCGCGGCGACCGCGACGATGTCTTCTCCCACGGCTTCATTTGCCCGAAGGGCTCCACCCTCAAGCAGTTCCACGACGACCCCGACCGGCTGACCAGGCCGATGGTGCGACGCGACGGCGTGTTCGTCGAGGTGGATTGGGATGAAGCATTCGCGGTCATCGAGGCTCGCCTGACACCACTGTTGGCGGAGCACGGCCGCGATGCGGCGGCGGTCTACATGGGAAATCCGGGGGCCCACAACATGGGCCCGCTGATGTTCAACCGCAACCTGATCACCGCCCTCGGTACCCGCAACCGGTTCTCCGCATCGACGGTCGACCAACGACCCAAGGAGCTGTCTGCGTCCTTGATGTTCGGCTCGGTCTCGGTACCCGTGCCCGACCTGGATCGCACGGACTACCTGGTCATCCTCGGCGCCAATCCGCATGCCTCGAACGGCTCGCTGTGCACCGCGCCCGACTTTCCCGGCCGCCTCGACCGGCTGCAGGCGCGAGGCGGAACGTTGGTCGTCGTCGATCCCCGACGTTCCGAGACGGCCATCCGCGCCGATCGCCACGTCGCCATCCGTCCCGGAACCGACGCCCACCTGCTCGCCGCCATCGCCCACGTGCTGCTCACCGAAGGCTTGGCCGATCCGTCGAATGTCGCCGACCATTGCGAGGGACTCGACGACCTGCCCGCCCTACTGTCGGCGTACACCCCCGACGCAGCAGCATCCGCGTGTGGTATCCCGGCCGACGACATCCGCCGATTGGCCCGGGAGCTGGCCGCCGCGCCGAGCGCAGCGGTGTACGGCCGGATCGGTACTTGCACCCAGGAGTTCGGCACACTCGCCTCGTGGCTCGTCGACGTGGTCAACATCCTGACCGGCAACCTCGACTCGGTCGGCGGGGCGATGTTCGCGCAGGGCGCCATCGGGCAGCCCTCGTCGAAGGGCAAACCGGGCAGCGGGCGGGGATTTCGGTACGGGCGGATGTTGTCGCGGGTTTCGCAGCAGCCGGAGATGTTCGGCGAGTTTCCGGTAACAGCCCTTCCCGAGGAGATCGAGACGCCCGGCGAAGGCCGGGTGCGCGTGCTGTTCACCGTGGCCGGCAACCCGGTGGCCTCGAATCCGAACAGCGGGCGACTCTCCGCCGCGCTCGCCTCGCTGGATTTGATGGTCTCGATCGACCCCTACGTCAACGAGACGACGGTGCACGCCGATGTCATCCTCCCGCCGCCGTCGCCACTCCAGAAAAGCCACTACGACCTGGCCCTGCTCAACTTCGCCGTGCACAACGTGGCCAACTACTCCCCAGCTGTACTTCCGTTGGGCGAGGGTCAGCCCGATGAGTGGGAGATCATCCTGCGATTGGCCGCCATCGCCGCCGGGATGGGCGCCGCCGCCGATGTCGACGGCGGCGTCGTCGAGGCGAGCCGGGCCATGCTCGCTTCGGCCGTCCGTGACGAGCACGGCCCCGTCCACGGCCGCGACATCACCGAACTCGAAGCGACGCTCGGCGACCGCCGCGGACCCGAGCGAGTGCTCGTCGTGATGTTGCGCACCGGTCCGTATGGGGACGCGTTCGGTGCCGTGCCCGATGGCTTGTCGTTGGCCAAGCTGGAAGCCACCCCGCACGGCGTCGATCTCGGGGCACTCGAGGGGGGGCGCGTGCCGGCGTTGTTGCGCACACCGACCGGCAAGATCGACGTTGCACCGCAGGTACTGCGCGAC
>JANMJD010000059.1:0-34676 GCA_031371195.1 Actinomycetes bacterium | reverse complement strand
GTGACGACCTCAGCCGCCCCGACGGACTCGACCAGTCCATCCTCGGCAACGACGTCGATCGTCGTGGTAGCACCGACGGCCGTCCCGACGGACTCGACCAGTCCGTCTTCGGCGACGACGTCGATCATCGTGGCAGCGCCTACGGTCGCCCCACCGGCACCCACGACCGCCACCCAAGCCGTTGGCCCTCCGGCGAAGGCTCTCGTCATGATTCCTCCAGGAACGTACACGGTTGGATCGGCCACTCCGAAGATTGACGGCTTCGAAGAAAGTCCAGCTCATCAAATCTCAATCCCAGACAACACGTATATCGACAACACGGAAGTCACCAATAGCGAATACCATGACTATTGGACGCTGATCAATGGCGATACGAATGCGACCCCCCACTCCTGGCATGACCTTCCCTACTCAGCCGCCGAGGGCGACCTCCCGGTCACCGGGATCTACTACGAGTACGCAGATGGCTATTGCAAGTCGCTGGGCAAGCAACTTCCCAGTGAAGATGTCTGGGAGGTGGCAGCTAGTTACGCCAGCCCTTCGAGTGCCCGGAGCATATATTCATTTGGTGATAAGAAGGATGTGTTCAAACCCGAACTTGATAAGTACTACTATCCGGTCGGAACACAAAATATAAACCAAAGTGCACTGGCGGTTTATGATCTCACAGGAAACGCCTGGGAGTACGTCTCCAAGTCTTATGATGAGACCATTCCGACGAATTTGAACGTCGTTCGGGGAGGACAGAATTCATTTCTGCTGAAGAACACTGAGCGACGGGTTGGCAACGAAGTCGAGTTTCGAATGAACCAGTGGGCGGGCTTCAGGTGTGCGGCAAACGTGCCTAACCCGGTCCCCCCGAGTGACCCACCTGTGGAGCCTGCACCACCTGCTGCGCTAGCTGTGGGCTCGCTGCCGACAGAACAGGGTTTCTTGGATGACTTCAGAAACCTGGACAATGGATGGTTGCGTGTCGAAAATGATGACCTGCGATACGGAAATCATCCGCTCCAGTTTTTTCACCTCGAGGCCAAGCACGCAGGCGTCAATGTTCTCGCCACGGCGCCCCAGGCGCTCGACCCGGGCGTCAACTATAAGATCACAACTGCGGCAATGGTCGATAAGTCGAATACTGAAGCCAATGCCCACTATGAATATGGATTGGCCTTCAAGGTGAGCGATGACAGAAAGAGCTACCTTGCGTTTGTGGTCGACCCGGTTTCACACTCATGGGAACTGCTGAAAGTCGCAGATGGAGTACCGGAGCATGTCGCCGGTCAGGAGCAGACCGTAGATATCTCGCCTGAAGTGCCCAAGAACCTACGCGTAGATTTCGTGGATCAGGAGAATTTCCAGCTTTACATTGGTGACAAGGCGGTGCGCGAGACTCCCTACAATGTCGCTGGATTCGATGGCACGGCTGCTGGATTGTTCCTTCGCAACTATGATGACTCCGGCAAGACCCATATCCACTTCACCACATTCTCCTTCGTGAAGATCTAGGGTCGACGCGTGGCCTACGTACTCGGGGTGGATTTCGGGCCGATGCCGAGATGTCTGGGTGTCGCCGGTGGCCGAGGTGTCGGCCCGTATATGAAGAGCGCGCCTGGAAAGTCCACGGTTCACGTTGATTTCAGTCACTTCGCCGTTTCAAACACCCCTAAGGCTTGATCGAGATGGCTTCCGAAGTGGTAGCGGCGACGGTGCGGCAGAGCGCAGCCAAGAACGAGAAGGGGACCGTCCGCAATGGCACGTCCGAGCCGGGGCGGCGCGATGGCTTGCGATACCTACGACGGCTGTTCCTCCGGTATCTGCCCGGTGAACGGCGACTGATGGGGCTGGCGTTCGTCATGCTCGCTCTCGAAGCCGGCGCGGCGGTCGCTGAGGCATGGCCGATCGCCAGGCTGATCGACGTGATCAAGGGCGACAAGCCCCGGATCACAGTGCTCGGCACGTCGGAGACCGACACGGTGCTGTTCCTGGCCATTGTGATCATCGCGCTCGCCGTGCTGACGAGCCTGTGCGATTCCGCCGCCGAGATTCTGCTGGCGCGGGCGGGGCGAATGTTCGGGTTCAACATCCGCAACGCGCTTTTCGGCCGCCTGCAACGGCTGTCGCTCGCCTTCCACGATCGCCGACGAACCGGCGACGTGCTCACCCGCGTGACCAGCGATGTCGACGCGATCGAGGACTTCGTGATCGGCTCGGTCTCCGACATCGTCGGCAGCGTGCTCACCCTGGCGTTCACCATTGTCGCCCTTCGATACAATTCCAACTCCAGTTCGAATTCATGGCGACTGGTACTCACCGCTCTGGTGATCGTGCCCTTGCTCATCGTCGTGTCGCGCCTGTTCTCGGTATCGATTCGCTCCGCGGCCAAGCGGTTCCGCGCCATCGAGGGCGAGGTTGCCTCCTCGGCCCAAGAGATGCTCGGTTCGATCCGGGTGATCCAGACGTACGGGCGGGCGGGCTACGAGGAGCGCCGGTTCGAGGAGCGCAACACCCAACGCCTGGCAGCCGGAATGCGCTCGGCCGTGTTGCAGGCGCAATTCTCCGGTGTCGTCAGTGTGCTCGAGGCCGTCGTTGTCTGCGCCGTCGTCTGGCAGGGCAGCCGAATGGTCGCCTGGAACGGCGTCAACACCGGCGCTGGTGTCGCCGGCGCGGGGGCCAATCGCATGACGATCGGCCAGTTGGTCTTCGCCGTAGCGCTCATCCAAGGCATGTTCAAGCCGACACGGCGAGTGATCAAGGAGTGGACGACCGTCGGCAAGGTGCTCGCCAGTTCGGAACGCATCGGCGAACTGCTCGATCGTCGGCCGAGCGTCACCGATCGGCCCGACGCCATCGAGGCCAAGGCCGTCCGCGGCGATATCCGTCTCGACCATATCTGGTTCACCTACTCGGCCGACCCCGGCCAGCGCGGCGACGCCGTCGAGCAGGCCGCCCGCCCGGTGCTCGAGGACGTATCGATCCACGTTCCCGCGGGCAAGGTGTACGCCCTCATCGGCCACACCGGCGCCGGCAAGAGCACAATATTGCAGTTGCTCCCCCGCCTCTACGACGTGTCGGGCGGATCGGTGTCGATCGACGGTCACGACGTACGCAACCTGACGATCGATTCGCTGCGCGCCAACATCAGCGTCGTACTGCAGGAGACCGTCCTGTTCAGTGGCACCGTGGCCGAGAACATCGCCTACGGCCGGATGGACGCCACCCCCGAGGAGATCGAGGCCGCTGCCCGCCAGGCCAACGCCCACGAGTTCATCATCCGACTCCCCGACGGCTACGAAACGGTCCTCGGCGAGCGGGGTGCCAACCTGTCGGGCGGGCAACGCCAGCGAATCGCGATCGCCCGCGCCTACGTGCGCCGGGCTCCGATCCTGCTCCTCGACGAACCGACCACCGGCCTCGATGTCGAGTCGTCGACGGTGGTGCTCGACGCATTGCGTACGTTGATGCGCGACACGACGACGATCATCGTCAGCCACGATCTCAAACTGATCGAGCACGCCGACCAGATCGTCGTACTGCGTCTCGGCCGGGTCGAGCAGCAGGGGACGCATGAATCCCTGCTCGCCGAAGGTGGCGTATATGCCCGGTTGCACGGTCTGGCCACCGAGCCCGAACCCGAAGCGCCGGCCGGTGACGACGAGAGCGATCAGCTCGACGTGGCGCGCTGGACGACGAACTCACGGCAGTTCTTCGATCAGTCGTTGCCGGCCCTGGCCGTGGCATTCGACGGCGACGCCATGGGCCGACGCCTCGCCGACGCAATGGTCGATCGTCGTTACGTGCTGCATGAGTGCAAGCCGGGCAAGGCCGCGTACCTGCCCGATGGCAGCTGCACCCTTCGCTACGACATCCGCCTGAGCCAACGCGCCGCATCGACGGAGACGTTCGGGGCGATCGTCATGGCGCGGGTGTTCGCCCGACCCGAACTGGCCCATTTCGAGCGAGTCGCCCGCGTCGACGAGCTCGGCATCCAGGCTCGCGGGCACGCGCTGCTGCGCCCGTTCCGTCAACCGATCGCCGTCTTCGACGATCTCGGCATGCTCGCCTCGGCATTCCCGATCGATCCCGAGCTTCCCGTGCTGGTGCCGACCACCGACGGGCGGGTCATGCGGGGCCTGCTCGGGCAGGCGATGAACGACGACGCCTTCTCGGTCGTCGATGTCCGCTCGCACCCCGGCCATCTCAACCTCGGTCGCCAGCATCGCTGCGTTGTGCGGTACGACGTGCTGGGCCACGATGCCACGGGAGAGGCGCAGCGTCGGGTGCTCTACGGGAAGGTGGCCGACGACGACCGCGGCGAGCGCACCGTGACGGCCCTCGAGGGACTCTGGGCGTCGAGGTACGCGGTGCCGAGATGGCACGACATCCGACTGCCGGCGGTCGTCCTGCATCGCCGCGACCTGGGGGTGCTGATCCTCAGCGAGGTCACGGGGGCGCCGAACCTGGCACGCAGCATCAGCGCGATGGTGCGCGGCATTTCACGACCGACCGGCGCGCCGGGTGCCCTCGATGGCGTGCGGCACTCTGCGAGGGTCGCAGCACTGATCCACAGCACGCCGACGGAGCTTTCGGCTGAGAAGACGATCGACGGTTCCGTCGACGAACTCCTCGACCTGCTCACGGTGCTCTCACCGATGTCGGAGTCGTTGGCGACCTGGTTGGTCGACGCCGTCGATGTCGCCCGCCGAGACCTCGCGGCCGGAACGCCAGGACCGCTGGCGCTCGCCCACGGCGATTTCACCCACACCCAGCTGCTGTTCGACAGCGGGTCGATCGCCCTCATCGATTTCGACACCGTCTGCAGCGCCGAGGCCGCCGTCGACCTCGGCCACTACATGGGCTACCTCCGCCTCGTGGTGTCCAAGGCCGCCAACGGCGAGTCGTCGAACGATCTGGCGGATGCCCTGTGCGCCCACTTCCTCGACACGTATTTCGCCGAACGCCCGGACTTGTCGCCGTCGGCAATCGAGCAACTACGTCGGCGGGCGGCGGCCTATGAGCTGGTCAGCCTGGTTCGTATCGCCGGGCACGGCTGGTACAAGCTGAAGAACGAGCGCCTGTTCCACAGCGTCAGCCTGGTGCGCGACGCGGTGCAACGGGTCAATGGCCACGACCCGGGGCTCCCGGTTTCCGAACGAGTGCACGTATGAATCCGCATCAGCTCATCGTCCCCTCGGACTGGCTTCGCACGATCGTCGACGCGGAGCGGATCGCCGACGAGCTGCGCCGCGTCGATCCGGTACTCGCCGAGTCGCTCATCGCCTGCCGGATCCGACGGATGCGACTCGACGGGTCGGGCAACGCCTGTACCGGGTCGCTGTTGCTCTCGATCCGCCAGGGCGACGGCTCCGTCACGACAGCCACGCTCGACGCCAGCGTCCGCCCGCCGGGCGGCACCGAACCCCCACCGTCTGCCACTGCGGTGACGGGTGCGTTCGGCTCCCCGGAGTGGACGTGTCATCTCGCCGAACTTGGGTTCACGCTCACCGCGCCGGCCCCCGAAGAAGAACTGGCGGCCTACGACGATCTCGTCAGTGCATCGGGAGCACCCGCACTCCTCAACTCGGCGCTGCGGGAGGGAACGCGGGCCGACGACGACGTCACCATCGAGACGGCGGAGCCGACGGTGATGCGCTACAAGCGGGGTAGTCGGGTCACGGTGCGCTACATCGTGACCTCGTCGGGCGCCGACGCCGCACGCTTTCCCGGGATGCTGATCGCCAAGACCCACCACGGGAGCAAGGGACGGATCGCTCATGAGGCGATGACGGCGCTATGGGAGTCGAAGCTGCGTTCCAGCGGCACAGTGGCCATCGCCGAGCCACTCGGGTTCGACGCCGCGCGCTCGGTGCTGCTGCAAGGTCCCCTCGCCGAGGCCGAGACGCTCAAGTCGCTCGCGGTCCGCAGCATCGACGATCCCGAGCCGGGTCTCCGGGAACGCGTCATGGAACTCGTCCGCCGGGCCGGGCTGGCTGCGGCCGAACTCCACGACTGCGGCGTGACCGCGGTCGACCATGTCGGGATCGAGGATGAGCTCGCCGAGGTCGCCGGGCGTATCGAGCGGGTCCGCGCCTGGTCTCCCGAACCCGCCCGCTGGCTCGGCGCGCTGCGTGACCGGGCCCTGACGCTGGCGCGTGCCACACCGGCGGAACCGTCCGTACCGGCCCACCGCAGCTTTCGCCCTGCGCAATTCCTGGTGGCTGCCGACGAGTTCGGGCTGATCGATTTCGACGGCTTCTGCATGGCCGAGCCGGCGATCGACCTCGCGCTGTTCACCACCGTCGTGCGCTCGCTGGCGGTCCACGTGGGTGACGGAAGCAGTGCCGACCCGGTGAGGCAGACCAGTGGGGACATCACCGCCCGACTGGCCGTCGCCGACGAGATGTGCCTGGCCTTCACCGACGGTTACCGCTCGCTCGCCCCGATCGTCGACGAGCGCGTGTGCGCCTGGGAGTCGGCGTATCTGATGTCGATGCTGCTCGGCTCGTGGACGAAACTGAAACTCAATCGGGTCCCCGCCTGCCTCAGACTGATCGACCATCACGCCGCCCGGTACGGCCTGCCCGACACCAGCACTCTGACGGGGTGATCCCGATGAACGCCGCTGGTCGATGGGCCGCCGCCCATCAACCCCATCCGATGACGCCCCATCCGATGACCGCCCATCCGAGGGCGGCCCATCCGAGGGCGGTAGGGCGGCCACCGTGCCCGTGAGCCCGGCCGAGGTGATCAGCGGCGGTCCGGGTCTGCCGGGACTCCGAGGCCTGATCGATGGGCGGGGCACTCGTGACGAGTTGCACCGTCTGCTGTCGGACATGGCGCCGGCCCTGCCAGAGCGCCGTCGGTTGCTCCGTCGTCGGGTCACCTGGAAGCCGGGGCGTAACGCACGGGCGTCGTTCGACCTGACGCTGGCGGGTTCGACCGTGCCGATCCAACTCCGATGGCTGCTCGACCGGACCGAGGCACCGCAGAGTGATGTCCGTCCCTCGGATCTGCCGATCGGCCTGGCCCCCGGGCATGCCGCAGCCGGACTGTTTCGACGGGGCGACGGCTCGATCGCGGGTGGCCGAGCGCTGGTATGGCCCGTCGATCCCGACCGGCCTCAGCTGGCCGAACTGGTCGAGTCCCGGATGGCGCCGTTGCGTGGCATCGTCGGCACAGCGTGCCCATCGACCATCGAGGTCGTCCGCTATCGCCCGGGTCAACGGCATGTCCTGGCCGTGACCGGCTCCGCGACGCGGGTCTTCGTCAAGATCGGCCGCCCGTCGGAGGTGTCGGTGACGATGGCCCGGGCGAACGCGGTCGAACGGGCGATGAGCCCACTCGCGGTGCATTTCGCCCGAGCGGTGTGGGCATCGGAAAGTCTCGGCGCGGTCGCTTACGGCGGCCTGCCCGGCACACCGCTGCGCCGGCTCGTCAGTTCCCGGTCCGCCCGTTCGCTCCCGGCCCTGGCGGCTACCGGCTCGATGTTGGCTGGTGTCCACCGGGCAATGATCTCCGATCCGATCGGACGGCCATCCGGATCCTCCGCGGTCGTACCATCGGCGGACGGAACGGCGACTTCCGTCGACCTGCCCCGCCTCGATCCGAAACAAGAGACCGCGGCGGTGCTCCGGGCCGCGGATTACATCGCAGTGCTCGCCCCCGACGCCTATCGCATGGCGGAAAGTCTCGCCACCCAGGCCCTCGACGTATTGACACAGGCGGCACCGTGCGAGACCACCCTGCTCCACCATGACCTCAAGTGTGATCATCTGTTGGTGGACCGCGACGCCCTCGGCGTCATCGACCTCGATGCGGTCGGGTGGGGGGACCCGGCGTCCGATGTGGCCCGGCTCTTGGCCGACCTGACGTGGTGGGCGCCTGCGCCATGGCGTCAGAAGGTCAGGTCGTCGTTCGTGGATGGCTACGGGTGCGACGACCCGGCGTTTGTACGCCGGGTCGCGGCATGGGAGGTCCTGGCGACGATCAAACAGGCGGCACGGCGCATTCCGGTCCTCGACGGTGGTCTCGCCGAGCGATTCGCCGACGCGGTCGCTGCGGCCCGTCCGACGATGGAGCGAGCAGAAGGTCGGCGATCCGCCGACTGGTGACATCGCGGTTGAAGTCGGCGACGACCGTGGCCCGGGCGGCGGCGGCCATTCGGTTGCGCGTGGGTTCGTCGGTGAGCATGGCACTCAGTGCCCGGGCCACTGGTGCCACCTGCTGCGGTGGACAGACGATCCCGTTCACGCCGTCGGTGACCAGATCCGGAATCCCGGCGACTTGCGTGGTGACCACCGGTAACCCACAGGCCATCGCCTCGATCAGCACCGTGGGGAGCCCGTCGCGATCGCCGTCGCCGGCAACGTACGGGGTGAGCGCGAAAAACGTGAACTGCGGCAGCAGATCCTGAAGCTCGGCCTGCGTGCATTCGCCGGCCAACGTCACATGATCGTCAAGGCGTGCCCGAGCGACGCGGGCCGCAAGTTCGGACCTCAGCGGTCCGTCACCGTAGATGGTCAGATGGACCTCGACTCCTGAGTGCACGACATCGGCGACCGCGTCGATCAAAACATCGAAGCCCTTCTTCTCGATCAGCCGTCCGACGGCGGCGACCGACCCGCGCCGTCGCCTCGACGGATCGATCGCCGGGGCAAAGGCCACGACATCGACGCCATGGGGGATCACGACGACCTTGCGACCGTGCTCGCCGTCGCTGACGGAACGCAACAACTCGGCGTTGACCGTGCAACAGGTAATCACGGCCCGAGCCGACGCCACACGGGATGCCAACGCCCGCGGGGAGATCTGCACGAGATCGCGGGCGTGGCCGGTGAAGCTGAAGGGCACCGACACGAGGTCGGCGATCACCTGCGCCACGAGCGCCGGATCATGGGCGAAATGGGCATGGATCGGCGCCGGGGCTCGTCGAGTTCCCAGATCGAGCGCTCGCACGGCCCGCACGCCGAGATCGAACGCCTGCCAGCGGGTCACGCCGTGATAACCGGTGGTCGCCTCGGGCTGGCGCATCAGATGCCATGCCGCTCCTGCGTACCGCCCGGGGCGTCGAGCGAGGGTTCGCACATGCTCGACGGTGGTGCCGATCGGCGACTTGGGATGGTCGTCGAGGAACACCACTCGGGCGCGCAGACGATCCAGACCCTCCTGGGTGAGCGGATCGTCCGCTTTCACGAGGGCGATGACGGTGATCTCGATGCCCAGCGCCTCGAGGGCGAGCAGTTCGTTGAGGATGAACGTCTGGGAGAACCGCGGAAAGCTTCTGACCAGATAGACGACTCGACGTCCGATTCTGCGGGCGGGTTCGTCGTCCGCTGCGCTTCCTCCTCGCGCCGCATCGGCCTCGTCGCTGGCGCTTCCCTCGGCACGGTGCTCGGTCGGTCGGCACTCGCTGTGCTCACACCCGAGCTCATCGAGGCGCCCGGCCCGTTCGCCGGCCCCAAAGTGGATACACTCGGCAGGTGGGCGAATGTCCGATCGATCCTTCGCTTCCATCGCTCGAAACGATACTTGACGCCACCGTCGTCATCCGGCGGGCCATCGAGGTCGGCGCCCTCGACCCGACGACCCGGTCGTTGAAGCGCCGTACCACGGCGTGGACCCCGGGCGAGGGTTGTCTCGCCACCTATGAGGTGCGTTCGGGTTCGAACTCGCCCGACCCTCGGCCCCGAGACGTGCTGGTCGTACGGGCCGGTCCGACCGGCTGGCTGTACTCGTCGGCCACCGACGACCCGGCGTTGCCCGGTTTGCGCCCGACGCTGACCGGCGACATCCCCATCGTCTCGTACAAGCCGGGCGAGTCGTGCGTCGTCGATCTCGGTGAACGGCAGTTCGCCAAACTCGTGCCCCCCACGCGGCTCGCGTCGCTGAAGTTGGCATTCGATGAACTGGGTCGCGTGGCGGCCATCGACCCGGCTGCACCCGGAGTGCCTCGCGTCCTGGCCACCGACCCGGAGCTGGGGCTGCTGGTCATGGAGCGGGTGCCCGGAGCGTCGCTTCACGACCTGGTGAGCATCTCACCCGACGCGGCTCGAGCGTCCTGCGAGCAGCTCGGCGCGGCGCTCGCCTCGATGCACCTGCATCGGGATACGCCGCTGGCCGCCCGCAGGGTCGTCGATGACGACGACGAGGTACGACGGTGCATTTCCGCCGCCAAGATCGTGGCGCCGACCAACGGTGATCGCCTCGAAACGCTCCTCGACGCGGCTACCTCCCAAGCGAAGGGCTTGCCGCTCGGCGCGATCGGCCCGGCTCATGGCGTTCTTCGTACCGATCAGGCCATCGTGAACGAGGGCCGTCCGGTGCTCGTCGATCTGGACGGAGCCTGCGCTGCTCCGCCCGAGCGTGATCTGGCGAACTTCTCGGCGTACCTCTGGTGGCGTTCGGTCCGCAAGCCCGGCGATGCGGCATCGTTGCTCGCCATGGCCGCCGCTGCCACCAACGGCTGGCGCAGCGTCGGCGACGCGCCCGAACTCGATGACGACTGCACCCGGATCTGGCGGGCATTGTCACTGTTGAAGATCGCCGGACGGCGGTACCGCAACCTGACCCGAGCCGAGTGGCCGCTCGTACCTCAGCTCCTCGACGAAGCAGCGGCGTGTCTCTGAGCAGCGTCAGCGAACCGACCCTTGTCGACGAACGACTGGCTGAGCTGGTCAGAGGAATTCCGACGACCCACGGCACACCGATCGTCGCTCGGCAGCGAGTCGTGAGTCACAAGCCGGGCCAGCGCACCGTGGCATTGGTCGAACTCGTCGAACCAGTTGTCCTCGCCGGCGGCGACGGACGACTCGAGTACCGTCTCTACGTCAAATTCTTCAGCGAGGCCGAGCGGGGAGCCAGATCGATGCTGACTCTGGAGCTCCTATGGGACGAGGCTCGCGGCCGCGACGTGTCGTTCGGTCTGCCCCGACCGCTGGCCTGGAGTAACGATCCACCGTTGCTGGTTCTCGGTGCCGTGCCCGGGCGTGCCCTGGCCGACATCGCGCCCGAAGAGGCGCCCTGGGATGCGATCGGTCGTTGGATGGCCAACCTCCACCAGTTGCGCGCACCGCTTCCCCGACGGTACGACTTCGACGGTGAGATGCTGACATTGCGACGCTGGAGTACCGAGATTGCCTCGGCCGGCGCTCCCGACGGCCTCGTGCGGCGATACGACGAGCTGATCGATGACATCGTGGCCGGGGCGCCGACGGACGCCGGCCCGACGATGACCGGCGTGATCCATCGCGATCTGCATCAGGAACATCTGATTGTCGACCGCCGGGGCCGCGTCGGTGTGGTCGACCTCGACGAGGCTCGACTGGGCGATCCGCACGTCGATCTCGGGCATATATACGCCCATCTCATCCTGGCCTCGGTGTCTCGTCGCCTGGTCCTCACGATGCTCGATGCCTGGAGCACGGCGACGGGACGCGCCATCGACGCGACCGCCCTGCGCGTGGCCACGGCGATGGCCGGCCTGAAGATCGCCCGCCAACGCACGACCGGATTCGGAGTCCACCCGATGCCCGTCGGCGACGACCGATGGCCGGCGGCGCAACTCGCCCTCGACCTCGCGGCCGACGCCCTGCGCGCCGACATACCTTGGAGCGATCTCTAGCGTTGCGCCCAACTCTGAACGACGAGGTCGCTCGGGGGGCGGGCAATCGCGAGCAACTCGGCGACGGCTGCATCGATGCCTCCGAAGTCCGGACCGCGGCGCGCAGCCCCGTCGGGCCTACGGGATTGCTGCCCGTCGGGCGAGGCGTGGTCGGCCACTGCGTCGCGCAGAGCATCACTGAGTGTGAGGGGTGAGAGGTCGTCAGGGTCGACCATCCGCACCCATCCGCGCTCGGCGAAGATCCGGGCGCGGGTGCGCTGCTCCAGGCTCGGACCACGGCGCGGGATCAGGACCGCAGGTGTGCCGCTGACCAGGATCTCCATCGTCGTGTTGTAGCCGGCCATCGCCACGGCCGCGTCTGCCGCGGCGAGCACCACCGATGTGTCCTCGACCGACGGCAAGACCCACCCGAGACCCGGCCGCAGCTGGGCGAGCAGCTCGTGACGAGCGTTGACCGGCATGTTCGGCCCGCAGACGATAACGGTCGCCCAGTCGTCGGGCACTGCCCGAGCGGCGCATGCCATTATCGGCGCGGCATCGTGTCCACTGCCCCCCAGCACGGCCAACAACGGCCGATTCGGGGCGAGATCGGGGAACAGCGACTGGCGGGCTGCTGCACGATCAATCGCCGCCGGCGGTTCGACGACGTAGCCGCAGTAGACGGTGCGTGCCCGAGCCGCTGGACCGAAGCCATAGAGGTCGTCGAGCGGGTAGATGTCGCGGCTGCCGTACACCAGCACGCGGTCGTACAGACGCTCGAGGGCATCATAGGCGCCCTCGATCGACCACGTCGTCCGCACGACGTCGGGTGAGTCGACGATGTCGCGCAGCCCGAGGACGACACGGACGCCCGGTTTGCTCGCTCGCAGCGCATCGAGCCCAGCGACCAGTTCTCCCATTGCGCCGTGCGGCATGTGGTCGACCAGAACCAGATCGGGACGATACGACAGCAGGGCCGTGCTGAGCAGTTGAGACCGCAGTTTCAGGACAGCTTCGATCTCACCGCCGAGTGCCGCCGCCTCCCACACGCCCGGGGCCCGCTTGACGATTGTCGGCAGCTTCACCCGGTCGTAGCGTGCGCTCGGACCGAAGCGCTGATCGACCGGGGTGTCGCAGATGGCGAGTACCCGGACGTCGTCACGGATGTCGAGGAGGCGGTTGGCGATGCTCGACGTGCGCCTGAGGTGCCCGAGGCCCATACCGTCCTGCGAATACATGACGACCCGCATCGATCACTTCGTCCGATCGCAAGCCGACGCGAAGATCGCCGACCGCCGCTCAGCGAACACGTCGTCATCGAGGTCCACCGGGCGACCGGCTAGCTGCATATCGACGCTCCGGGGTCGCCGAACCTCCAAGATTCACCGCCCGTGAGCTGTCGAGACCGACCCATCCCATATCGGCGACATGAGAATGAACCGGTGGTGTCCGATGGGTGAAGCTAGCACACCCCCGAACGAGGCCCGACCGGACGCCGCGAGCGCTTACCAGGGCGTTGTCGCGGCGAGGACACTTCACGATCTGGTCGATACGACAACAAGTCCCGGGTGCACGAGTTCCTCACCCGCAGCACAGTCGCGCTGCGGCATGGCACATGCAGCGCCTCTCGACGACTACGACGACGACGAACCACCCGCCGACATCGTCGAAATACTTCCGCAACCTCGATGCCAGCGGGCTTACGAGGTGTTCAGAAGCGGTGACAACGCCGAGTCCATCTGCTCAGGCGGCCGTCACCGCGTGAAGGTCGAAGCGCAGGCCGACGACCTTGCCGTAGCGGGACAGCACGTCGAAGGGGCAGTCGACGGCGTTGTCCTCGACCAGGTCGACCTCTTCGGGCGTCAGGCCCGACATCTCGGCAACCTGCTCGACCGTGAAGCCAAGCCGCTCGCGCGCCTGCCAGAGCCTCGTCGTGGCGAGAAACACCTCGCCCATCTCCTCGATACGACGACGAGTCCCAGGGCGCACGAGTTCCTCGGCCGCGATGTCGGCCTCCAGATCATCGAACTCGTCGAAGTCGTCCACGAAGACCAGCATAGAGCCAGAGTCAATGACCAACGGATCGCCAGTCGTTCAGTCGGCGTTCCGCCAGCTCCAGCTCGCGATCAGGAGTCCGTTGGGTCTTCTTCTCGAACGACGACAAGGCGAGCAGCACGTGGTGTCGACGCCCCTCCGCCGAGCAGAGGACTCTCCACGCCCTCCCTCCGTTGCTGACCCGGACCTCGTACAAGTCGCCGCGCAGATGACGGGCGAGCGACCGGCCCTCAGCCTGCACCCGGGCCATCGCCGACCGGATTGCTGCTCGATCCGCGGCATCCAAGTCCGCAAGGAACTCCCGAAACTGGCACTGCTCCCGACGAAGTCCGGTAATACCGCCACCATCGTTTCGCCTCAGCCATTGACACTCACCGAGAAGAGTCCTGCGATCTGGGCAGCGGCGGGCGACCGTACTTGCCATCCACGGCGGTTCGTGGACATTTCGTGGACACGGGGCAAATTTGCCGGACCGAGTCGGAGCACCAGAAACTCCCTGAGCAGGGAGTTTCGGTAGTCGGGCTGGGGAGATTTGAACTCCCGACCTCTTGTCCCCCAGACAAGCGCGCTAACCAAGCTGCGCCACAGCCCGTATGTACCGGGAGGAGACTCTAGCGCTCCCAGTCCGGTTCCGCCCGATCGGTTTCGTTCTCCGGTTCAACTGCCTCGAACAGCAGATGCGTACACACCCGAATTGGCCGGGGCGCTGATCCGCTCGAACCCGTCGGGACGGTCGGCGAGGTGGATCACCTGGAGGCCCGAAACCACCGGTTCACCGACCCGCCCGACCGTAGCCACGTTCAACATCCCGTCGGTCAATGGAACATCGAAGGAGCGGGCGATCGTCCGCCCGGCCGTCCCTGCGCTGGCGACGACGTCGACCCCGGCCAACTCGACGCGGCCCTCGGCCGAGACATCGAACACCCTGGCCCCCACCGGCGTGCCGGCGGTCGGCTCGGTGAACAGCATGACCACCCGGTAGCGACCCGGTGCCAGCCGCAGATCCCACTTGGCGTTGCCCCGGCGGATCGAGGATGCGACGGCCGGTGAGACGCCGGCCAGGCGGACATCGAGCGGGGCGGAAACCTGGTCATCGACTCCCCCGGAGGCCACCTCGGGGCCGAACCCGTCGGTGCCACCGCTGCCGCCCGCGTCGATCTGGGCACGCAATTCGCCGAAACGCGCCGTGAATACCCCGGGGTCGTCGGGAACGGTGATCCGCCGCTCGCCGGGCGCGCCGGCATCATCGAACCATTCCGTGAAGGCGTAGTACCGGCCGTTGGCCTGTTGGGGGCTCGGGGCGCTCAGGGTCACCGAGGCTCCCGCCAAGGTTTCGAAGGTTGCCGACCGTGGCGCAGTGTTGTCGCCCGCCGAGATGACGAGCACCCCAGGTTCGGCCTTCGCCGTGACCGACGACGGCTGCGGCCGGAGCTGAATCGTCTTCGATCCGTTCAGGCCGACGGAGTCGGTTACGGTGACAGTGACCTCGAGGTAGAAATCCAGCTCGTGATCAGGGGGAATGAGCACAACCTGAGCCGCGTTGGGCAGGGCTCCGACGACGTTCGTATGGGCGTGGCAGATCTGCGACCCCGGCGGGCAGTGCTGACCGGTGACGGTCCATCGGTAGTTGCCGGGCGGGATGGGGGCGTCGTCGTAGGCGTCGACGGTCATCGTGATCGGCTGGCCGACTGCCCATCGCTGCGACCCGAGCGATGTCTCGAGCTTGCGCACCACGGGCGGGATCTCGCTGACGGCGATCGTCAGGGTGGTGACATCGCTGAGCCCGCCGGAATCGGTGGCTCGCAGGCCCACCACAGCCACGCCCAGCACCGGGAAGACGTGATCGACCTTGAACCCGGTCGCGTCGTCGAACTGACCGTCGCCGTCGAGATCCCACTCGAAGCTCAGCGGATCGCCCAGATTGCCGTCGGTCGACTGTTCGGCGCTGAACGAGACCGTCAGCGGTGCCGGTCCGGCCAGCGTCGATGCGGTGATCACCGCGGTCGGCGCCACGTTGGTGCCCGCACGACGCAGCGCGTAGATCTCGCCGCTGCCGAAGTCGGCCCACATCACCGAGCCGTCGGGAGTACGCGCGACATCGACGACGCCGGTACCGACAACCAGCGTGCTCAGCCGGGAGAAGTCGGGCTTTCCGGCCCCGTCGAGCGGCAGGGCGAACAGGCAAGCCGCGCCGTAGTCACCGAAGACGTAGGCGTTGGCCAGGTTGGCCGGCCAGTTTGCCGCCGACGTGAACACGCCGCCGATCACCGCGGCGTTGCCCGTGCGACATCCTCCGATGCTGGTGTCGTGCGGCATCGGGACCGTCGGTGGCGTGTACGGGCTGATCCCGGCCTTGCTGCCCACCTTCGAGGCCCGACCGGCGTCGGCATCGGCGTAGAGCGACTCGCACAGGTTGTTGTTCAGGGCGTCGAACGAGGGTTGCCGAGCCGGGCCTTCGTAACACGGCCAGCCGAAGTTGGGGACCGACTGCCCGGGACCGACACGCGCCGAGTCGAGTTCCTCGTAGTCGTTCCAGCCGACGTCGCCGATCCACACCTCGTTGGTCCCCGGACGGAAGCTGAAGCGGAACGGGTTGCGCAATCCGTAGGCGACGACTCGATCGTCGCCGGGGACACCGTTGTTGACCAGCGGGTTGTCGGCCGGCGCCTGACCGGTGTTCTTGTCCATCCGCAACAGGGCCCCGTTCAGCGGGGTGTATCCATCGGTCGACGTCGACCGCACGCCCTGTGAGCGCAACGCCCCGCCCTCACCGGTCGTCGGGGAGTTGGCCGTACCCCGGTAGCCCGGAGCGTCGTTGCACGGGTTCGCCGGGATGATCGGATTCGCCGTCGACGGCTTCTTGCCACCGTTCTGCCCGTAGTCGGGTCCGCCGAAGCTGGCTCCCTCGCCGACGGTCGAATAGAGCCGACCATCAGGCCCGAACTCCAGGTGGTCGACGTTGTGCGACGGGCTCTGGAAGCAGAACCCTGCGGCGGCGTCGTTCTCCATCACGACCTGCTCGGGCCCACCGGTGCCATTGGGCTGCACCAGGAACCGGCTGATCCGGGCGGTCACCACGCAACCATCCGACCCGGGCCCGGGCACGGCGGGGCAGCCGTCGCCGGGTGTCGCCGAGCCCCACCGGGGAATCGGGCTCGCCGGGTCGAACGGGTCGTGGTCGTAGGTGTACAGGGCGTAGACGTACGGCTGGGTCGCCCACTCCGGGTCGAGCGCGAGCCCGAGCAGCCCGCGATCCCAGAAGTCGTGGGAGATGCCCCGCACGTCGGCCACGATCGTCGGGTTCCGATCACGCGGCCCGTCGAAGAGTTTGATCAGGCCGGCCCGCTCGGCGACGAGGATCCGACCATCGGGTGCGTTGCGGGCGGCGACGGGCTCGGTGAGACCGGTGAGCAGCGTCTCGATGACGAAGTCGGGGTTCTGCACCGGGGGCGCCGCGGCCTGCGCCTGCGGACCCCCGTCGGGGTCACCCGGCGACCACGCTTGGACGACGGTCGACAACAGGATCGAGACGGCAACGATGCGTCGGATGCGGTGGCGCACTCCCCTGCTGGTCACAAACCGTCCCTCGCCTTCAGCGGAACAGGCTGACGATTCGCCACACGAAGTACAAAGCGAGCATCACCATCAGCAGCTTGAAATGCCAGGGTGCTTTGGCATCCTCGCCGGCCAATTCTTTCAGGTTGACGGACTTCGCCGTTACCGGCACGTTCGGCGACGTCACGGCGCTCGGCGCATCGAGCACGCGGCCGCACGTCGGGCAGGCGCCCTCGGGCGTCATCGCCGACGGCGCGTGATATTTGGCGCACTCCTCACACCACGGCACGGGGTCCTGGTGCTCCTACTGCGAGCGGCGCCGCACGCGCAGCTTGATCGGAACCGAGCCGAAGTCGAACGCCTCACGCAGCGAACGCTCGATATAGCGCAGGTACGTCGGCGGCACTTCACGGTTGGAGAACAACGTGAACGTCGGCGGATCGGCCGCCCCCTGCAGCGCGTACATGATCTTGATGCCGCGGGGCGCCGATTGACGGGCCTGGGCTTCGAGGATCACCTTGTTGACGTCCTTGGTCTTCACCCGCTTGTGATACCGCTCGATGGTGTCGTGCAGCACGGGCAGCAGCTTGTGCACGCCCTTACCGGTGAGCGCGGAGACCTTGAGCACCGGTGCGTCGCCGACGAAATGCAGGCGATCGCCAATCTGCGCCGTGATGTCGGCGCGATCCTCGCCCGTCTCGACCAGTTCCCACTTGTTGACCAGCACGACCACCGGGCAACCGGCAACGTCGATGCGCTCGGCCAGACGCTGGTCCTGAGCGGTGACACCCTCGGTGCCGTCGATGACGAGAATGGCGATGTCGGACTCGTCGACCGCCCGCAGCGCCCGGACCAACGAGTAGTACTCGGCGGAGTCGTCGATCTTGCCCCGCCGACGCATGCCGGCGGTGTCGACGAACACGATCGGGCCGTCATCGGTTTCAACGAGGGTGTCGATGGCGTCGCGGGTGGTGCCGGGCATGTCGTGCACGACGGACCGCTCCTCGCCGACCATGCGATTGAACAGCGTCGACTTGCCCACATTCGGGCGCCCGACGATGGCGACACGCGGCGGCTTGACCTCGCGCGGGACGATGATCTCGTCGCCCTCGTCGTCGTACTCGACGACCTCGACCCCGACGTGGGGGATGCGGGCGATCACCTCGTCGAGCAGATCGCCCGAACGGCGGCCGTGCAGCGCGCTGACCGGATACGGGTCTCCGAGTCCCAGCGCCATGAACTCCCAGCGCTCGTTCTCCCGGCGCTCGTTGTCGGCCTTGTTGGTGACCAGCAACGTCGGGACCTTGGCCATGCGCAGCCAATGGGCGATCCGCTCGTCGAGATCCATCAGACCCGAGGCGGCATCGACCATGAACAGCACCAGGTCGGCGCTGCGCACCGCCGCCTCGACCTGGCGCGACACCTTGGCGTCGAGTTCGTTGCCATCGGGCAGCCAGCCGCCGGTATCGACGATCTTGAACGGGACGCTGAGCCACTCCGTCTCGAGTTCCTTGCGGTCGCGAGTGACGCCGGGACGATCTTCGACGATGGCGGCTTGAGCGCCCACGAAGCGGTTGAACAGCGTCGACTTGCCGACATTCGGCCGTCCGATGATGACAACAGTGGGAAGTTCGAGCTCGTCGCTTGACGCGTCGCTCATGACGATGACTCCAGTGCTCGGCGGAGCGCGATGCCGTCGGTGGCGATGACCTCGACGGGGTGGGGAAGGTTGTCCACAGTACCGCCGTCGAGGAAACGCCCCTCGGACAAGCACACATCGGGGAGCAGATACCGATGCCCGGCCGGCTGTTCACCCAGCGTGCGGGCCACATCGGCGCTCACCATCAGCCCGGCGACCGCGGTGTTCCCCCCGAAGAAGTCGTTGGCGACCGGGATGATGCGGACGTCGTCGCGACCCAATCGCGAGATCAACGGAGTCAACACGGTGGCGCCGTAGGCGCCGGTGAGAATGCCGATCGGGGCGTTGCGGCGCGGTGTGAGGCGCACGGCGGTGGCCACACCGCCGTGCTCGCCGGCGACTCGTAGGCCGGTATCACCGGCCGGATTTCGCACGGCGCGGTAGCCCTCGGCCGGCGCCCCGTCGACCCAGGAGAAGAAGCCGGGCTGCACGCCGGTTGCCCCGGTGGCCTGTCCGGTGAACTCCAGCTCGAAGGTGCGGGCCATCCCGATGCCGTCCTCGTGCATCGGGAACCCCTCGTACGTCTCGGCGGGAGGAAAGGGCATCCCGGCGAGCAGGTAGTACTCGTCGGCGGCGAACACCATCCGCCGCCCGAGGGTGGCGAGAAACACGTCCTGCCACTCGGCGACGATCTCGACCACCCTCAGAGCCTCAGCCGTGGTGTGAGGCCGCATCGCCGCCTCATGGTTGTACTTGGAGATGCCCAACGGCACCACCGCGACGCTGGCCAACTCGGGATACTCGTCGAGCACTCCGGCGAGCGTGTCGTCGAGCACATCGGCGTCGTTGACGCCGGGGCACACGACGACCTGGCCGTGGATGGTGATGCCATGGTCGAGCAACGCCCGCAGCCAGCGCAGACTCGTCGCCCCGCGCCGGTTGCGCAACATACGCGTGCGCACCTCGGGGTCGGTGGAGTGGATCGAGACATTGAGCGGCGAGAGCCGTTCCGTGATCACCCGCTCCAGATCCATCTCGGTGAAGCGGGTGAGCGTGGTGAAATTGCCGTAGAGGAACGAGAGCCGGTAGTCGTCATCCTTCAGATACAGGCTGGTCCGCAAGCCGGGGGGCAGCTGGTAGATGAAACAGAACTCGCAGTGGTTGTCACACGTCCTGACCTGGTCGAACAGGGCACTCGACACCTCGGCACCCAATGGCGCACCGGCCGCCTTGGCGACCTCGATGGTCGTCTCGACCCCACCGCGCATCACGTCCAGCTCAAGATCGTCCTCGTCGACGAGGTAGCGCCATTCGATGATGTCACGCGGCATCTGGCCGTTGATCCGCACCACCTCGTCACCCACGCACAACCCGGCCGACGCCGCCGGCGACCCGGGGGTGATGGCGATGATCAACGGGGCGGACACAACCGCCACAGGCTATCGGTGGGCGACGCCAGTAACCTGGGGGTATGTCGACCGACGAGGTGCTACTGGCGTCGCCCCGCGGCTTTTGCGCCGGTGTCGAGATGGCGATCAAGGCGCTTGCCTGGATGGTGCGGGCGTTCGACGCCCCGGTGTACTGCTACCACGAGATCGTCCACAACAAGATCGTCGTCGACCGCTTCAAGGACATGGGTGTGGTGTTCGTCGACTCCATCGACGAGGTGCCCGAGGGTCGGCCGATCATGCTCTCGGCCCACGGCTCGGCGCCCGATGTGGTCGCCGCGGCCCGGGCCCGGGGCAGCTACGTGGTCGACAGCGTCTGCCCGCTGGTCACCAAGGTGCACCACGAGGTCAAGGTACGCGCCGGCAAGGGATACTCGATCGTCTACGTGGGCCACGAGGGCCACGAGGAAGCGGTCGGCACGATGGCCGTCGCCCCGAAGTCGATCCACCGTGTCGAGTCGGTCGCCGAGGTCGATGCCCTGCCCCAGTTCGACGGACCGGTCGCGCTTCTCGCCCAGACGACCCTGTCGCACCGCGAGTGGCACGACGTCGCCGACGCGACGAGAGCCAAGTTCCCGGCGCTGTGGAGCCCCGGGCGCAGCGATCTGTGTTTTGCCACGACCAACCGCCAGTCGGCGTTGATGGAGATGGCGGCACGGTGCGAGGCGATCGTGGTGATCGGCTCGGCGAACTCGTCGAACACGCGGGCCTTGGAGAAGTTGGCCATCGAGGCGGGCTGCCCGCGGGTCTTCCGGATCAACCATGTCGGCGAACTGCCCGACGACCTCACCGGCATCGTCGGCGTCACCGCCGGGGCGTCCGCCCCCGAGGAACTCGTGGAACAGGTGATCGCCAAGCTCGCCCCCCGCGACGGCGTCACGCCGGTACGGGTCACCGACGAGGACGAATACTTCCCCCCGCCGCGCAACATCCGTGACCTGCAGGCCGCCATCGAGACCGCCACGACGACGATGCTCGGTGGGTCGCTCGCCGGGCGAAAAGTCATCGACGACCGACGTCTGGCGGCCAGCGACGTGCTCGCCGCCCTGCGCGGATAGACCCCGTCTCGTGATGAGCCCGCCCTTCGTGCCCTGAGGACCTCCCCGATGCTCTCCCCCACCGCCGCCACGATCCGACTGGTGCTGCACGTGCTCGCCGCCACCGTCTGGGTCGGCGGACAGATCGTGCTCGGCGGCCTGGTCGGCGCCGTTCGCAACCACCCGGGAAGCGCCGAGTCGGGCATTCTCAAAGTGGTCGCCCGGGCCTACAACCGGGTGGCGTGGCCTGCGTTCGCGGTGCTGCTGGCCACCGGCGTATGGAACCTGATGGTGATCAAGATCGGCGACGCCACGACCGAGTACCAGGTCACGGTATTCCTCCATGTGACCTTGGCCGCGGTGAGCGGCACATTCGCTGCCGTGCACATCATCGGGCGCACCAGGCTCGCCCTGGCCATCGGTGGAGCGCTCGGCCTGCTCGGCGCGCTCGGCGCCCTGTTCGTCGGCGTGCTGCTGCGCACCGGCAGCTGACGCGGCCCGCTCCGGCGAGCGCTGCTCAGTTACGCGGCACCTTGCTCCACGGCACGTCACGATCGACGCGCACGTCACCGGGCAGTCCGAGCACGCGTTCGCCGAGGATGTTACGCATCACTTCCGAGGTGCCCCCCTCGATCGAGTTCGCCCGACTGCGCAGGAAGGCGCGCTGAGGGCTCGACATGTTCATCGCCTTCTCCGGACGCACCTTCTCGTAGCCACCGGGCAGCAGCATCCCGTCGGCGCCCTGCATCGACACGGCGTACGAGTAGACGTCCTTGTTCAGTTCGGCCATTGCCAACTTGGCGATCGAACCCTCTGGTCCGGGGTCTCCCATCTTGCGGGCCTGCGAGGCGCGGATATTGGTCAGCCGGAGCAGTTCGGCGCGGATCCACAGTTTGATCAAGCCGTCGCGGGTGACCGGATCGCGCCGATCCTCGGGCAACGATTCCCACACTTTGACCGCATCACGGATAGGGCCGGAACCCTTGGCCGGGATCGCGCCGCCGATCGAGACACGCTCGTTCATCAGCGTTGTCAGCGACACCCGCCAGCCGTCGCCCGGGTTACCCAGAATTTCCGAGTCAGGGATCCGGACGTCGGTGAAGTACACCTCGTTGAACTCGGCCTCACCCGTGATCTGATAGAGCGGGCGAACCTCGACGCCGGGTGCCTGCATGTCGACGACCCAGGCGGTCAGCCCGGCGTGTTTGACGGCCTCGGAGTCGGTGCGCGAGACCATCAGGCCCCAGCGCGAGAGATGGGCAAGGGTCGTCCACACCTTCTGGCCGTTGACGATCCACTCGTCACCGTCCCGCACGCCACGTGACGACAGTCCGGCGAAATCGGAACCGGAGCCCGGCTCCGAGAACAGTTGGCACCAGATCTCCTCGCCGGTGAACAGCGGCCGCAGATAGCGGGACTTCTGCGCCTCGCTGCCCCACACGGCCACCGTCGGTCCGGTCATCCCGTGGCCGATCGGGTTGCGACTGACCGGATTCGGGCCGCCGGCGGCGAAGACGCGCTCGTTGATCAGCTTCTGCAACTTGGGGTTGAGACCGAGGCCGCCGTGACCCTGCGGGAAATGCACCCAGGCGATCCCGAGGTCGAACTGGGCGCCGAGGAATTCCGCCACAGGCGTGGATGCCGGCGGATGACTCGCCAGCAGTTGGGCCACGAGATCGGCGACGAGCCGCTCCTCATCGTTGAGATTGGTGTCCTCGACGGAACGGGATTCGACAACGGTCACGGCAGACTCCGGGCATCGGCTGGGGGAACTACCCGAGAGTAACCGTGGCGGACCGGCGTCTCTCAGTCGGGATCGGCGTCCGTCGACGGATCGTCGGCGATCCCGAGGTCGGCCAGGCGCTCGAGCAACCGGTCGCGAATGGACACTCCTGGTTCGCGGGCCTTGTCACCCGTGATCCGCCAACCGAGTCGGCTGGAGTAGAGCAGCGGAGGATCCTTCAGACGGCCGGCCCCGACTTCGACGACGCGGGCGAAGAACAGCTCGTGATCGGCCATCGGCATCGTCTGGAACACCTCGCAGCGCAGCCAGGCGATCGAGTTTCGGACGACCGGCAACCCATCGGGCAACACGTCGAGGTACTCGTGGGCGAGATAGCGGAACTTGCGGCCGGGGTACGAGAAGTACTGGCCCTCGGCCACCTGGTCGCCGGCGAGGATGGACACGGTGAACGCGCCCGACTTGACGATCAACGGGTACGTGTCGTGCTTCGGCGAGACCGAGGCCATCACGATCGGTTCCTCGAAACTCACCTGGCAGACCCAATGCGAGCAATACGCCCTGGTCACGCCGTCATGAGTCGCCCCGACCACCTGCACCCCCTTGATCATCTGCCCGAGACACTGCTTGATGCGCTGATCGATCACGGCGCCAGTTGATCACGCCCGCCCGCCCGGCACGCGGCCGTCCCGGCTTTCGGACTTCTCGGGCGCGATCCGTCCCGGTGGTGGGGGCGGAAATGTCAGGCGGTCAGCGCAAGAGGTGCGGTGGAGCGCGGCGGGTCAGTTCAACACGGCGAACATGCGGATGCGCTCGTTGCGTTCGACCTCGCCGATGCCGGGGATGGCGGCGCGCAGGCGCATCACCCAGGCCAGGGCGGCCAGATCGCTCTGGCGCTGGTAGACGACCTTGAGATTGGTCAGGATGCGCACCACGATCGCCTGGCGGCTGACCGGCTCGAGATACGTCGGGGAGAACCGTGCACCGGGTCCGGCGGCAGCTTGATACAGCCGTCGGCAACCTTCGGCGTCGAGTTGTTCTGGACCATGGAACGGGTCGTAGAACACCGCATCGTCGTGGGTGGGCCGCACGAGGAAGTGGCCGGGCATGCCCACCCCGACGAGCGGGATGCCGACACGACGGCCGACTTCGATGGCAACGACCGCCAACGAGATCGGGATGCCCAGACGGCGGGTGATCACCTGGTCGAGCAGGGAGTTGTCGGCGCCGTAGTACTCCACGGTGTTACCGGTGAACCGCCCGGGCCCGAACAGCCGGGCCATCAGCTCGTCACGCCCGCCGCCGGAGAAGTCTGCCGCCAGCTGATCGAGTTGGCCGAGCAACGCGGCGATGTCGATGTCGGGGCGGGCGTGAGCGGCGATCAACAGACAGGCTTGATCCAATGGGAATCCGTCCTCGTCCATCGAGAGCAATTCGCTGAACCGGCGGGTGACATCCATCGGCACCGATGCTACGGCGGCGGTCTGGTTCAACTGGGGTGGCCGTCGGGGCCGCGCACTACATTTCCCGTTCATGCATCCGGGAATTCATGCCGCGACCACCCCTGACAAGCCGGCCGTGATCATGGCGTCCACCGGCGAGACGCAGACGTTCGCCGAACTTGACGCGGCGGCCAATCGACTCAGTCGGCTCTTCCAGGCCGCAGGTCTCCGGCCCGGCGATCACGTCGCGCTGTGCATGGAGAACCATTCCCGCTACCTCGAAGTGCTGTGGGGCTGCCTCTACGCCGGTCTCGTGTACTCGGCCTGCTCATCGCGCGTGACGACGCCCGAGTTGGACTACATCCTCCACGTCTGCCAGGCCCAGGCATTCGTCACGTCGCGATACAAGGCCGAACAGGCCACCGAGATCCTCCCGCTGGCTCCGGCCGTGCGGATCCACCTGATGCTCGACGGCACCGTCGACGGGTACGAGGCGTACGAAGGCGCCGTCGAGCGCCACTCGGCCGACCCGCTCGACGACCGTATCGCCGGCGTCGACATGCTCTACTCCTCGGGGACGACCGGGCTGCCCAAGGGGGTCACCAAGGCGTTCGTCGCCGAACCCCTCGACACCACGCCGACGTCGGTGACACCGACGCTTTCGGCGCTGTTCGGCTTCACCAACGAGTCGTCGTACCTGTCGCCGGCGCCGCTCTACCATGCTGCACCGTTGCGGTTCTGCTTGGCCGCGCACTCGCTGGGGGCGACCGTGGTGGTGATGGAGCATTTCGACGCCGAGCAGTACCTCGCCGCCGTGGAGCGCTACGGCATCTCCCACAGCCAGGTCGTGCCGACGATGTTCGTCCGGCTGCTGAAGCTGCCCGCAGCAGTACGAGAGCGCTACTCCGTGGCGTCGCTGGAGTGCGTGATCCACGCCGCGGCACCGTGCCCCGCCCCGGTGAAACGCCAGATCATCGAGTGGTTCGGCCCGGTGGTCCACGAGTACTACGCCGGCACTGAGGGCAACGGTTTCGTCTACTGCAACAGCGCGATGTGGCTGGCCCACGAGGGCACCGTGGGCACGCCGATCGCCTGCACCGTGCACATCTGCGACGAGCAGGGCGACGAACTGCCGATCGGCGAGCCCGGCGTCATCTACTTCGAGGGTGGCGCGTCGTTCGAGTATCACAACGACCCCGACAAGACCCGCAGCTCCCGCCATCCCAAGGGCTGGTCGACGCTCGGAGATATCGGGTATCTGGATGCTGACAATTATCTCTATCTCACAGATCGCAAGGCGTACATGATCATCTCGGGAGGGGTGAACATCTACCCCCAGGAGGCAGAGAACGTGTTGATCACCCATCCGAAGGTCGTGGATGTCGCCGTACTCGGCGTGCCCAACGACGACTTCGGCGAAGAGGTCAAAGCGGTCGTGCAGCCGGCCGAGATGCCGGCCGACGACGACGCGGCCCGGGCGCTGGCCGCCGAGCTGATCGCCTACTGCCGATCCCAGTTGGCCGATGTGAAGTGCCCTCGAACGGTGGATTTCCGGGCTGAGCTGCCCCGACACCCCACAGGGAAGCTTTACAAACGCTTATTGAAAGATGAGTACTGGAAACACGCAGGACGTTCGCTGTAGGCGAGAAACCTTGAGATTTTTCAACGCCTTGCGTGGTTGCTAGGGTGCTGCACGCGAGATCGAGGGCAAGTAGTAGTTGCTAAGGGGACAGTTCAAAGTGGGCGAAAAGACAACATCGAAGCGAGGACTCACTCGTGTCGCGGTCGCATTTGCGTTGGCGGCGGTGGTGACGAGCGGAGTCGGGCTGACCCCAACGGGCGGCCCCGTCGCAGCCGCCGCCGGCAGCGCCCTGGCCATGCGCACCGGACCGGTCGGAGGCCCATGCGGCTACTCGAACACCTTCGGTGCGCCGCGTCCGGGTGGCCGCAAGCACCTCGGCGTGGACATCATCGCCGCACAGGGCGTGCCGTTGATCGCCGTCGATGACGGCATCATTTCGAAGCTGGTTCCCGATGCTCCCGGCAATACGGGCGGCAACTACCTCCGTTTGAAGATCGCCGATGGGTCGTACTACTCGTATCTGCATCTGGAGGCCTTCGCCGACGGCATCATCGCCGGAGCGCGTGTCCAGGCCGGTGATGTCATCGGCTACGTCGGTATGACCGGCTCGGCCCCCGTTCCGCACCTGCATTTCGAGGTCCACCCATTCGGCGGCGACGCCGTCGACCCGACGCCGTTCGTCATCGCTGCCGGCACGTGTGGGCCGCCCTACGACTACGGCACGCCGAAGCCGAAGCCGTCACCACGGGTCACCGACGTGCAGGGCATCCCGCTTTCGCCGGCCACGCGCGAAGGCACGCTGATCACCGTGCCACCGATTGCCGACGCGTCGGCTCAGTCGATTCCCGCCGACCTGTCCGCCGTCGTCGACTCGCCGACGATCCAGGCGGGCACCATCGAGACGACCCCGACCGATGCGCCGCCGCCATCGCCGAGCGTCGGACCCGCGGGCCTCGTCGTTTTCGCGCCGGCCAACGAGATACCTGCCAACCACACCACCGGTGTAACGGTCGTGGGATTCCCGGGACTACCGGCCACCGCCCGATCGGTCACGCTGGCGATCACGCTGATCGGCGCCACGGACGGTCGCGCCGCGATCTGGTCGTGCGGCACGCGTGCCGGCCTTGACGGGGGTATTCCCCTCCAGTCCCCGATCGCCGGGGTCGAGGTGACTTCGACGGTGACGCTGTCGCCGGGCGACGGGGGCCGCGTCTGCCTCGTGGCGAGCACGGCGTACCAACTCCGAGTTGCCGTGGTGGGTATCGGCTGAAGCCCGAGTCGGCCCGGTCCCCACGCCCGCCGGGGATCATCATTCGGCGGCGCGTTGCACCATCTCGATCAGTCCGGCCAGACGTCGGCTCTCCGTCGGTCCGAACAGCGGGACGGCTTCTCCCCGCACCACTGCGGCGAACTGATCGACCATCCCCTCGTAGGCGTCCGATCCTGCCAGTACCTCGTTGGACGCGAAGCCGGTGCGATCCATTCGGGTCAGGACGGCATCGCCCACCGGTCCGGGAGCATGCCAGTCGGCGATCGTCAGCACCTCGTCGGTCCCGCTCACCTCCAGCGTGCGCCGTCCGGGTTGGTCGAACGACACCTCGAAGGTGCTGTGGAACCCTTCGCCCCAGTCGACCCAGCCGGTCATCGACACGTCCACGCCCTTGTCGTTACGTACCGCTCCGGCGGCCGCCCGCACCGGGGCTCGACCGGCGATCATCATCGCCGGACCGAGGCAGTAGATCCCAACATCGAACAGGGCGCCGGCGCCTCGTTCGTCGAGGCGATGATCGTCGGGACGGTCGAACGGAAACGTGAAGATCGACCGGGTACTGCGCAGCCGGCCCAGCGAACCGTCGGCGCACAGTTCGAGCGTGCGACGCGCTCGGGCGTGGTGCGGCCACATATACGCCTCGAGCAGCGTGCGGCCGGCCGCTTCGGCGGCGGCGAACACTTCATCGGTGTCAGCCGGGGTGAGCGTCAGGGGCTTCTCGCACAACACGTGCTTGCCGGCCTCGAGCGAACGAAGTATCCACGACTTGTGGCCGACGTTGGGGAGCGGGATGTAGACCGCATCGACGTCGCTGCGGCGGAGCATCTCGGCATACGGCACCTCGCTGCCCCCGTCGGCGCGGCTCGCCTCGGCGACGATCTGGTGGACGGCGGAGTGTTCGAATGCGGGTCGAAGCGCCTTGTGGTAGATCCCCGATCGGGCCCCAAGGACGCCCCAACGCAACGGGCTCGTGTCAGTCATGGCCTCGATCATCGCCGCTGACCGTGCCCAGCGTCCATACTTCGAGGATGCGTCTCGTCGGCCCGGCCCGCCATCCGTTCCTCGATCACCCCGGCCCGCTCCCTTTCGCCCACCGCGGCGGAGCCAGTGAGTGGCCGGAAAACACGATGCCGGCATTCGAAGGAGCCATCGCCCTCGGCTACCGCTATATCGAGACCGATGTCCAGGCCACGGCCGACGGTGTGCTGATGGCCTTTCACGACGACGACCTCGCCCGAGCATGCGCTCGACCCGGGCGAATCAGCGAGTTGAGCTACGCCGAGGTCGCCACCGCCCGCGTCGATGGGCGCGAGCCGATCCCGTTGATGCAGGATCTGTTCGATGCGTTTCCCGACGCGCGCATCAACATCGACTGCAAGTCCGACGCCGCCGTCGAGCCCTTGATCTCCTGTCTGCGACGGAACAACGCCCTGGCCAAAGTGTGTCTCGGAGGCTTTTCCCACACTCGTCTGGTGCGGCTCCGCAAGGCGTTGGGGTCCGATCTGTGCAGCTCGATGAGCCCGGTCGAGGTCGCCCGGTGGCGCCTCGGGCGCCCGCCGAAGGGCGTTCCCGCCGCCCAGGTCCCTGTCGGCCAGGGCCCGGCCAAGATCGTCACCCGCCCGATGGTCGATCTCGCCCACCGCCACGGCATCTCCGTCCACGTATGGACCATCGATCGGCCCGAGGAGATGTTCTCGTTGCTTGAGCTGGGCGTCGACGGGTTGATGACGGACCGTCCGGCAATCCTCAAGCAGGTGTTGACGCAGCGCGGCGAATGGGTCGACCCGGCCTGAGGACCAGACATCCGATCGACGCGATCAACAGGATCGCCGCGGCCGGCAGTACGAGCTGACGTCCGATCAGCACGGTGATCGGCGCCCGGCCCAGCGCTGCGGCCACACCTCCGACGTAGAGCACGATCATCAACCCGCCGAGCCCGGCCAACCTGGGTCGGGGCCACCATGCCGCGACCATGGTCAGGACGCACAGCATCGGAACCATTGGCCACCAGCGCACGGCCCGCTCGGCCGCGCCACCGGGAGCGAAGTCCAGCCGATCGATGAGGCTCATCATCCCGTAGCTCGTGCGGCTGCGACTGCCCGTGCGCACCCACGGCAGGAAGGTCCCGAGCAGGATGACGGCGGCGAGTACTCCGACGGCGGCTCGAACGACCCGCGGCGCGGTGATCGCCAAGCGAGGCGTCACCGACGCAGTCAGAGGTTCCACTCCGCCACGGTAGCCAACCCGGCCTCGCTACGCTCGCCGACCCAACCCGGGGCTGCGCCCCCGCACCCCATCGCTGGCCGGCTCCCCGGCGGTCGCGCGGCCCACCCGGCCTCGCTACGCTCGGCCGGCATGCCCACGATGACGCCTTCGTCCAGTGTTCGTTCTCCGGGGGGCATGGTGTGCTCCGCCGATCAGGTCGCCACGCAGGCCGGGCTGTGGGCGCTGGCCCGTGGCGGCAATGCCGTCGATGCAGCGATCGCCACCAATGCCGCGCTGGCGGTCACCGGGCCACACATGTGCGGCATGGGCGGCGACCTGTTCGCCCTGGTCCATGACGGCTCAGACGTCCACGCCCTGAACGCCTCGGGCCGCGCCGGCTCAGGGGCATCGGCGGCGGAACTGCGCGCCGAGGGCCGCGCCGAGATGCCGTTCCGCCACGACATCCGCGCCGTCACCGTCCCCGGTTGCGTCGACGGGTGGATCGCGTTGAACAGCCGGTTCGGTCGCCTCGGACTCGACGAGGTGTTGGCCCCGGCCATCCGCCTGGCCGAGCACGGATTCGCCGCCACTCCCGAACTCGTCGGCGTGCTGTCGACCCTGGATGCCCGGGGACGCGAGGCAATGCACGAACTCGTCTCCCAAGCCGTCAGGCCGGGGGCGATGGTCCGTCGCGGGGGAATGGCCCAGGCTCTTCGCGAGGTCTCCACGGGTGGCCGGGACGCGTTCTACGGAGGCATGTTCGGATCGGGCCTGCTCGGGATGGGTGAAGGATGGTTCTCGTCCGACGACTTGGCGCAGCGCAGCGACGAGTGGGTCGCTCCGCTCGTGGCCGATGTGTGGGGCCGTCGGCTGTGGACGATGCCGCCGAACTCACAGGGCTATCTGACCCTCTCTGCGGCGCTGATCGCCGAGGGGCTCGACCTCCCCGACGATCCGCACGACCCCCGTTGGGCTCACCTGTTGATCGAATCCGCCACCGCCGCCGGATACGACCGTCCGACGGCGCTGTTCGACGGCGCCGACGGCGCCGCATTGCTCGCGGCGGACCGACTCGATCCGCGGCGGACAGCGATCGATCCGCTCCGGGCCAGCCGGCGGTGGAGTCCGGGGGCCCGGGGCGACACCACCTACCTGTGCGCGGTCGACAGCGACCGGACGGCCGTGTCGTTGATCCAGTCGAACGCGTCGAACCTCGGCTCGTGGCTGGTCGAGCCCTCGACGGGGATCAACCTCCACAATCGCGGACTGGGCTTCTCGATCATCGAGGGTCACCCGGCCGAACTCGCTCCTGGGCGACGCCCGCCGCATACGTTGTGTCCGAGCATGGTGACCGATCCCGACGGCTCCTTCGCCGCAACCATCGGAACGATGGGCGGCGACGCCCAACCCCAGATCCAATTGCAGGTCATCACCCGCCTCCTGCATCATCACCAATCTCCTGCTCAGAGCGTTTTTTCCGGCCGGTGGGCACTCCAGGGGCCGGTGACCGGATTCGATACCTGGACCGCCGCCCAGGGACCGGTCGTCACCGTCGAGGGCAACGCGCCCGACAGATGGGCCGACGAGTTGGCCGCCATGGGCCACCCCGTCGAACGACGTCCGGCGTTCGATTCCGACTTCGGCCACGCCCACTGCATCGTTGTCGAACCATCCGGATTGCTCGCCGGCGCCGCCGATCCGCGCACCGGGGCGGGCTCGTGCGCCGGACTGTAACCGCCTTGCAGCCGAACCGCCCACATCATCGACCACGACCCATATCCTCGGCACCGTGACGTCAGCTCGCCTGCCCATCGTCGATCTCCCGCCGGCCGAACTCGGGTTCCTGCGGGTGGCCGCCGTAACGCCCGAGCTACGGGTGGCCGACACGACGTTCAATCGACAGGCGGTCGAAGCTGCGATCCGCGGCGCCGCGATCGAGGGTGCAACGCTCGTCGTGTGCCCGGAGCTGTGCCTGACGGGCTACACCGCCGGTGACCTGTTTTTCTCCGATCTGCTGCTCGCCGAGGCGTGGGCGGCACTGCGGGAGCTGACCGAGCGGCTCGTCGACCTGCCGGGCGTCGCCGCAGTGATCGGCCTTCCCGTCGCAGCCGACGACGGCCGGGTGTACAACGTGGCCGCCATGATCGGCAATGGCGCGATCGCCGGTGTCGTTCCCAAGCAATACCTGCCCAATCGGGGCGAGTTCTACGAGGACCGGTGGTTCGTCCGGGCCCTCGATGCCAACATCCCACCGGTGCTGCGCGGGCTGATCCCGTTCGGCACCGATCTGATCTTCGGGCTCGCCGAACACCCGGGGGCGGTCGTCGGCATCGAGATCTGCGAGGACCTGTGGGCCGTCGAACCGCCCAGCGGGCGGCTGGCCCTCGGCGGAGCGACGGTGGTCGTCAACCCCTCGGGCAGTCCGGAGCTGCTCGGCAAGGCCGACTACCGCCGCGACCTGGTCCGCCAGCAGGCGGCCCGCACCCTTGCCGCCTATGTGTACGCCGGCGCGGGACCCGGCGAATCGACGATGGACGTCGTATTCGGGGGCCACTGCATCATCGCCGAGAACGGGTCGATCCTTGCCGAGAGCGAGCGATTCGACTTCAACAACCACATGGTGGTCGCCGACGTCGACGTCGCCCGTCTGCGCCACGAACGGCACATGTCGTCGTCGTTCTCGAATGCTCCAATGCCGTCGCTGCGATTGATCGACATGCCGCTCAGCGCCGCGGATCCGGCGCTGTCGGGTCGGCTGCGTCGACCGATCCCCCGTCGACCGTTCGTCCCGTCCGACCCGCTGCAGCGCGCCCGGCACTGCGAGGAGATCTTCGCCATCCAGTCGACCGGGTTGGCCAAGCGGTTGCGCCACACCGGGGCCACGACGGTCACCATCGGTATCTCCGGTGGGCTCGACTCGACACTGGCCCTGCTCGTGGCGGCCCGGGCGTTCGACCGATTGGGCCTCGGCCACGAGGGAATCGTCGGCATCACCATGCCGGGCTTCGGCACGACGGACCGGACCTACCAGAACGCGCTCGGACTGATGCGCTCCCTCGGGACAACGGTGCGCGAGATTCCGATCGCCGCGGCGGTACGCGGGCATTTCGGCGACATCGGTCACGACGAGAGCGACCACGACGTCACCTACGAGAACGCCCAGGCCCGCGAGCGCACCCAGATCCTGATGGATGTCGCCAACGACACGGGCGGGTTCGTAGTCGGCACGGGTGACCTGTCGGAAGCCGCCCTCGGCTGGATGACCTTCAACGGCGACCACATGTCGATGTACCACGTCAACGCGGGGGTTCCCAAGACCCTCGTGCGCCATCTGGTGTCGTGGGCAGCCGACGACGTCTTCTCGGGCGAGGCGGCGCGCATCCTGCACGACATCGTCGCCACCCCGATCACCCCCGAACTGCTGCCGTTGAAGGACGGCGTACAACAGCAGATCACCGAGGACACCGTCGGCCCGTATGAACTGCACGACTTCTTCCTGTACCACGTGGTCCGATTCGGCTCGCGTCCGACCAAGGTCTTCGCCCTCGCCCGCCAGGCATTCGGCCCCGAGGTCGTCGCCGACGACGAACGCGTCGGTGAATCAGCCGACGACGAACGCCTCGGCGACGAGGTGCTGTACGACGACGCGACGATTCTGCGCTGGCTCGAGGTCTTTCACCGCCGCTTCTTCGCCCAGCAGTTCAAGCGCTCGTCGATGCCCGACGGACCCAAGGTCGGTTCGGTTGCACTGTCCCCACGTGGAGACTGGCGGATGCCGTCCGACGCGTCCGGCGCAGCGTGGCTGGCCGAGATCGCCGGTCTGCGCGCCGAGTAGCCACCGGCTCGTGATCTCCGATTTCTACCTCGGCCGGTACGCTCGCCCGCAGCGCGTTCGTGGAGGTTTCGCAAGATGTCATTGGCACCGTTGAAGGTCGGGGCGTTCTTTTTCGGTGGCGTCGAGATGGACGACGCCGGAGCCGGGCTGCCCGACCCGATGGATCGGCGATACTCCAACGAGGCGTGCTGGGACGCGACGCGCAAGTACATCGATGCGGCGGTCGCCGCCGAGTCCGTCGGCATCGACTCGTTCTGGACGACCGAGCACCACTTCCAGTACGAGGGCTACGAGGTCATCCCGAACGGCTTGCTGATCAATACGTGGATCGCGGCGCGCACCAGCCGGCTGCGGCTCGGGACGATGTTCAACGTCGTGCCGCAGTGGAACCCCATCCGGCTGGCCGAGGACTTCGCCACGCTGCACAACCTGTCGGGCGGACGCGGCATTCTCGGTGTCGGGCGGGGCACGGTGCCGCGCGAGGTGGTCCACTTCAACGAGAAGGGTGTGTCGATCGGGTCGCACGACAACCCAGATGCCATCGCCGCCGACAACCACAACCGCGAGGTATTCGAGGAATCGATGGAGATCGTCCGGCGAGCCCTGAGCCAGGAAACGTTCGCCTTCCAGGGCAAACACTTCACGCTGCCGGTGCCGGGCATCCCCGACCGGGGGGCGACGGTACAGGACCTGACGTTGATTCCCCGGCCGCTGTACCCGTACGAGATCTGGCAGGCGGTGACCAGTCCGCCCACACTCGAGTACGTGCCCGTCGTCGGGCACGGCGCGGTCTTCTGGAACCAGCATCCGAGCTTCATCAAGCGATTCTGGGACCTGTACGAGGAGCGGTACCTCGCCAGCCATCCCGCGGCGACGCTGGCATCGGGTGACAAGCGGATGCTGGTGGTGACGACCCGTATCGAGGACACCCACGAGGAGGCGTGGCGCACCGCCCGCAACGGGCACGACGAGTTCTGGAAGTTCCTCGGCCCGTACGGCTGGAGCCGCGGCTACATGGCCGCCGACGGCCGACCGGCACAGGCCGGCCTGATTCCCACGCTCGAGGAGTCGACCGCCCAGAACATGTACCTGATCGGCACGGCCGAGGAGGTCGCCGAGAAGGTGCAGTCGTACCGCGACCTCCTCGGCATCGAGCACCTGACGATCTTCCCGCATCTGATCGGCGACCCGTACGCCAAGGCCACCGAGCAGATGGCCCGGTTCATGGAAGAGGTCGTCCCGCTGGTGCGCTGAGCCCGCTCCTTCCACTCGGA
>JANMJD010000033.1:0-12771 GCA_031371195.1 Actinomycetes bacterium | reverse complement strand
GATACTGGCGATATATCGACTCGATCTCGCAGGCGCACGCCGCCGATGGCGACGCCGCGGACTCATTGCCGACGTACGCCCAGGTGGTCGGAGCGGTCTCCCGCCAGGCCACGCCCGACGACTTCGCCCTCACCGCGGCCGGCGGCTTTCCGGGCGAGCTGAACAACAACTGGCGGTCGCTGGCCCCGGCCACGTTCGACTGCGAGTACGGGTTCTCGTGCATGGGCTACGAGATCTCCGGCGCCTGGGGCGCGAGGATGGCGCGCCCGACGGGCGAGGTCTACGCGTTCGTCGGCGACGGCTCGTATCTGATGATGAACAGCGACCTGTATTCGTCGGTGCTCTCGGGACACAAGCTGATCGTGCTCGTCTGCGACAACGGCGGCTACGCCGTGATCCACCGGTTGCAGACGAACCAGGGAGGCAACGGCTACAACAACCTGCTTGCCGACTGCAACATCGTGGCCGAGGTACGAGTCGACTTCGCCGCCCATGCCGCAGCAATGGGTTGTCTCACCGAGCAGGTCGCCACCATTGCGGAGTTCGAGGACGCCCTGGTGCGCGCCCGCGCCGCCGACCGCACGTACGTGATCGCCATGAACACCCACCCGAACCCGTGGACCGAGGGTGGTGCGTTCTGGGAGGTGGGGGTCCCCGAGATCAGTGCACTTGCGTCCGTCAATACCGCCCAGGCATCGATGGAGGCCGGGCGCGCCGGGCAGCGCCGCGGCGTGTAGCCGCAGAGCCCGTCGTCGAAGTCCCGACGCGGCTCAATGTCTGGGCGGCTCAGTGGCTGGGCGGCTCAGTGGCTGGGCGGCTGGGCGGCTCAGTGGCCGGGCGTCGCCAGATGGGCGGCCCGCGCCGACTCGATCTCGCGCCAGGCCGCCTTGCGGTTCTCGAATCCGGCGGTCGACGACGTCTTGTCGGGCTCGAGAGCCTTGTACACATCGAAGAAGTGCTTGATCTCCTCGAGCAGTTCGTCGGGCAGGTCCTTCAGATCCTCGACGCCCTTCCAGCGCGGCTCGGTCGACGGGACGCAGATGATCTTGGCGTCGGGCCCGGCCTCATCCTGCATCCAGAGCAGCCCGACCGGCTTCGCTTCGACCCATACGCCGGGGTAGACCGGATCCTCGAGCAGCACGAGCGCATCGAGCGGATCGCCGTCGCCGCCCAGCGTGTCGGGAATGAATCCATAGTCGGCCGGATAGGTCGTGGCTGTGAACAGGCGTCGATCGAGAAAGATGTGGCCGGTCTCATGGTCGATCTCATACTTGTTGCGGCTTCCTCGAGGAATCTCGATGACCACGTGGATGCATCCGTCTCGCAGCGCTTTGGGCATTGTCCGATCTTGGCACGTCGTCGCCCGGTTTGAGCCTCCATGAACCGTTTGACCCATACCAATGGTGTTCCAAAGATTCATATGGTTTGTCCGATAAACCACTCCTCGCGTACGACCGCCGTCCGAGTGTGCTCATTTGGGCATCAGCAGGGTGGTGAATGCCCAATATTTCAGAACGGTGACTGAAGCATGACGCTTGGTGTAACATTTGAAATGCTTTCAGTGTCGGGAGCGGGCATACGGTCACATTGTGTCGGTTGTCGGCGGCCTGCTCGGCCGATGGCGGCGGTGTTCGGACTGATGGCTGCGATGGCGATCATGCTGCCGTGGGCCGACAGCACCGCGGTGGCGGCCCCCGCCCCAGCGGCAGCGCCCGTCGAGGTCGAGCCGATCTGCTGGGCGGTCACCGATGACACACCCGAGATCCTGCGATTCAATCTGAGTCCGACGAATCCCATACCTCCGACGGCGCTGCCGCTCTCGCAGGTGTACTCCGGCGAAGGAATGGCCTATCGGGCATCGAGGCACGATCTGGTCATGTTCTCCGACGCCCCGGCCCAGATGTGGCAGTACGACGTCGACACGGGCACCGAGACCCAGGTCGGGGCCATCCTGCCCGGCCATGTCGATGCCGCAGCGCTCTGGGTCGACCCGGCCCATCCGACCGACGAGAGGCTGTGGATCGTGATCGGTGCGCTGCTGTACCGAATCGACCCCGACACCGCCGAAGTGCTCGATGGACCGCACATCCTGCCAGGGATCGGCGGGTCGTCCGGCGGCCTGGCGTTCGAACCCCACACCGGGGAATTGTGGATGACCGACGACTCGCCCGAATCGGTGCTCTACACGGTCAGCCTGACCGACTTCACCATCACGAAGGTCGCCGACATCCACTGGCCCGACGGTGCGCGGCCCGACGCGGAGTCGCTCGACTTCGGCGCCCAGGGCCAGTTGTATACCGAGGAGGACTTCGGTGGGCACAAGGGCAGCCGCTATATCCTGCAGATCGACATGGCGACCGGGCTCGTGACGCCGGTGGCGGGCCCTACGCCCGGGCTCGGCGACCTCGAAGGACTTGGTTGCAACGGTGGGGCCGAGGTCTTCCGACCCGCGAATCCGGCCATTGACATCGAGAAGTACGTCAACACATTCGATGCCGACGAGGCGCCAGGCCCCGACGTCGAGGTGGGCAGCACCGTGCATTTCAAGTACGTCGTGACGAACACGGGAAGCCTCCCGCTGCGCGACATCTCGCTCACCGACGATCGTGGGGTCACCGTCGTGTGTCCGTCGGGCGACGCCACGATCGGAGCGCTGGCGGTGGGTGAGATCGTCGAGTGCAATGGCACGAGTACCGGGCTGCCCGAGTTGTACCGCAACGTCGGTGCCGTGTCCGGTTGGGCCGATCCGGTGGCCGTCTCGCCGGGTGCCCGAATCGCTTCGGCCGGGGTCGCCGGTCGGCCCAATTCCCCGATGGCCTCGATCGAGGTCACCGACTCCGACCCGGCCAACTACCGCGGCTTCGTCGATCCTCCGCCGACCGAATCCACCCCGGCCAGCACCGTGCCGCCGGTCGATCCGGTGCCGTCGTACGACGATCCCGAGCGATTCATCAGTCACGACAGTCGTCCGCCGGTCACCGATCTGCTCGATATCACGCTGCCCGAGACGGGCAACGGGCCCCGAACCGGCTCTGCGCTGGGGGCGGCAATCGGGCTGTTGTCGGCCGGCGGCATCCTGCTGTGGATGGCGCATCCACGCCGTCGCCGCCCATGTCATCGGTAGTTCGGACGACCCAAACCTCACGTTGAGTAGGGAACCCTCAAGAAGTCGTCTGTATCTTCTCCGCCTCACTGCGCGGTTCTGTCTGTCGGGCCCTCCGATGTCGACTCGGCCCGCCGCCCGGTGGATCATCAAGTCACTCCTGAGCGGAGCGGTCCAGCCGCTAGCGTCGACCACCTATGGAGTTCCGCCGCATCACCAACCTGCCGCCGTACGTTTTCACGATCATCAACGGTCTGAAGATCGAGGCACGGCGAGCAGGCGTCGATGTGATCGACCTCGGTTTCGGCAACCCCGATATCCCTTCGCCGCAGATCGCCGTCGACAAGCTGGCCGAGGCGGCCCGCATCGCTCGCAATCACCGGTACTCGCTGAGCCGCGGCCTGCCCAAGTTGCGCGAGGCCGCGGCCGCCCTCTACGCCCGCAACTGGGGGGTCGAACTCGACCCGGTGCTGGAGATCACCAACACGATCGGCTCGAAGGAAGGGTTCAGCCACCTGATGTGGGTGCTGCTCGAGCGCGGTGACGCCGCCATCGTGCCGAGCCCCAGCTACCCGATCCACATCTACGGTCCACTCTTCGCCGGCGCCGATCTGCGCCAGGTGCCGATGCGCGGCCTGTCCGACCCCCGTACCCGCGATGATTTCACCGGTGACTTCATGGGCAGCCTCGAGGCCGCCTACGACATCGGTTGGCCCAAGCCACGGGTGCTGGTGATCTCGTTCCCCCACAACCCGACCGGTGCATGTGTCGACCTCGACTTCATGCAGCGGGTCGTCGACTTCTGCCGCGAGCGCGAGATGATCGTCGTTCACGACTTCGCCTACGCCGATGTCGGCTTCGACGGCTACAAGCCTCCGTCGATCCTGCAGGCCGAGGGTGCCAAGGAATGCGCCGTCGAGCTCTACTCGATGACCAAGAGCTTCTCGATGGCCGGGTGGCGCTGCGCGTTCATGGTCGGCAACCGCGATGTAGTGCAGGCGCTGGTGAAGTTGAAGAGCTACCTCGATTACGGGGCGTTCCAGCCCGTACAGATTGCCGCCACCGTCACAATGAACGAGGCGCCGGACTACCCCCAAGAGGTGTGCGGCATCTACCAGGCCCGCCGTGATGCCCTCATCGACGGCTTGGCCCGCATCGGTTGGGACATTCCCAAGCCGCGCGGCACGATGTTCGTCTGGGCCCCGATTCCCGAGCCGTACGCCGATCTCACCTCGGTCGAGTTCTGCTCGCTGATGGTCCGGGACTGCGAAGTGGCCTTGTCGCCCGGCGTCGGCTTCGGCCCGGGGGGTGAGGGGTTTGTGCGCTTCGCGTTGATCGAGAACGAAAAGCGCATCGCTCAGGGCATCAGAAACCTCCGCCGGGGGTTGACCAAGCTCTGAGCGTCGGACGTTGCGCGCGGCAGGCGGGATTCCTTTCACGCGTTCGTCACAAATCAGTCATGGTCGGCGCACAACAACCCGCTATGTTGCGACCTTGTGGAAACCTTCGTGGTCAGGGTGTGGCTGTCGGACAAGCCGGGTGTGCTCGGCCAGGTAGCCACCCAGATCGGTGCCATCGGCGGTGACGTTGTCGGTATCGAGATCCTCGAACGGGGTGGTGGTCAAGCCGTCGACGAACTGATCGTCGCGCTGCCCGATGGCGTCGGCGCCGACGACCTGGTTGCCGCCGTCGGCCGGATCAACGGAGCCGGGCTCGAAGAGGTCCGCGCCGTGTCCGGCGGCCGTCCCGACTCCGCCCTGGTCGCGCTCGAGGCCGGTGCCCGGCTCGTCGAGATGGAACCTGCCAAGCGCATCGAAGCCCTCGCCCGCGAAGTCCTTGAGTTGTTCGAGGCGGCCTGGACCAACGTGATCGATGCCACCACCGGCGAGTGCGTGGTCGCACTCGGCTCGGGCCCCGAGGCGCCGTGGCTTGCCGCGTTCGTCGCCGGAAGCCGCCACCTCGCCCCCGAGGATCGGGCCGCCAGTGCGCCGGCCGATCTGGCCTGGGCGTCGATCGACGCCCACAACCTGGTCATCGCTGTCGGGCGAGCCTCGGCGTTCCGCGCCCGCGAGCGGCGCCAACTTGCCACGCTCGCCCGTATCACCTCAGGCTTGGCGATCGACCCAATCGCGTGAGCGTTCCACGGCTCGGCGCCACATCGCGTGGGAGGCGTCGGCGGCTGTGCGATCGGTGGCCGGGCTGAACTCCGCGTCGAGTTGCCAACGTGAACGCAGATCATCGAGCGTCCATACCCCCTCGGCGAGGCCGGCGAGGTAGGCCGCGCCGAGCGCCGTGGTCTCCTGATCGACGGGACGGCGCACGGGGACGCCCAACTGGTCCGCCTGCAGCTGCAGCATCAGATCCATCACCGAGGCGCCGCCATCGACCCGCAGGTCGGTGATGCCGACACCGGCCGCCCGCGTCATCGCCTCGACCGCGTCTCGGGTCTGGTAGACCATCGCCTCGACGACGGCGCGAGCGAGATGGGCGCGCCCGGTACCACGGGTGATGCCGACGATCGTTCCCCGGGCGTAGGGGTCCCACCACGGGGTTCCCAGCCCGGTGAAGGCGGGAACGAGGTAGACACCGCCGGTATCGGGAACCGAGGCGGCCAGCGGCTCGATCTCGGCGGCCGATGAGATCAGCCCGAGCCCGTCGCGCATCCACTGGATGGCGGCGCCGGTGACGAAGATGGCCCCTTCCACGGCATACGTTGTCGTGCCGTCGGCGAGGGTCCATGCGACCGTGGTCAGCATCCCCTCGGTCGGAGCGGGGCATTGGGTGCCGGCGTTGATCAGCACGAAGCTGCCCGTGCCATAGGTGTTCTTGGCCATACCGGGGGTGAAGCACGTCTGGCCGAACAGGGCGGCCTGCTGATCACCGGCGACTCCGGAGATCGGAATCCCGCCCGGCACTCCGCTCCGCTCCGATGTGATCCCGAACCGACCGCTCGACGGTCGGACCTCGCCGAGGGCGCTGCTCGGCACCCCGAGCAGATCGGCCATCGGTTCGCTCCAACACATCCGACCGATGTCGTACAGCATGGTGCGGCTGGCGTTGCTCGTGTCGGTGGCGTGTACCTGGCCGCCGGTGAGATTCCAGATCAGCCAGTCGTCGATCGTGCCGAGGGCGAGATCGGGGGAGTCGGGTACACCCCCATGCTGGAGCAACCAGGCGTACTTGGTGCCCGAGAAGTAGGGGTCGAGGACCAGACCGGTGGTCTCACGGACCGCTTGCAGGTGCCCGGCTGCGCCGAGTTCGTCGCACACCGACGCCGTACGGCGGTCCTGCCAGACGATTGCCCGGTGATACGGCTCGCCGGTGCGTCGGTTCCAGGCGACGACCGTCTCGCGCTGATTGGTGATACCCAGCGCTGCGACGGTGGCGCCGTCGAGCTGGGCGACGACATCGTGGAGGGTGGCCTTCACCGCCTCCCAGATCTCGATCGGGTCGTGCTCCACCCAGCCCGGCCGGGGATAGTGCTGGGTGAACTCCCGGTAGGCGGCAACGACGGCACGATCATCGTCGAAGACGGCCCGGCTGCGGACGCCGGTAGTGCCGGCATCGATGGCGATGACGCAGCTCATGGGCTATTTCTTACGGACGTTACGACGCGGGTGCTGGCTGGGACCGGTTGTGGTCCGGCTGGTCGGCGCCGGCCTGGTCCGCGGCCCGGCGACACTGTTGGTGGCCGTTGCCGGCTGGGCTTTACGATTACCGCGCGTCGCCTGACGCTGGGCGATTCGCTGGGCGCGGGCGTCGGCCTGCTCCGCCCGGCTCATCAGCATCGGCGTCTTCCATCCGAACTTGATCAGGGCGATCAGCACCCCTGCCACGACGATCATGGCGATGACGATGCCGGGGAGCGACCGGCTCAGTGGCGTGGAGTTGCTGAACGCGGTGACGGCCGTCATGACGACTGCGTAACCGCCGAGCATGATGCCCAGCCGCTTCCACGGAATTGGTCGGCTCGAGTCCCATGACATATGCCCCCTTCTTAGCAGGCCGGATCGCCAGCTAGCCTCTTGCCACGTGCGAGTAGGTGTTCTGACCGGAGGTGGCGACTGTCCCGGGCTCAACGCCGTCATCCGGGCCATCGTCCGCAAGGGCGAGCAGGTCTTCGGCGACGAGTTGCTCGGTTTCCTCGACGCGTGGGACGGGGTACGCGACGAGCGGTTCATCGAGTTGAACGTGCGCTCGCTGCGCGGCATGCTGCCCAAGGGCGGCACCCTGCTGGGCACCAAGCGGGGTTCTCCGTACGACGACGTCGACGGCGTCGAGCGGGTGAAGAAGAGCTTCGAATCACTCGGCGTCGAGGGTTTGATCGTCATCGGCGGGAATGGTTCGCTCAGTGTGGCCAGCATGCTCCATCAAGAGGGGCTGCCGGTCGTCGGGGTGCCCAAGACCATCGACAACGACATCTTCGGTACCGATCTCACCTTCGGGTTCAATACCGCTGTCCAGGTCGCCACCGATGCCATCGATCGGTTGCATACCACCGCCGAGAGCCACGACCGGGTGATGGTGGTCGAGGTGATGGGCCGTCACACCGGCTGGATCGCCACGTACGCCGGCATTGCCGGGGGAGCGACGACGATCCTCATCCCCGAGAAGCCGTTCGACCTCGACGAGGTGGCCGCAACGATCGTGCGTCGCCATGATCGTGGCCGGTACGCATCGATTGTCGTCGTGGCCGAAGGAGCGGTGCCGAAGGCCGGTTCCATGGAGATACCCGAGGGCCCGGTCGGGCCGGGTGGGCATCGCCGAATGGGAGGCATCGCCTCGCTGATCGCGCCGGAACTCGAGGCGCGCACCGGGTTCGACACGCGCGTCGTCCAGATCGGGCACGTGCAGCGTGGTGGCACGCCGACCGCCATCGACCGGGTGCTCTCGACCCGGTACGGCCTGGCGGCCATCGACGCCGTGCACGACCACGCCTGGGGCGAGATGGTGGTGCTGCGCGGCACCGAGATTTGTCGAGCGCCACTTTCCGAGGCATTGGGTCGCACCCGGACCGTCGATTTGACGCTGTACGAAGACGTCGCCGAGATCTTCTTCGGCTGACGATCGCACGCCGCCAGGCGGGTCGTTCAGGCGGCCGTCCAGTCCGGTTTGTCGAGGCCGGTTTGTCGACGCCGCGTTGTCGAGGCCGGGCCGGTGACGGGCGGTGCGTCCGTCAGGTGGTCGGCGTCGTCTCGGGAATCGTGGCGCTGGGAATGACGGGATACGGCGGCTGTGACGACGGGTTCAACCCGGGAAAGTCGAACGGCGTCAGCGGGCTCGCCGTGAGCGTGCCGTCGCCCCGCGGCGAGTCGAGCGGCTGGCCGTTGATCAGCAGCTGCACCCGATGGACATCGGGAAGCTGGGTGAGGGTGAAGACCAACTGGGCGACGGCATGGGCCAACTGGGTGTCGGAGACGGCGATGAAGTCTTCGCTGAGATTCACCAGCGCCACACCGGACGACCGGACCTCGGCGCTGAGGAGCCGAGTCCCCGTCGGAATCGCCGTCTGCAGCCGTTGGCCCTGCTCCTCGGCCGTCAGCCCGGCCAGCAAGGCCGTGACGCGGACCGCTGCCGTCGGGTCGAGGTCACGGCGCACCGCAGCCAACGTCACCGGTCGGCCGGCGGCGTCGGGGCTGATCATGAAGATCTTGGCGCTCTGACCGGCGAGTGGTCGGGTGGTGGGTGTCGCGTCACCGACCGCCGGTTGATCGACAGGGCGGATGTCGCGCGGGGCGCTGTCGGGTTGCAGCCCGCACCCGGCGAGTGCCGCGACTGCCACCATGGCGAGACCGGGTCGCCGCCTCATACGCCGACCTCCTCGGCGGGAAGCTCGACGACGAAACGGGCCCCCGGAGTGCCGTCGAGGCGATCCTCGACCCAGACCCGGCCCCCGTGCATACGAACGTGCTCGTCGACGAGCGACAGCCCCAGTCCGGCACCCTCACTCGTCGCCCGACGGCCGGCGCTCGACCCACGGGCGAAGCGCTCGAAGATCAGGGTGCGCTCCTCGGCGGGGACGCCCGGGCCATGGTCCTCGACGGCTATCCATCCGTGGGCGATCGGCTCGCCGCCACCCAGCGCCTCGGTCACCTCGACGGTCACGTCGTCGCTCCCGCCACCGTAGAACCGGGCGTTGTCGAGCAGGTTGGCGACCACACGGAACAAGCGCCGCTTGTCGCCGTGGATGATCAAGGTCTCGGCCCGGTCGCTGACGTTGACCCGTGCCTGCGTGAGACTGCTGGCGGCGACGCAATTGCGGACGAACTCGGCGAATACCAGGTCTTCCTTGTTCAGGCGGATCGCCCCGGCATCGAAGCGCGATATCTCGAGCAGATCCTCGACCATTCCCTGGAAGCGGGCGACGTCGGCGACGAGCAGGTCGAGGGCGGCCTGGGAGCGCTCGGGAATCTCGTCGCGGCGGGCCTGCAGCACCTCGGCCGAGGCGGCCAGGGTCATCAGGGGCGACCGCAGCTCGTGGCTGACGTCGGATGCGAACCGAGCGTCACGCTCGAGGCGTAGCTGGAGCGCTGAGGCCATGTCGTTGAACGCCGTGGCCAGCAGGTGCAGGTCGGGATCCTCGGTCACGACCAGGCGAGTATCGAGCCGACCGTCGGCGATCGCCTTGGCCGCCTGGGCGGCATCGGCGATCGGCCGCACCGAGCGGCGCGCCGCCAGGGCACCGAGCAATAGGCCGAGTCCGGTGGTGACCACCGCAGCGGCGACGAGCGAGCGTCCGACGTTGCGCAGCGTGTCCTGGATCTCGGTCAGGTTCGTCGACTCGAAGTAGCTGGCATCGGTCCCCGAGATCGGCACCCCGATGACCAGGGCCGGGCCGGCCTCGGTGTTGATCACCATCTGAGCGGGGACCCGATCGAACAGGACGCGTTGTTGCAGCGAGGTCGGGATCGAACCCTGATCCAGTCCGGTGCGTTGTGTCCATTTGCCTCCGGAGTTCAGCGCCGCGCTGGTGTCGCCGAGCCCCTGCACCCGGTCGAGGAGCTTGGCATTGCTCGGGTCGCTGATCACGGCATCGGCAAGTTGATTGGCATTGCGGAACGTCTGGGCGATGCTCGACCGCTCGCGGTCGTTGATCAACGCGCTCTTCGTGAAGCTGTAGGTCACCGCGGCAAGGAATGCCGACAGGGCGAAGGCCCCCAGCGAGAAGGTGAGCATGATTCGCTGGCGCAGCGGGATCCGCTGCAGACGGAACCGCTGGCCCACGGATTCGAGGACATTGAGGAAGCCGTCGCGGGCGCGTCCGAGCTTTTCGACGACCGACTCCTCCGGAGCGCCGGCCTCCGAGCCGTTCAGCTGGGCGGTCATCGGGATTCGTTCCGCGGTGGCCGGCACCGGCGACCGTCTGTCAAGACCGAGGCCTCACGATGACACCCCCACGATGGCATCCGGGATGGCCACGGTCATGATTGAAGTCGGTAACCCAGGCCCCGCACGGTGACGACATGGCGGGGGTTCGCCGGGTCGATCTCGACCTTGGTCCGCAGGCGGCGGATGTGCACGTCGACCAGTCGTCCGTCGCCGAAATAGCCGTAGCCCCACACCTTGTCGAGCAGCATCTCCCGGCTGAACACACGCCCCGGGTTCTGGGCGAGTTCGCAGAGCAGGCGGAACTCGGTCTTCGTCAGGTGGATCTCGCGCGGTCCGACAGTGACCTTGCCCTCATCGGGGATGATTTCGAGTTCGCCGAAAACGAGCTTGGAATGGCCCGAGGCGGTCGGTCGGACGCGGCGCAACAGTGCCCGAATCCGCGCCGAGAGTTCCTTGGGGGCGAACGGCTTGGTCATGTAGTCGTCGGCACCCGCCTCGAGTCCGGCGACCACATCGTGAGTATCGGCGCGCGCCGTGACCATCACGATCGGCACGTCGCTGTTGCGGCGGATGGAACGGCAGACCTCGAATCCGTCGATACCGGGGAGCATGATGTCGATCAGCACGACATCGGCCGGATGGCGTTGAAATGCCTCGACGGCCTCCTCGCCCGAACCGGTCTCCTCGACCGTCCAGCCTTCGTCCTCCAACGCCAGTTTTACGGCGGTGCGAATGCGTTCGTCGTCCTCGACGGTCAGAATCCTGGTACCCACGGGTCCCATGATGCCCCACTTTGGGCGTAACGCCATGCATCACAGGCTGTGATCTCGCCTCAAGAGACCAGAAACGCTGGTTCCGAGCCGAGCCGGTCGGGATGAGGACTCCTCGAACTCAGTGGCTGTCGACCAGACCCCGAATCGCCGCGTACAGGCCCGCAGGAGCGGCCAGGAGCCCCTCCGGCTCGCCGATCGGGGTGCTGAAGCCTCCGACGGTTGCGCCCGCCTCGGCGGCGATCAGTTCACCGGCGGCTCGATCCCATGGATTGAGCCACTGTTCGTAGTAGGCGTCGACCCGTCCGCAGGCGACGTAGCACAGATCGACGGCCGCCGAACCGAGCCGGCGGATGTCGCGAACCTGCGGCAATAGGCGGGCGACGACCGTGGCCTGGGCCCGGCGGCGGTCGGCGGTGTAGCCGAATCCGGTGGCAACCAGGGCCACCGCCGGATCGGAGACGGTCGAGCAGCGGATCGGCCGACCGTTGCAGAAGGCCCCCGTGCCCCGTCCGGCCCAGAACATCTCGTCGACGACCGGCAGGTAGACCGCGCCGGCCAGCGGCCCGCGGTGGTCGGCTGCGGCGACCGACACGGCGTAGGCCGGTTGGTCGTAGAGGAAGTTGGTGGTGCCGTCGATCGGGTCGATCAGCCAGTGGATGCCGCTGGAGCCGGCGTGGTCGGTCCCTTCCTCGCCGATCAGTCCGTCGGCGGGCCGAACCTCGCGGAGGCGTCCGACGATCAGCGCCTCGGCCGCGCGGTCGAATTCGGTGACGATGTCGGTGGCACTCGATTTGGTGTCGATGTCGGCCAGTCCCCGGGCGCGGCCATCGCGGACCAGGATGCCCGCCTCGAGGGCCAACGATCGGCACAGCGTCACGAGCGACTCCGACAACGTCGCCTCGGCAGCGCTCATGAGGAGCCCGGTGTTGGGCGCTCGGTGGCGCGCCGGTCGCCGAGTTCGCGCCATTCGCCCATCGCCCGCAGGACCAACACGGCCACCACTGCGGTGCCGACGGCGCCGAACAGACCACCGACAAGTGCACCGATGGCCGTCGGGGTCGAGCAGTCGCCGGTGCACTGCACATCGACGAATGCCCAGCCGATCAGGGCTCCGGCGGCACCGGCGATGAGGATGGCGGCGAAGGCGAGCGCCCGGGCGGCGCGTGACGGCAGGGCCGACAACGGCGAGCGCCCGGCGGGGTCGCTGGGCGTGCTGCCGGCTCTGCTGCCGGTTGTCGCTCCGGACGGATCGCTGGTGGTGTTGCCGGTTGGATCGCCGGTCGGGGGAGGCATCATCGACGTCGCCGGCACGAGGGAACGGTCATCCATCCGATGGTACGTGACGAACGCGTGTTCACGGCAACCTCCCGCACGCTCCGTGGATGCGTCAGAATGGGGCGGTGATGACGACACGTGTCGCCGGGGTGCATCGAACGATCATGCACGTCGACATGGACGCCTTCTTCGTGTCGGTCGAGCTGCGACGTCATCCGGAGCTGCGTGGCAGGCCGGTGGTCGTCGGAGGGACAGGGAACCGAGGTGTGGTCGCCGCGGCGAGTTACGAGG
>JANMJD010000008.1:0-2964 GCA_031371195.1 Actinomycetes bacterium | reverse complement strand
CCGTACCACCGTTCGCGTCGTCGGTTATGTGATTCTCTCGTCGGTCGCCCTGTTGTTCGTGCTCGATCGCAAGTATCTGGCGTCGTACGACTCGATGGCCGGCCAGATGGTGATGCTGATCGTCGCCGTGGTATTCGCCGGTTCGCTGATGGGCATGGAGCGGCTCGGTCGTATCGCCCTGCCCGATCGCTTCGTCGGTCGCCGGTTCGAAGATCCGGTTGTGACGGTGACCCGATGAGCGTGGTGCTGCTGCTGGGCGCGTTGGCCGGGCTGGGACTGCTGCTCGTCGTGCGCGGTTTCAGCCGGCGCCCGATGCCCCTGGCCAGCCTCGTCTCACGACTCAACCGGCCACCGTCGATCGAGGTCGCCGTGGTGCCGGCGAATCAGCGGGTCCCGGCCCGGCTGCAGACGAATCGGTGGTTCACAGGACTTCGAGGCAGCATGAGTTCGTCGATCGCCCGTGACCTGCGAATTCTCGGCCGATCGATCGATCGTCATGTGTTCGACAAGCTGTCGTGCGCCTCGGCCATGCTGGTCATGCCCGTGGCGTGCAGCCAGGTACTGGCGTTGGCCGGGATGCGGTTCCCGGGTGGGCTGCTTGTCGCGGTCGTCGGATCGCTCGTCGGATGCGCCGGAGGTTTCGTACTCCCCGATGCCCTGCTCCGCTCGCAGGCCCGTACCCGGCGCCGTTCGTTCGAACACGCCCTGTCGAGCTATGTCGACCTGGTCAATGTCCTGCTGGCGGGCGGCGCCGGAGTCGAGACGGCGCTTGAAGCGGCGGCCGAGGCCGGCGCCGGTCCGACATTCACCGAGTTGCGCAGCGCACTCGTGCGCTCTCGGACCACACGCCGGTCGCATTGGGAGGTGTTCGCCGAACTGGGTGACGCCCTGGGCATCGAACCACTGATCGAGTTGGCGTCGAGCATGCAACTCGCCGGGGTCGAGGGAGCCCGCGTCCGCCAGTCGCTGTCGGCCAAGGCGGCGTCGCTGCGGGCCCGCCAAATGGCCAACATCGAGGCGGCCGCCCAGTCGGCCAGCGAGCGAATGGGCCTCCCGGTCGCCGCCATGTTCCTCGGCTTTCTCGTCTTCCTCGCCTACCCGGCCGTGCAGCAGATCATCGCCTCGTGACCGCCCCGGCCATCCGACCGCCCACATCACCAACCAACCAAACAACCCGAAGGGACCAATGAAATGCCCATCTCCCAAATCCTCCAGTACGCCCTGCTCCGTGTTCGGACCTCGTACGACGACGACCGTGGTGAGATCAGCGCCACCACGATCGTCTGGGCCGCTGCGCTCGTATTGCTCGCCATCTCGGTGGCGGCGATCCTGGTCCAGAAGATCACGGCCAAAGCCAACGGCATCAGCCTGTAGATGCGCCGGTCCGTTCAGCGCCTCGGTCGTCGTCCAGCGCGTCGCATAGCGCCCGACGACCGAGGCGACACCAGCGTCCAGATCGTGATCACCGTCCCCGTCATTGTGCTCGTGGTCATGCTCGGCGTGCAGATGGCCGTGTGGTACCACGCGGCCAACGTCGCCCGGTCGGCCGCGGCCCAGGGAGCTTCGGCCGGTGCCGTCCGCGATGCCGGGTCCGGCGTCGCCCGGGCCCGGGCCGATCAGGTGATCGCCGAGAACGGGGCGACGGGCACGGCCGCGGCGAGCCGGAGCACCGAGGTCACTGTACGGGTGACGATCGACGTGTCCCATATCGTCCCGTTCTTCCCGGACACGGTGACGGTCTCGGCCACGGAAGCCGTGGAGCGGTTCATTGCCGAGGATGAACGATGACGACGTCATGCCGGTCGCGGTCGGCTCGGGCACACATGCATCGTCGATGGATTCGACGAACACACTCCGAGCGGGGATCGACGACCGTGGAACTCGTGGTCATCGTGCCGGCGCTGATGACGATGCTTCTGCTCGTCGTCTACGTCGGACGGCTGACGCAGGCCAACGCGGCGGTGACGCAGGCCGCCGATCACGCGGCTCGGGCGGCCGCGCTGTCAGCTCGTCCGGCGATGTCCGGGGAGGCGCAGTCCGCCGCGGTCGAGTCACTGAGCGGCACAACGTGTCTGGATCGACATGTCGTCGTCGCTGTGGGCCCGCAAGTGGTGACGGCCACGGTGACCTGCACGATCAAGCGCTCCGACCTGGCGCCGTTGGCGCCCGGCCAGCAAACGGTCTCGGCGAGTTCCACCGAGGTCATCGATGTACGACGAGGAGAGTAACCATGGCGATATCCAGATGCTTGACCATCCCACGGCTCCGGCCCGACGACCGGGGCACGGTAAGCGGATTCGTTGTCGTGATGGCTGTTGCGCTGGTGCTGTGCGCCGGTCTCGTCTTCGACGGCGGACGCCTCGTGGCGGCCCGGGTCGAGGCCGCTGACCATGCCGAGAATGCCGCTCGGATCGCCGCCCAGGAGACGGCGGACCTGCGGGGTGCGGCCCACGCGCTCGATCCGATTCGGGCGCGGCGAGCGGCCGACGCGTATCTCGCCGCTCACGGTCTGGGCGGCGTGACCTCGGTGTCCGGAGGAAGTGTGACCGTCACCGTCACGATGACGACACCGATGACGATGCTCGCCGCGGTCGGTGTGCCCGCACGCACCGTTACCGTTGCCCGCACAGCCGAGGCGGTGACCGGATGAGCCGGCTGCTGCGGGGTTTGGGTGCATTGGTGGCGCTTGTGGCGCTGGTTGTCGGGGTTCCGTATGCCCTGGTCCGCTTCGTCGGCTCCCCGTTTCCAACGGTCATCCCGTCGCTCGACCAACTTCGCCAGTCGATCGAGCAGACGGGCGTCGGTGAGGCAACGATCATCAAGCTGATCGCCTGTGTGGTGTGGATCGCCTGGTTACGTCTGGCACTGGCCGTGCTCGTCGAACTGGCCGCGACGACGACGTTGCGTCCAGTACCCAGCTTGCGTCTGCTCGGTTCGTCGCAGCGCATTGCCGGTGGTCTCGTC
>JANMJD010000002.1:0-5739 GCA_031371195.1 Actinomycetes bacterium | reverse complement strand
GCCTCGTAGTCGGCGAGGGTTGCCGTGCCGTAGATGTGCGGCTCACGCTGCCCGAGCAGGTTGAGGTTGGGTCCGTGCAGCAGCAGGATCGTCGTCACAGGTCGTCCTTCCGGGTCGTGCCTCCATTCTTGCGCTGACCGCCTGACATCGCCGGGTCATTCCCTTCCCAGAAGCGCCGTGGCTGAGATGCGGTAGAGCACATGAGGTCGCAACGGATCACCCAACTCCACCCGCGGGTGCTCGAAGTCGTCGGCCGGGTCGTGCGACATTCCGAGCTTCTCCATCACCCGACGAGACTTGGTGTTGATCGCCGCAGTGAACGAGACGACCTCGGGCAACCCCAGGCGGCCGAATGCGTCGTAGAGCACCGCATCGGCTCCTTCGGGCGCATAGCCCCGCCCCCACCGGCTACTGGCGATCCGCCAACCGATCTCGACCAGTCCTCCCGGTCGCACCTCCGCAGGCACCGGCAGCAGGCCGACAAACCCGACACACGAGGGACCGTCGACCACTTCGACGCACCACCACCCGAATCCGCACTCCTCGAAACATGCCTCGATACGGTCGATCAACGCATCGGATTGCTCCCGGGAGAGCGACGGTCCCAATGTGGCCATCACCAGGGGGTCGGCATTGACCGCCGCCAACGCCGCTCGGTCGTCGTCGCCCCATCGCCGCAGGACGAGGCGCGCCGTGCGCAGTTCGTCCACCGTCCTGGTCCTCAGCCTTCGCCCGGCGTCATCGCGCTGAGGGCGGCGAGGGCGGCATTCGGCGAGACGCCGGGCACGACCCCCACGCCTTCCGGGCCGTCGAGCACGAAGGTCAGACCGTCGAGGGCCTTCTTGTCGCGGCCCATCAGGGCGACGAGTTCGGTGGGGTCGAGACCCGGGGGGAGGTCTGTGACCAGCTCATACGCGCCGCGGATCACCTCGTAGTGCTGGGCGACGCGGGCGTCGTCGATGCGGCCGAGTCGGCGACCGAGATGAGCGGCGTAGATCAGGCCGATCGCCACGGCCTCGCCGTGGGCGAGGTGATGGCCGGTGGCGGTCTCGAGGGCATGACCCAAGGTATGGCCGTAGTTGAGGATCGCCCGGCGGCCACCTTCGCGTTCGTCACCGGCGACGACCTCGGCCTTGATCTCGACACAACGGGCGATGCGCTCGGTCTCGTCCATCGCCAGCAGGTCGTCGCCGGTAAGGAAGTGGTACTTGGCCATCTCTCCTCGACCGCAGCGCTGCTCCCGAGGGGGCAGCGTGTCGAGCGCGTCGAGATCGCAGATCACCCCGCTCGGCTGCCAGAAGGCGCCGACGAGGTTTTTGCCCTCGGGCAGGTTGACCCCGGTCTTGCCGCCGATCGCCGCATCGATCATCCCCAGCAGGGTCGTGGCTACGTGAACGACGGGGATACCGCGGTGGTACGAGGCGGCGGCGAACCCGGCGACATCGGTGACCATACCCCCGCCGAACCCGATGACCACGTCGTTGCGGGTGAGGCCGAACTGGGCGAACCGCCGGCACAGCGACTCGATCGTCGCCAGTGTCTTGTGCTCCTCACCGCAGCCGATGGTCACGGTCTCGTATGGCACACCGGGATCGATCGACAACGGAATGCCGACCTGGGTGACGACCATCGCCCGTTTGGCGGACTTCGGCAGCAACGCAGCGAGCTCGTCGCAGGCCCCGCGGCCGACGACGACATCGTACGAACGTTCGCCGAGCGCGACGGGTACGTGGATCAACCCGGCCATCAGCGCAGCACCGCCTCGACCACCTCGAACACGCTGCGACCGTCGGTGCGCACGATGGCATGCGCCACATCCCGGTACAGCTCCTCGCGGTCGGCGAACATCTGGCGCAGCGTCGCTTCCGGATCGTTGTCGAGCAGGGGACGGTGGCCGCCGCTTCTGACCCGGTCGACGAGATGACTCGGGTCGGCGCACAACCAGACCACCCGACTGCGGCCGTTGCGCAACACGGCGCGATTCTCGTCGCGCAACACGACGCCACCCGCCGCGGCGATGACCGAGGGCGTCGGATCGTCCAACGCCTCGTTCAAGACCTGCGTCTCGACCGCCCGGAAGGCGGCTTCACCGTCGGCCGCCCAGATATCGCGCACGGTACGTCCCGTCTGCGCCTCGATCATCGCATCGCTGTCGTGGAACGGGCGATGCAACCGCTCGGCGAGGATTCGCCCGACGGTCGTCTTTCCCGAGCCCATCAGGCCCACGAGCACCAGATGATGATCTTCGTTCGGAGTCGGCATGCGTTGCTCAGTCGAGCGTCGCCCGGAACGCCTCGGCGTTGCGGACGAACTCCGACAGCGAGTCGCCGCCGAATTTGCGCTGCGCCTCGGCGGCGAGCACCAAGGCGACCATCGTCTCGGCGACCACGCCCATCGCCGGGACCGCAGTGACGTCGGTGCGTTCCTTGAACGACACCGTCGATTGCTTGGTGACGACGTCGACGGTCTTCAGCGTGGGCCGGTTGAGGGTGGCCAGCGGCTTCATCGCGGCGCGCACGACGAGCAGTTCGCCGGTGGTCATCCCCCCCTCGGTGCCTCCGGCCAGGGTGGATTCACGGCGGTACTCCCCGGCGGCGTCGTCCCACACGATGGCATCGTGCGCCTCGGATCCGCGCCGACCGGCGACCTCGAAGCCGTCTCCGATCTCGACACCTTTGACGGCCTGGATCGACATGATCGCCTGCGCCAACGCCGCATCGATCTTGCGGTCCCAATGGACATGACTGCCCAACCCGACCGGGACACCGTACGCGAGCACCTCGACGATGCCGCCGAGCGAATCGCCCTCCTTGGCAGCGTCCTTGATCTCATCGATCATCGCCTCCTCGGCGGCCTTGTCGAAGCAGCGCACCGGCGACTCGTCGACCAGCGCAAGATCGGCCGCCGTCGGACGGGCGGCCGATTTGCTGCGCGCCGCCCCCATCTGGATGACGTGGGAGAGGATCTCTATGCCGAGCGGAGCGAGCAGCTTCTTGGCCAGGCAACCAGCCGCGACGCGGGCCGCCGTCTCACGGGCACTGGCCCGTTCGAGCACGTCGCGGGCATCGACGAAGCCGTACTTCTGCATGCCGGCAAGGTCGGCATGGCCGGGGCGCACCTGGGTGAGCGGATCTTTGGTCGCTCCCGGAGCCGGCGACATCTCCTCGTGCCACTTGTCGGAGCGGAACCACTCGGAGTTCTTGATCTCGATCGCCACCGGCGACCCGAGCGTGCGGCCATGGCGAACACCACCGACCAGCGTGAGTTCGTCGGCCTCGAAGCGTTGACGCGGCCCACGTCCGTAGCCGAGACGGCGACGGGCCATCTCGCCCTGGATCTCCTCGACGGTGATCGGCAGCCCGGCCGGTAGGCCCTCGACGATCACGACAAGGGCCTGGCCATGAGACTCACCAGCGGTCAGGTACCGGAGCATCGGCCCCACGCTATCGGCGCGCCGCCAGCTCGTGGCGGGCGGCCGCGCGCATCACATCCGGGTCGGGCCGTCGCCCGGTCCACAGGACCTGCTGCAACACGGCTTGGTGGATCAGCATCCCCAGCCCATCGACAGTGCGGGCGCCAACGGCCGCGGCCGCCCGCAACAACGCCGTCTCCAACGGGTGGTAGACGAGATCGGCCACCACCTGATCGGCATGGAGCAGCCGGGCATCGATCGGCGAATCGTCGGTGCCCATGCCCACCGACGTCGCGTTGACCACCAGATCGGCAACCGCCACGTCGGACATCGACCCCACCCCGGCTCGCCCCGCGCCCAGCGCCGCCGCCAACTTGGCCTTCGCCGAGGATCGGTTGATCACCCGAATCGAGTCTGCGCCGCAACGGGCCAGGGCATCGATCACGCTGCGCGCCGCGCCTCCCGCTCCGACGACCGCCACCCGCATGCCGGCCGGGTCGCAACCGGCGTCGATCAGCGACGCCACGAATCCGGCGCCGTCGGTGGAATGCCCCGCCAGCCGACCGTCGCCGAATGGGACCACGGTGTTCGCCGTACCCAACGCCGCGGCGGCCGGATCGAGCACGTCGACGGCACGGGCGACGTCGTCCTTGTGGGGCATCGTCACCGACAGGCCGCCCAGGCCCAGGACACGCATCGCCGCCAGAGCCCCGCCCGCCGAGCCCGCGGCGACGTCGAAGGCGAGATATGTCCAGTCGAGTCCGGCAGCGGCGAAGGCGGCGTTGTGCAGCACCGGCGACAGGCTGTGGCCGACCGGGTGGCCGATCACGCCGGCGAGCCGGGTGGCACCGGTGATCATGGTGGCAGGACGCCGGCGGCCCGTGCTGCCTCGATATTGGCGGTGTGCTGCTCGAACGTCGCCGAGAAGACGTGGTGACCATCGGCGTCGGCGAGCACATAGAACAGATAGATGCACGGCGTGGTCGACGGGAGGCCTACACAGATCGGGTCGTCGGCGGTGGGGTTGTCGGCCGGGTTGAGCGCCGCACGGATCGACGCCTTGCCCGGGTTGGAGATCGGGGTGGGTGGCAGACCGCCGTGCATGTAGGTGTTGTACGGCGTGTCGGTCTGACGCAACACGTCGAAGGGGGTGTCGGCGGCCGCGCCGTAGAAAAGCGTCGCGTCGATCTCGAGCGGGGTTCCGAGGAACAGCCGGTTGTAGATCACCCGGGCGATCTTGGCCCGATCCTCGTCGTTGTTGGCCTCGCGCTCGATGATCGAGGCGACGATCATGATCTGGTACGGGTTCAGCCCGAGCTCGGGCGCCCGGGTCTCGATCGCCAACTGCCGGTTGACCCGGTCCATCGCCTTCATCAGCCGATCGATGACTTCCGGCTCCGACTCGTTCCCGGCGATCTCATACGTGGCGGGAAACAGCAGGCCCTCGAGGCTCGTCTCGGTGGCCGGATAACCAGGGATCGTCGGTTTGATCGAGCCGTTGGTGGCCTGGCTGAGGAACTCGCTCGCCTGGAGCCGCGAGACCTTGTCGGACAGCCGCTTCGACATCTGCCGCAGGGTGAAACCTTCGGGGAAGTTGACCTTCGTGTAGGTCTGCGCCGGCGGGATGCGCAGCTGCTTGACGATATTGCCCATCGTGTCGCGCGGGTGGACCGTGTAGTAGCCGGGCGTCAGATCGTCGAGGCCGCCCTTGCGGTTCACGTACCATCTGAACACCCGGGCATCGGTGATGATCCCTTGGGCCTTGAGCCGATCGGTGACCGAGTCGAGATTGTCGCCCTCGTTGACGGTGAACGTGACCTCGGCTCCTCGTTCGCCCGGCGGGTTGACCTGTCGGACCATCCACATGCCGATCGCCCCGCCGGTCAGCACGGCAGCCAACAACGCCACCACCAGGGCAAACAGTACCCAGCGCAGCCAACGCCGGTTGCGCGGCAGTCGTTCGCCATGAGTCGTGGGAAGCAGCGCCGGGTCGTCCCAGCCATCATCGAACCAGCCGGGGCGACCCGGCGTGATCTCCGGTTCGCCGTCGGCCTCGGGGGCGATCAGCGGATCAATCCGCATGACGCTCCCCGGCTGTCGAACCCCGTGCGGAGCGGTCGGGAGCCTCGCCGTCGAACTGGTGCCGACCGTCGAGCCAGCTCTGCAGCATCACTGCCGCAGCCACCTTGTCGATCACCTTGCGGCGGTCCTGGGCGTTCATTCCCCGCTCCATCAGGACGCGATCGGCGCTGACGGTGGTCAGGCGTTCGTCATAGGTCACTACGGGCACGCCGACCACCGTACCCAGCCGGCGGGCCTCGCCGGCG
>JANMJD010000503.1:0-6311 GCA_031371195.1 Actinomycetes bacterium | reverse complement strand
GGAAATACTCCCAGGTCTTACCCGGCGCCAGCGGGCCAAGCGATGTCTGGCGTCGATGGAAGCCGACGTCGTCTGGACGTGAGGTACCTGATGCGGACTGATCGTGATTCCCCCACAGCGTGGGAGAATCACGACGACCTTCGGCGGCGCTTGCTGACTGCCGGTGCCGAAGCGCCGTTGTCGGCCCCGTTCTGCTCACTACTCCGAGTTGGAGGAACGAGCCCTTCGGCCGGACGGAAGCTGCGACCGTCTCACCGAGTCGAGCCGGTTCGCCCGTGGCAGACCTTGAACTTACGCCCGGACCGACATGGGCATGGCGCATTCCGGCCCGGGAATGTCGCCGGGGAGACTCGGCGGCTGGCCAGATCGAGGCAGCCCACGACCCGAAGTCGAGGCAACTGCCGGACGGCTGCGCCGCTTGGTCGCCGTCTCGGCGCTCGCCGGCATGCTCGACGGCCTCGACGACGGAAGTCCCGGCTCGCGTTCAAGGGTGGGGCGAGCATGGAGATCCGCTTCGGCGTGGCCGCACGCGCGTCTAGCGACGTCGACGCGCTCGTCAACGTCGACTTCGGCGACGCGTTCGACGAGATCGCGGCCCGGCTCCGCCACGGCTGGGAAGGCTTCACCGGCCGGTTGACCGAGCGAACCGCGATCACCCGCGCCGGGATCACCCCGCCGCCACAACGGTGCAAGATCAAGCTCGCCTACCGTGACAAGCCGTTCGCCACGATCGACTGGGGAAAGCCGAAGCCGGCTCGTTCGAGCTGCTCGAGCACGTCCCGAACGCCATCGATCTCGACCGAGTGCAGCTGGGTCCGAGCGGCGACGTTGTGGTGCTCGGCGTCCACTATCAGATCGCCCAGAAGCTGCACGCACGCACCGAGACCCCCGTCGAAGGAACCAACTCGCGGGTTCACGATCTCTACGACATCGTGCTCCTCGCCGGCATTGCCGAGCATGACGGACTTCACCTCACGCGGGCTGCGTGCGAGGACACGTTCACCCACCGAGCACGCCACGCGTGGCCGCCCGCCCTTCCGGACTGGCCCGACTGGCCACAACTGTGGGCTGCGCTGGACGTCCCCGACAACATGAGTCTCGACTACAGCGAGATACGACGAGCGTCGAGGAACTCATCGCCCGCATCGTCTCAGCGTGATGCGGGTGTCGGCCGAGACGACGATCAGGCCAGGTCGATCACACCTTGCCCGTGACGTAGTAGTCGCGCAGGGGGGCGAAGCCGTTGAAGCCGACAGAGCTGTAGGTCGTCGTGTACGCACCGGTGGACAGAACGTCGATGTGATCGCCCTCGGCGAGGGCGAGAGGCAGCTCATAAGCCGTCTTCTCGTAGAGAACGTCGGCGGAGTCGCAGCTCGGTCCGGCGATCGCCACCGGTCCGGTCGGGCTGCCGTCGTGGGGTGTGCGCAGGCGGTACCGAATCGCCTCGTCCATCGTCTCGGCCAGCCCGTGGAACTTGCCGCAGTCGAGGTAGACCCACCGCTGCTGGTCCTCGGGGGAGCGGCGCGATACCAACACGACCTCGGAGCGCAACACCCCCGCATCGGCCACCATGTATCGCCCGGGCTCGACCATTACCTCGTCGATGCCAGGGGGACACCACCTCGCCAACGCCCGGCGGATGGCGTGCCCGTACTGATCCATCGTCGGCGCGGCCTCGAGATAGGTGCCCGGCAACCCGCCACCCAGGTTGAGGAACGTGGTCCGAGCACCGGCGCCCTCGGCGCGGGCGATCAGCGTGGCAACGGTTTCGAGCGTGTCGTCCCATGCGTCGAGATCGCGTTGCTGCGAGCCGACGTGGAACGACACCCCGGCACGCATGCCGGCCTTCGTGGCGAGAATGAGCAAGTGCTCGACATCGACCGCGTCGCAGCCGAACTTGCGTGACAGCGGCCAGTCGGCGCCGCCGCACTCATGGCGCAGGCGGACGCAGACCTCGGCGAGCGGGGCCACGTCGACGAGTTTGTCCAGCTCAGCGGTGGCGTCGACGGTGAACCGGCGGACACCACAGGAAAATGCGTAGGCGATGTCGCGGCGCTTCTTGATGGTGTTGCCGTATGAGATCCTCGCCGGGTCGACACCGACCGCCAGACACAGGTCGATCTCGAACGGGCTGGCGACGTCGAACGACGAGCCGAGCGACGCCAGCCGTTCGACGACCGGCGTGGCCGGGTTTGCCTTGACCGCATAGAACACCCCGACGTCGGGCAGAGCGTCGCGCAGTGCGTGGTAACGCTGCTCGACGTGGTCGAGATCGACGACGACAAACGGGGTCTCGACGTCGTCGCGATCGAGAAATCGCTGCATGTGGGGCGACAGGCTGGGCTCGTACGGGCGAACGGACGGCAGCGACATGGTGGGGGCGGGGGCAGGCACGGCGGGCGACCGTAGGACGTGGGCGATGCCCGTGTCGACTGCCTGTCCGGTCAGTCACTGGCTGCTGCGTCAGTCAGGCGCCCGATACGGTGGTGGGCGATGAGCCGGTTGGACGAGGTGGCCGAGCGCGACGGTTGGCGATGCTGGCTGTGCGACGAGCCGGTCGACCCGCGGATGTCGGTGAACGACGGCCGCGGGCCGAGCGTCGACAGCTGCATCTCCGATGCGCGGAGCAAAGGGTCGAAGAACAAGGGGCGACCCGCCGAGCAGGAGCGGCTCGCCCATCGGGGCTGCAACACGAAGAAGGGCGCCATCGCCCCGGTCGTGCCGTGGGCCGGTCATCTCTTCGTCGTCGACCCTGCGCCGATCATCGCCGTCGTCGACCGACTCGAGCGCAAGGGCGGGCGCGAGGTGGTCGCCCGATGCCCGAGCCAGTCCGATGCTCAAGAGGCCGCGGCATGGCTGATCGACCGCATCGGTCGGCTGCGGCCCGGACTGGCCGTTTCGACAGCCGTCGAATCGGTCGGCGGGCAGTTCCTCCTCATCCTGCGGGCGTAGCCCGCCGCGGGGCTACGAGTCGGCGGCGATGCCCACGGCATCGTCGAGTTCGTCGCCCGGTGCTGCGGTCGCCGCGGCGTTCAGACCGGGGGCGATGACCAGGATCTCGTCCTCGCGGGTCAGCGACAAGGGCGCCGACTTGGCCGGATTGATCACGACCTTTCCGTTGCCTGACAACCGGTATCCGATGGCGCTGGCTCCACACGACGAGGCAGTGGCGACGACGTCGGCGAAGGTCGTCGCCCGCTGGGCCCCGTACACCGGCGCCGGCCGCAGCTCGATCGAGCAGCCGTCGCGGTCGAACAGGTCGAGAAACACCTGGCTCAGCTCGCGGCGCTCGCTGAGCTGCGCCAGCATCAGGCTCGTCAATTCATCGCTGACGACGAAGTCGTCGACCCCGGTCGCCTCGGCCAGCGGCGCGTTGCGCTGGTCGAGCATCTCGGCGACGATCCGCACCGGGCCAACATCGGGCGATTGGCGTACCTGATTGAACGCGAGCAGGGTCAGCAGGGTGCGGGCGTCGGCCTCGTCGTCGCTGAGCACCCCTCGATAGCCGAGCACGATCACCTCGTGGAACGACCGGCGAGCCGCGTGTGCGGCGACCAGCTCCGGACCGCCGACCAGCTCGCTGATCTCGAGGCCGACATTGCGGGTGGCCAACTCGCCGCGGATTGCCGAAACGTCCACCAGGTCCGGGTCGAGCATCACCTCGACGACGGTGCGCTGATCCATGAACTCGTCGAGTTCGGCGATCACCCTCGGACCGAGCGAACTCCAGCCGGCGATGACGATGCGCCGCATCACCAGGTCGTCGCGCTGCGCTTCGCAGTCGCGCACCGTCGGGTTGGCGGCCAGCGGGGCGACGGTGAACAGCGAATCATCCTCGACCACGGCGATGAGCTGGTCGCCGTCGGTGAACATACGATCGGGGGGCGGGTTGAGCAGCACCGTTCCTGTCGCGTCAAGGATGCCGACCACGGCACATTTCTCGAACGCCAACTGCGTCGTGGCATACGACGAGCCGACGAGCTGGGGAAAGGGGGCGAAGTACAACTCGTCGCCGTCGAAGTCGAGCAGTTCACGGAACACGCCGCTGAGCCCTCGCTGACGACAGGCCTGGGCGGTCAGTTCGGCCACCACGTTCTCGGAGCTTACGGTGACCAGTCCGCCGCCGATCAGCGAACGCAATGATTGAGCGGTCTCGGCGTCGACGACCTCGGCGACGATGTGGGCGCGCATCTCGGAATCGTCGAAATTCGCCCGGGCGGCGCGGATGCCCAGCAACGCCTTGACCGTCGTCGTGTCGTCACCGCCACCGACGATGACGATCGACCGCGCACCGCGTAGGTTGGCCATCTCCAGATCAGCGGCGGCCCACGGTGAACCGTTGCGACACACGATACGGGTCGAGCGTGTGTCGGGAATCAGCCGTCGTAGCGTCTCCTCCATCTCGGTCTTGTCGAGATCGGCGAGCACGACGATCGCCGCCCGCTTGCGGCTCTCATTGGCGATGACCAGCTCGCTGACGATGGCCGGCACTCGCGACGACCAGCCGAGGATCAGCGTGTGGTCATGCTCGATCACCCGGCTGCGACCCTTGCGCAGCTCGTCGATCTGCTGATCGACGGCGTTGGCGATCAAGCCGATGAGGCTGCCGGCGATGAAGATTCCGGCCAGGGTGACGACCAGGCCGATGATCCGCGTCGGCCAGCTGTGATCGGCGGTGAAGGTGCCGGCGTCGAGCACCCTGGTCATCGACCGCCACAACGCCTCGGGCAGGGGGAGATTGCCCTCGCCCTCGCCTCCGACGCCGCGGATCCGGAACAGCGTGAGCAGCAATCCGGCCACGACGATCACGGCCAGGGTGATCAGTCCGAGCCAGGTGATCACCACCGATGGGCCGCGCGACAGCGCGCTGTCGAAGCTGTATCGGAGTCGGCGCCCGAGGGAGGGTCGTTGGTCTTTCAACCGAGTCGTTGGCCCGCCGATTTCCGAGTTCTCCCGCATGATGGCGGGACGATAGCCCGCAGTGGTGATCGGCGGGGCGCAGCCCGCCGCCGAAACGTCAGTTCACCGCGGCCGTGTTGCGGAAGTAGGCATCACCGAACAGTCCGGCGGCTGCCGTCAATGTGGCGGGGCTGGAGTCGAGCCACCACGAGCAGTCGGGCTCACCGGCGTGCTGATTGTGGAAGTAGCTGACGACGGCAAATCGGTCGGCATACGGCGCCTGCTTCATCAGGGTGCGCACCTCGTTCAACCAGGCGGCCTTGGCCCCCGGACCGGCCTCGTCGGAACCGAACTCGGGCAGCGCCAACTTCTTCGTCGGATGGCTGTCGGCGAACGCCACGAACGGGGCGATCGTGGTCGCCAACGGCTCCCACGTCTCGTTGAGGCTGCCGCGGCACTGGTTCCAGTTGTAGGGGTCGGCGCCGAGGTAGTCGACATAGGCGTCGCCCGGGTACCACTTGCCGGCCGATCGACGGTCGGCGGTGTTCACCTCGTACGCCCAACTGGTCATGGTCCAGACCCACTTGGCATTGACGCCGCGGGCCCGGAAGATGGTGACCACATTGCGCCATGCGTCGATGAAGTCGGCGCTGGTGCCGTAGGCCAGGTTGGTCTTCGCCTCGGGTTCGTGGTGGAAGGCGAGGATCAGCGGCGCGCCGAGCGCTTTCGCCGAGTCGGCCATGGCGACGAGGTCGTTGTAGATCGTCGAACCCGCCGCCGCCTTGCCGATGTCGCTCCAGAGCACCTTGGTGCCGTTGTCTCGCTTGGCCGTGAACGAGATGAACAGCCGGCGGCCGCCGGCGATCGCCCACTTGTGATACGGGTTGTCGAGGTGCTTGCCGAACGAGGCGTAGTCGCGCACCACGGGGAGTGTGGCCCCGAGATCGCGCTCAACCCGCTCGACAGCCTGCTGGGTCGTCTCGGTCCCCCGCGGAGCGGGATAGGCGCCGATCAGCACGCCGCTCGCCGGTGTCGCCCCGGCGCGGGGCGCGACCACTGCGCTGATTGCACCGATGAAGACGATGGCGGCACAGCCGAGCAGGGCCAGACACCGCGATGGCGTGGTGGTGTTGGCCGGCATCCCCAGCGCGCCGTCGGCACCGATGATTCCCGCGTTTCGCCTTGACATGGTTGTCCTCACTGAGCTGGCCCGCTATCTCTCGAATGGTTCAACTTCCGTCATGCAACTGTCACGATTGACTGCATAGCGAAGCAATTGAACCCGAACAGTCACGTTCGGTGAGCCCGCAAGGTTTGGTACGGCGGACCAGTTCCGATCTGGCTCGCGTCAGCCGCCGGTTCGAGCCACGGTGGTGATGTGTTCGTGTGACTCGACCACTTCGCCGTTCAGC
>JANMJD010000496.1:0-18069 GCA_031371195.1 Actinomycetes bacterium | reverse complement strand
GCTGACAGCCAACGTCTGACCGCTCGCCACCGGGGCAGGACCCGCCATCGCTGGTGGTGGTGCCCCGGCTATAACAAGCGCCATCGCCAGGCCGCAGATCAGAGCGGCGGCGGCCGCGCATCGTCGTACGATGGCTGGGATCTCCGCTTTAGTCGTGCGCTGGTTTCGCAGTCGTGCTCCGGAGGGACTCAAGCGCGAAACCGGGCGGGCGAGCCAACAACGAAGCAGGTGGCGCTGAGTCCCGCTCTCCGTTGCCGGTGTCCCGCTTGTCCAAGTCCGGCTGGACCAGGTCCAGTTTCGCTCTGCCGTCCCCACATCCGCCCCGATTTCGTCCCACGCAACAGCACCCGCTGCAGGCCCGGAGAATACCAACTCGATCCGGAAGTGGCGCGTGGCTGTGCCATGGACCGACCCATTTGAGGCGTTGTCCTCAGCTGAGAGGTTCGGGGAGTCGTCGAGCGTGACCGACGAGCCATTCGTCCTGATGAATTAAGGTGCTCGTATGGTCGATGTTCGCCTTCCCCTGCCGGGCACCGCCCGCTGCCCGGCCCCGAGCACCCGCGAGCTGCTGCTGCGCGACCAGGGCGGAGCGCCGGCTCCGCTGTTGGAGGAGTCGTACGAGTTCCTCGGCGACGAGAACCTGCCCTACGAGGCCTACACGTCACCCGATATCGCCCGATTGGAGCAGGAGCGGCTGTTTTCACGGACGTGGCAGTGGGCGTGTCGTGAGGAGCATCTGCCCCGGGCGGGGAGTTACTCGATCTACGACATCGGTTACCGCTCGGCCATCGTTGTACGCGGCGACGACGGGGTGATTCGGGCCTACGACAACTTCTGCCAGCACCGCGGCACGCAACTGAAACCATCGGGTACCACCGGTCAGACCACCAAGTTCCGCTGCCCGTTCCACGGTTGGACGTGGGATCTGCAGGGCCGGCTCGACGACCTGCCGTGTCGTTGGGACTTCCCGCACGTCGACGACGCCCCGCTGCCGACGGTTCGAGTCGGTCTGTGGGGCGGATTCGTGTTCGTCAACTTCTCCGACGACGCACCGCCGTTGGAGGAGTACCTGGGCGTACTGCCGCGGCACTTTACCAACTGGGATCTGGCCGATCGGTACATCGAGGTCCACGCCCGCAAGCGGTTGCCGGCCAACTGGAAGGCATCGATGGCCGCGTTCCTCGAGGCGTACCACGTGCTCGAAACCCACTCCGAGGCGCTGCGGACGACGGGCGACGCCAACGCCCAGTACGACGTGTTCGGCGACAACGTGAGCCGCTTCATCCACACAGTCGGTACGAAAAGCCCCCACATCCAGCGGGAGTACACCGAACAGCAGCTGCTCGACCTGCTGATGGCCCGCAAACTACCCAATGCCGTTGATCGCCCGCAGGTACCCGAGGGAGGCACCGCTCGCGATGTCTACGCCGGCTACCTGCAGCGCAATATGACCGAGCGATTCGGGCGGGACTTCTCACATCTGTCGAACAGCGAGACGATGGACTCGGTCGAGTACTTCCTGTTCCCCAACGCATTCTTCTTCCCCGGGCTGCAACTCTCCATGGTCTACCGCTTCCGCCCCGACGCCGAGAGTCCCGACTTCTGCACGTTCGACATGCTCGTGCTGCGACCCAAGCCACACGACGGTCCGCCGCCGGCGCCGCCCGAACCGTTCGATCTCGATGTCGACGACAGCTACAAGCTCACCCCCGGCATCGACCTGGGTCTCGCCTACGTGTTCGACCAGGACACCGCCAACCTGGCAGCCCAAACTCGCGGCTTCAAAGGCGGCCGCAAGCGCGGCGAGACCCTGGGCAACTACCAGGAGATCCGCACCCGCCACCTACACACGATGGTCAACCGCTACCTGTCGGCTGACCAGCGATAGAGCTGCCCCGGAACCCGGCCGAACCCATCACGTAGACTCAGGACACATCGCCAACAAAGTCGCGTCCGATCGTGACCAAGATCGGGTCGACGTCCCAACGCTGCGCCGAACGCGAAAATCGCGGCCGTAGCGCTGGGCGCGATTTCGGACGCCGCCCACCGGCTCCCTACATGTCGATGGCGTTGCGGGTGGTTTCGATGAGCTCGGCGAACTCGTCGAGGTCGGCGTCGCCGAGCGAGCCGTACACGGGTTCCAGCATCTTGGACGTCAACCGTTCGGCGTCCATGCGGGCCTCGCTGACTTCGGTGGGGTCGCGGAACGGACCCGTCCAGCCGAGATGACCGGCCCACTCCGGACCGCCACGCGGCGGCGGTGCGGGTGACGCCAACACCGCGTCAAGCGGGGTGATGCCGCACGCCAGCACCGCGGCGATGTGGGCTCCGCCCCGCAATTCGCGCAGCACATGCACGGTGAGCGCAACCCGGGCGCGGACATCGGACGGTTGGGGCATGGCGCGCCAGCCGGCGAACACCGAACCGAACGCCGGATCGGCGGCTTGGATGACCCGCCGGCCGAGTTCGTCGAGGCGTTCCATGCGGGACGGGTCGAATCGCGACAGCTCGGCGGTCCCCCATGCGGCGCACAGCCCGGCGTACTCGGCGGCCACCTGCTGATGGGTGAGACCCGCGGGCAGGGCCTCCCACGCGGCCCGCACATGGGCCGGGCTGAGGAAGCCCAAGCCGCCGGCGGCGACGAGCGCATCGGCCCCGTCGCCGATCACGCCGGCGCGCCCGACGACCCAGAGATCATTGCCGTTGCGCAACCCGAGTTCGCGGGCCTTGACGTCGACAGATGGTCCCATCATCCAGCCGCGGACGAATTGCTGAATCGGCTTCAGCACGCGTTCGACCTGCTCGGCAACTGTTTTCGACATCATCGACTCCTGTTCAGTCCCGGCTGGCCGGGGAGACCGTCTCGCACCATTCGACCAATGCCACCAGATGCTCGCCCGGATTGGAGAATCCGCCGCCCATCGTCGACACGCGTAGATGCGTCGCCCCGAGCGTACGGAACGCGGCGGCGGTATCGACCCACTTCTGCGGGTCGTCGGCCCGGGAGATACGCATCCCGCACTCGATTCCCAGGGCGCCGGGATCGCGACCAGCGGCCGCGGCGTACCCCCGCAAGCGGCCGATCGCATCGACCAGTTCGTCGCCCGGGGGGAGCTGCGGCATCCAGCCGTCGGCCATGCGGCCGGTGCGCTCGAGCACCTTCTCGACAAGCCTGCCGACGAACGACCCCATCCAGATCGGGATCGGGCGCTGCACCGGCAGGGGGTTGATCCCGATGCGGTCGAGGTGATGCCAATGCCCATCGAAGGTGACCAACTCCTCGGTCCACAGGGCGCGCATTACGGCCACCTGCTCCTCCATCCGCCGGCCCCGGTTGGTGAAGTCCTCGTTCAGCGCCTCGTACTCCATCCAGTTGCGGCCGATACCGACCCCGAGACGCAGTCGACCCCCGGTCAACAGGTCGAGTTCAGCGGCCTGCTTGGCGAGCAACACCGTCTGGCGCTGGGTCGAGATGATGATCGATGTGACCAGCTCCAACGTCGTGGTCACCGCACCGAGATAAGTGAGCAACACCAGCGGCTCGTGACACGGGACCTCGTAGGTGTTGACCTTCTCGCCCGGCCGCTGCCGATCGGGATGACCGCCAACCACGTGGTCATTGGTCAGGAAGGCGTCGAACCCGGCCCCCTCCAGCGTCTGGGCCATCTCCCGCAGGAACCCCACGTCGTTACCCAGGTCGGAATCACTGAACATGGCCCCCAAGCGCATGAGGCGAAACCTAGTTCACCCGCCCTCGGCCGGCGCAGGTGCCGTTCTTGCCACGGATCGCAGCGGCATCTGAGCGGCGCGATGGCGGCGCGATGGCGACGCGACGGTCACCCGGCCGTCGCGTCGACCAGCTGCAGATCTGTCCGAGCAAAGTCCCGTCCGATGAACAGCAACGGCACCTCGAAGTGTCGGGCCGTCGCGTAGGCGAAGCAGTCGCCAAAATTCAGCCCAGCAGGATGCCGTCCTTTGCCGAAGCGAAGGAACGCATCGAGGACCGCGTCCGTGCCAACTTCATCGACGGGTACCGTCACAACATCCGCAGCGTCGAGAATGCTTCGCGCCATGTCGGGCCCGGCCGGCCCACGACGGCCAGCGGCGACCACCATCAGCTCAGCCAACGTTCCCGCCGAGATGATCGCGCCACGTGAATTGCGCAGGGCCGCCTGCACCCGATCTCTCGACGGTTCACCCAGAACCATCGACACGATGGCCGAGGTGTCGACGACAAGATCCGCCGGAGACGGCCGGGTCAGGGTCACGACGGCAGTCCATTCTCGTCGTAGCCAAGTATCTCGTCCTCAGAGCGCGTGTCGATGATTGGCAGGCTGAGGAACCGGTCGATTGCCGCCTGCAGGCGGTCGACGCCCGGAGCGACGTCAGGAGTTCGGCAACGTCTCGACTCCCGACTCAGACGTTCGCGCAGCGACCGGATGACGGCCTCGGTGAGCGATTCGTTCGTCAACGCGGTGAGCTCGCGCAGGAGCGCATCTGCCTCGTCGTTCTTGATGCTGAAGGCCATTCTAGAACAATATCAGGTGTTCTAGACGGCCGAGCGGGATCAATCGGTGGTGAAGACGAACTCGCCGGTGCGGCTCGGATAGCCGCCTCGCACCGCGCCGGCCGAGGTGTCGGCGAAGAAGGTGCGAAAACTCTCCGGCAGCTCCCGACCGTTCGGCAGGCTCACCCACGTACGTAACAGGTGCCGCTTCAATACCGCGCCTTCGACGTCGGTGAACTCGGTGCGCATGTGGAACACCGTGTGGTTGTTGGTGAACCACAACGTCCCGGCCGGGAACCGTCGTTCCACCCACATGCCCGGCTCGGCGGCCACCTCGCCGACCATCTCGACCGCCTCCAACTGCCGAACCGTGATCGGTGGCGCGCTGACGTTGCGCTCCGCCCAGGTGATGTTGGTGCGCACATAGGCGCAGGCCATGTCGTCGCCGACGCGGCCGAACACGGGCAGGTCATACCAGGGCTGCGCGCCTGGGAGTTCGTTGTTCCGGCAACTCACGGGGAACGGCCGATACAGCCACCTCAGCAGATCGGGGCGGCGGAGAAGGATCTCGTTGTGCACCGCTACGGCGCTGCAGATCCGCGACACGCCGCCCGTCGCCCCCTGGCGCAGCACGAACAGGCCGGTCACGTCGGAGGCATCGCAGTGGAAGCCGAGTTCGACGTTCGACGTGTAGCCCCGCCCGACGCGACCGGTGATGCCGGTCCCCAGATCACGCACGTCACCGATCAGGTCGCCGCGCCACGACTGGCTGACGGCGGTACCGAGATGGAGGGGTGATCCCCCACCAGATCGCCCGCTGTTCGGCGAGGTCGTAGCGCTCGGCCGGGAACGCTTCCCATGCCATCACCCCGCGACCGTCGATCAGTCGGCGACGCAGGTCGGCAATGGTCTCGCCGAAGGTCCCTACCGGGAAGTCAGCCGCGGTCATCGGGGCGAGGTCGAGCGTCGGGTTCACCCGGCGGGTGTGCTCCAGCGCGTCGTGGAGCGCGGCGACCTCACGCTCGGTCAACGAGCGATGCCAGTCGTCTTCGGCGAGCAGGTCAGCGGCCCGCCAATCGGCCGGGCCGGCGATCGGGCGCAATGCAGGCTCGGTCGCGACAAGATCTCCCATCGGCTCATCGTGGCAGAACCGCAACGTGGACACCACCGTCGTCACCGGTCAAGATGGCTGTTCATGAGGATGATCCCGGCATCGAATGTGCCCGGGTGGGTGAGTTCACGTTCGCAGGCCTCCATGTACTGCCCAGCCCCGCCGACCCAACGCGGCCCGGGCCGTCTCCAGTAGCGCCACCGCCTCGCCGTAGTACACCTGGTAGCCGCGATCGTCGATACGTTTCGTCGTCCCGCGGGGAATCACACCCTTGCGCAGGGTCTCCTCGTAGGCGTCGATCACCCCGAAGCCCATACCGACGGCCACGGACGAGATCTCGGTCATCAGGATGTTGAAGCTCGGGCCGATGTGCATCGGATTGGCCAAGAACCGCTCATCGACCGGCGTGACCCCCACCCATCACCGCCATCGGATCGACGGCACGATCCGCGGCGATGAACTCGTCGACCACGACCGTGCGATGCGAGCCGGTGCCCTGCATGCCGAGCATCTCCCAGTTGCGATCGATCTCGTACTGACTACGGTCGAGCACCACCAACAACTGTTGCTCCAGCCCTGGACGCCCGGTGCCCTCGACGCGAACGAAGCCGATGAAGTGGGTCGAGACGTCGATACCCGAGGAGTTGTCCAACGTTCCGTTGATCACGTACCCGCCGCCGACCGGGCGCGCCCAGGCATTGATCTGTCCTTCGACCAGTGGCGCCCGGCAGTCGCCGTCGGCCCCGTACACCTCGGTCTGCACACGCCGGGCGTACTTGCCGAGTACATGGATGTGGCCGGCGGTGAACGCCACTCCCCACCCGGTCGACGCGCAGCCCGCAGCAAGCTCGACCATCGAGCGGGCAAACGTCGCCAGATCGAAGCCGTAGCCACCGAACTCCGCCGGCTGCGGCACCCCATAGAAGCCCACATCGAAAACCCGCTCGTGGACCTCGGGGAGCATCTGATTCGCGGCTTCGGTGGCGGCCTACCGCTCCCGGAGAAACAACCGCAACGTGGTCGCGTCGGCGATCATCGTCGAGGGCGTCAGCCCTGGTCGGGGCACAGAAATCTCCGTCAGCACAGATGCTCCTTCAACCCGCCCGGCAAGCCGGACGCTAGTACTCTTCCAGTATTGACCAGCCCATGACCCCCACGTCGAGCGAACTCGGTCGACGAGAGCGCAACAAGGCCGACAAGTGGGAGCGGATCCTGCGTTCCGCGGCCAAACTGTTCGACGAACGCGGCTTCACCAACACGACCACGACCGAGGTGGCCAAGGCCGCAGGCATCGGCACCGGCACGCTGTTTCTGTATGTGCGCACCAAAGAGGAGTTGTTCGTCGAGGTCTTCCGCGACGATGTCGACCGGGCGTGGCATGACGCGTTCGGGGGTGTCGATCACGACGGCTCGTTGCTCGACCAGCTCTGCCAGGCGTTCTTCGCGGTCATCGAGCACCATGACCACAACCCGGGATTGGCCAAGGCGTTCCTCACCGAATTGCACCTGATGCCCCAGGCCGTCCGCGACGATGCCAGGGCATTCATGCGCGACTACATGGCGCGTCTTCAGCAGTTTCTCATCGAGGCCCAGACCCGCCGACGGCTCGACGAGCAGATCGATGTCGAGGTGCTGGCGACCAATCTCTTCGCCATCTACCAGTGGCATCTGCAGCGTCACGTTGCCGGCCATTCCACCCGCCAGGGATGCCTCGACGACCTGCGCGCCGCGTTCGAACTCCAGGTGCTGCATCTGGCATTGCCCACGCCGTAACGGTGCCGCAGCGTCGGCACCCGATGACGCCCGCTCAGTGCGCCACGTCGGTCGTGGTACCGAGGTACAGATCACGAAGCTGGTCGGGGTTCGCCCGGAGTGCCGCAGCCGAGCCCTCGAAGGCGACCTTGCCATGGACCAACACGCTGGCCCGGTCGCCGATCGACAACGCCAACGATGCGAACTGCTCGACCAGCAGTACCCCGACACCCTCGTCGGCCAGGCGGCGCACCACCGGGATCAACCGCTTGATCACGGTCGGAGCGAGACCCAGCGACATCTCGTCGAGCAGCAGCACCTCGGGCTGATTGATCAGCGCCCGCGAAATCACGAGCATTTGCTGCTCACCACCCGACAGTAGGGCGGCACGCGCCATGCGGCGCTTGTCGAGCTCGGGAAAGAGTTCGAAACCCCGCTCGATGCGCGACCGGGGTGCAGACCAGGAAGTTCTCCTCGACGGTGAGGTCGGGGAAGATCGATCGTCCCTGCTCGACATGGGCAAGGCCCGCCTGGGCCCGCTGATACCGCGCCGCCTTCGTGAGGTCGCGGCCGTCGAGAACGACTGCACCCTTGTACGACGGGATCACCCCCGACAATGCTTCCAGCAGGGTGGTCTTGCCCGCGCCGTTGGCCCCCAACAGCACCGTCACCTCACCGGCAGGAATCGCCAGACTGACACCGTCGACGATCGTCGAACCCGAACGTTGCACCACGAGATCGGTGATCTGCAGCCCGCTCATTGCAGTGCTCCCTGCGCGCCGGCGCCGACCTCGTGCTCGAGAATCCGACGGGTCGGCTGCCCCGGTTTGTGTCGTCCTGCGAGCCAGGAAATTTGTGGGACCCGAACACCCCGACGACGGCCGCGGCGAAGGTGAGCGTGACTATCGCCAGATTGACCCCTCGCAGGCGCACCGCGAGGCCTCCAACGAGAATGCCAAACGGAACGACGGCAATCGCACCGATCAGAACGTTGACGAAGAACGGCAACGACGCGTGCACCACCAGCCACGCGTTCACCCACGCGCTGATACCGACGAACGAAACGGCGCAGAGCGACAACAGACCCGCTCGTCCGAAGAGCATCCCCGCCGAGAGGGCGATGAGGCCTTGGACCGCCGCAGTGATCGCCACCGCAGCCCAGGTGGAGCCAACGAAACCGATGTTGCCCGGGGCCAACACCCCCAGGAGCGCCACGGTGACCAGCAGGATCGTCGGAACCATGAGCCGACGCGTATCGATCGAGAGCTCAGCGCGACTCATTCCAGGTCTCCTTGCGTTGCGACCAGAGCAAGGCCAGGGTGACCATCACGAACGACAACGCCGGTCGATAGTCGCCAATGCCAATCTTCTCGCCTCGGTCCCACATCGGGGCACCGACTCGATCATGCCGATGGCGACACCGCCGATCACCGTGAGCAGGAAGCTGCGCATCGATCCGATGATCGCCGCCGTCGTCAACACGCCGGTGAGCGTCCAGACGAACACGACGTATTGGGAAATTCTCACGCCCATCAATTCGGCCGTTACCGGCCGGCTGTGACAAGGGTTACAGTCCCCACGATGTCGATGGTTCCACGCGGTCAAGCCGATTCACCGACCGGTGACGTTGCGATCACACTCGACGGTTTCATCGCAACCCTCGAGATTTGCCGTCCGCCGAACAACTTCTTCGACACCGCCCTCATCGCCCAACTCGCCGACGCGTGCGACGACCTGGCTGCCTCAACCCCTTGTCGAGTCGTGGTGTTATGCAGCCAAGGACGCCATTTCTGCGCCGGCGCCGACTTCGCCTCCCCCGCTGGAGCCGGCGACGGTCTCTACGCGATGGCCACTCGACTCATTGCCCAGCCCCTGCCGATCGTAGCCGCCGTGCAGGGCGCGGCGATCGGTGGAGGCCTCGGGTTGGCGATGGCTGCCGACTTTCGCATCGCCGCCCCCGACGCCCGCTTCTCTGCAAACTTCGCCCGCCTCGGCTTCCACCACGGTTTCGGGCTCACGGCCACGTTGCCGCCCGTCGTCGGGCATCAGGCCACGCTCGACCTGCTCTACACCGGGCGACGGGTCGGCGGTGAGGAGGCGCTGCGGATGGGCCTCTGCGACCGCCTGGTCCCCGCCGAGTCGCTACGCGAGGCCGCCCAGGATTTCGCGACCGAGATCGCCAAGTCTGCTCCGTTGGCCGTGCGTTCCATCCGCCAGACGATGCGCGGCCCGTTGGTCCATGCCTACCGAGCGGCACTCGCTCGCGAGGAACCCGAACAGGCCCGCCTGCGTCAGTCCGCCGATTTCCGCGAAGGGGTGCGCGCCACCGCCCAACGCCGCGACCCCGTCTTCACCGGGCTGTAGCGCCCGCGGTGACGGCCACTTCGGTCAGGCGGCGATAGTCGAGTTTGCCGTTGGCGGCGCGACCCACGGAGGGCATCTGCAGAACTCGCTTCGGGGCCTTGTAACCCGCCAGCAGCGATTTCACATGGGTGATCAGGGTCGATTCGTCGACCTGCTGTTCGGCAGTCGGTTCCACGAGGGCAATGATGGCCTGGCCGAAGCGATCATCGGGGACCCCGACAACCGCCGCGTCGGCTACCGACGGGTGGGACTTGAGCGCCTCCTCGACCTCTTCCGGGAAGACTTTCTCACCACCCGTATTGATGCACTGGCTGCCCCGGCCGAGCAGCTTGATCGTGCCGTCGGCGAGCACCTTGGTTGTCGACGATGCGACGAACCGGCCGGTCGTCGTTCGCCGTTGAGCTGCGGTCGTGATGTCGACGGCGACACCGAACGCTTCGGTCGAGCCGTAGCCATCGACCGGCACCAATCGGTCGTTGTGACGAAGCATCGCCGCTTTGGTCTCTGCCGCCCACATCACTCCGCTCGACGTGACCACCCGCAGGCTGGAGATGTCCCGACGCCCTGGCGACGCATCGAGTGCGCCGACCATCGGCTTGGCATGGGGCGTCGCCGATGATCGACATCGAACCAACCCGTTCCCGCTCGATCGTGTCGAGCATCTCGACCGCATCGAAACTGCGCGACGACAAGGTGAGGACGCACCCGCCGACCAGCAGGTTGGTCAGCACGTTGAGCAGACCGGTGCCGTGCATCAGCGGGGCGACCGGCATGTTGCGGGGCGGTCGATCGGTCAGGCGATCGGCGATGACCTGCAGATCGGCGTGCTCGGGAAGGCGGATCTTGCCGACGTTGTCGATGACCTGCACCAGGTCGTTCTGATGCCACATCACCCCCTTCGGGTAGCCCGTCGTCCCCCCGGTGTATTGGAAGAAAAGATCGTCGCCGGTTCTCTCCCACGGTTCGCCCGCCGGCGGCGTGCCCGTCGCCGTCTCGTAGGGAATCGCCCAGTCAGGGCACGGGTCGGTCCGTCATCGACCCACAGCCATGTTCGTACGAGCGGAGCCAAGGGACGAACCGCGGCACACCGCTCGGCGAACGCGCCGTGGAACACGACCGCAAGCGCGGTGGCGATGCCATCGGCGCGGCGATCCATCTGCGCCCACGTGGTCGTCCGTCCGCCATGAATCAGCGCCGGTGCGTCAGGCTGTGCGCGGGCGATCGTCTCGACGATGTCGGCCAGATTCCAGCCGGTCATGCGGAGGGCTGGGCGGTGAAAACCTTGTAGTTGTCGTCGTCCACGAGGGCTTCCTCGCCTGTGAGCGGCATGTGTTCGAAGTAGTTCAACGCCGCGTTCACGTCGCCTTCCCACACCTCGGCCGGCAGATCGTAGATGACCTCGATCCCGTTGCCGTCGGGGTCCTGGATGTAGACGCTGTGGGTCATTCCGTGGTTGCCGCGCTGGAGAAAGTCGACGCCGATGTCTTGCAGGTACTTCACCCGAGCGAGGAACTCGTCACGGTCGGCGTAGGCCAGAGCAATGTGGTTGACGCCCGCGTGGGTGTTGAGGATGTGCCACTGGCGAGGCTCGTCGGCCACCTCTTTGGTCTGCACGAGGGCGAGATGGTGGTGATAGTTCGGGTCGCTGCGATAGAAGCGCATCGTGCCGATGCGGCTGCCGGGCGCCATTTCGGCGCATTGCTCGAACCCGAGAACCTCGGTGTAGAAGCGATGCGACGCCTCGACGTCGCGCACGTTGAGCACCATGTGCCCGATCCGTGGTCCGGCAGTGGGTTGCGGTGCCATCGGCAGTCTCCTTGTTCGGCCGACCGCCACTCGCCTACTTGCGCAGCAGGTAGGCCGAGTGCAGCAGGTCGGGATTGTCCTTCAGTTCCTGGGCGCTGCCGTGGTAACGGATCTTCGATCCCTCCATCACGTACGCGGTTTTGGCCAGCCCGAGAACGACGTGGGCGAACTGCTCGATCAGCAGCACGCCGATGCCTTGCTTCGCCGCGACATCCCGCACGGTCGGTACCAACCGCTGCACGACGATCGGCGCCAAGCCCAGCGAGAGTTCGTCGATGACCAGGATCTTCGGGTTGGCGACCAGGGCCATCGCCAGTACGACCATCTGCTGCTCGCCACCGGAAAGCGCCTTGGCCGGTTGGCCCCGCCGTTTTTCCAGCTCCGGGAACAGGGCCAGCATCGACTGGATGCCGGCCGCAGCCTGGGCCTTGGGAACGCCGAACTGGGAGACCTGCAGGTTCTCGGCGACCGTCAGATTCGGAAGCAGACGACGACCCTCGGGCACAACCGCGACACCCGCGGCGCGCACCTGATCGGGGCGCTTGTTCGAAATCTCCTGGCCGTCGACCGTGATCGAACCCGAAGCCGTACGGAGCAAGCCCGAGATCGCCAACGCAAGACTGGACTTGCCCGCGCCGTTGGCGCCGAGCAATCCGGTGACCTCACCGGCGGGAACGTCGATCGACACACCCTGAACCACAGGCCGTCCACCGCGGGCAACGACGACGTTCTCGATGGTCAACGCGCTCATGAGATGTCCTCCACGCCGAGATAGGCCTGCATCACCTTGGGATCGCGCAGTACGTCGCCGGTCGGTCCCGAGGCGAGCAATCGACCGAAGTCGAGCACCGCGGTCCAGTCGCAGACACCCTGCACCAGGCTCATGTCGTGATCGACGAGGATCACCGTCGCCCCGACCTTGTTGGGAATACCCCGCACGATCTGGCCGAGATGCTCGGTCTCCTCCTCGGGAAGCCCTGCACCCGGCTCGTCGAGCATCACGACCTTCGGCGAACCGACGACGGCGCGGGCGACCTCGACGAAACGGCGTTCCTTGGCTCCGAGCACCCCGACCTTCGCATGGGCGACATCACCCAGACCGACGAAGTCGATGGCGTCGTTGACCGCCGCCTTACGACCGGCCCCACTCCCACCGGTGTGCTCGTAGACCGTGGCGACGTTGTCGAACACCGACAGCGTTTCGATCGCCTGCTCGGTCTGAAAGGTGCGTCGCAGGCCCCATCGGGCCCGCTTGAAGTCCGGCATCGCCAAGATGTCGGTGCCTTCGGCCGTCACCGATCCGCTCGCCGGGGTGACGAAGCCCGACATCACGTTGAAGAACGTGGTCTTGCCGGCCCCGTTCGGGCCGATCAGTCCGCAAGTGCCAGTCGGGAACTCGACGGTCATGCTGTCGAGCGACACCACGCCGCCGAAGCGGACGGTCAATCCGTCGATCTTGATCACGCCGCCACCCCCTTCTTGTCGGCGGCCTTCGAGGACTGCACGAGGTTCAACATCAACCCGAAACCGAACAACGACAGGTTGAACCGGGTCCAGAAACCGTGACCGACGACGTTCTGGGTGAGGAACTTGAGCAGGCAGGTGGCGAAGAATGCGGCGAGCACCCCACCCCACAGACTGTGGATGCCGCCCATGATGACCGCAGCAATCAGGAAGATGGCGGCCTGGCGGTTGAATGCGTCGAGACTCATACCCTTGGGAATCGTGCCGGCGAACAGCCCGCCGGCGACCCCGGCCATGAACGAGGCCAGCGCAAACGCGTAGATCTTGTAGCGGGTGACGTCGATACCGGCGGTGAGCGCGGCGGCCTCGCTCTGACGGATCGAAGCCCAGGCACGACCGGGCTTCGACGACAGCACGTAGGCGGCGATCATGAACAGCACGAACGAGCCGATGACCACGAATCTGTAGTAGGCGGTGTCGCCGATCGCGAACGACGGACGCCGCAGGGCGGTGATGCCCCCGATCTGGTCGACGATGCCCTTGAACCCGGTACCGCCGTTGGGAAACTTGATCTCACCGAGCACGATCTCGACGGCAGCGACCAGCATGAGGCTGACCAGGGCGAGGTACAAACCACTGACCCGCAGCGCCGGAAGCCCGATAAGCACGCCGAGCACCATGGCCAGCAGTCCGCCGATGATCAGCAGCACCGGATACGGCAACGAGGTGGCGAACGCCAGCCGCATCGTCACCCACGTACCGATGCCGTACGGCGCGACCTGACCGAGCGAGACGAGACCGACCCGGCCGTAGAGCATGCCGGCACTGGCCGCCAGGGCGGCGAACAACGCCATCTGGGTGAAGTTGGCCACCCAATACGAATCGAACGCCGCGGGGATCACGAACAGGGCGACGACCAGGACGACGGCGACCATCACCGGCTGGAACAGTCGGTGGCCGGTGAATTTGCCGACGATCGCCAGTGGATTGGCCCGTGAGTGCGCTGGTGCGTGCGCTTCGGTGGTTGTCACTGCATCTCCCGGCCGGCGAGGACCACCGTGCGCCGACGACTGATCCACAGAATGGCGATGACCGCCACCAGGAAGGGGGTCATCTTGCGATAGGTGCTGAGGAACGCCCAGTTCTTCTCGAACGGGGTGAGCACCGACTCGAGCACTCCGATTCCCATGCTGGCGAAGAAGGTGATCCACAAAGACTTGAACTGACCGACGATGGCGCCGCCGAGGGCACCGATGACGAACCACGTCAGGGTTCCCTGGTCGATCCGCTTGAACAGATCGGGAAGGATGAGGAAGACGGTGCCACAGATGATGCCCGATCCGAGCCAGGCAATCGCCTCGACTCGGCGGACGGGCACACCGAGCAGGGCAGCGACATCGCGATCATTGGCGACGGCGCGCATCGCCGTACCGGTTTCGGTCCGCTGCAAGAACACCGTCACCACGATCACGACGACGATGGCGAGGACGAGGGCAATGACTTGGGTCGAGGTGACGACCGCGCCCCACAGCTTGAACGTCTTGGTGGGGAACGAGACACTGCGGGGCTTGGACGTATCCCAGCGCTCCTTCATGATCCCCATCAGGAACAACGCCACGCCGAGCATGCCGAGCGCCTTGACCAGAGGATCGCGGCGAGCGAGCTTGGGGGCGATCCACACTCCGTACAACAGCGTGAGGAGGGCGCAGATGATGACTAGTGCCGGGTAGGCGAGGATCTGCATCCCTCGGGCTGTGGGTGTGGGCTTCTTCAGACTCCCACCCATCAGGGACCAGGCAACATGAGCGCCCATGGCGCCGATGGCACCAAAGGCGAGATTCACCACACCGGTGGTCCGGTACAGGACGACAAGTCCTGTACCGGTCACCGCATACATGGCCCCGAAGGCCAGGCCTTGAATGATAAAAGGCCACAAAATACCAAGACCTGGCATATCGAGGTCGTTTCCTTTGACTACTAGTAATCCGCCCGGAGGCAGATCAGCCGACGTTCAGGCTCTGAGCCTTCTCAGCGGCACGGACGGCGGTGAGGATCGGCTCCACTTCGGCGATATCGAAGCAGGTCTTGTCGGACTCCATCACGTCGGTACCGTTGGGAACGACGTTGTTGTCGACGTTGTTCGGCACGTTGCCGTCGGGCAGGCCACCGAAGTACCACGCCTTGCAAACGATGTGGGTGTTGAAGTTCTTGATGTCCTTGATCGCCGCGTTGACGGCCTTGGGATCATCGAGTTGGGCCGGGTCCATGTCGATCAGCGTCTTGACGATGACGCGGCCGATCATGAAGCCCATCTGCTGGAACGAGCCGAGCGGGGCGTCGGGGTTGTACTTCTTCGACACCTGGCGGTACAGCTCCATCTCCGGGCGGGGATCGTCGAGCATCGAGAGTTCGGCGTTCACGTTCAGCTTGCCCTTCCAGGCGGCACCAAGCGCAGCAGCGACGGAATTGTCGTTGAGCGGCGTCGACGAACCCCAGATGACGTCGTCGATGAGGCCCTGCTCCTCGGCGGCCTTGAGCAGCGCGAGACCCTCCGGCGGGGTGTAGTTGAGCACGACGGCCCCACCCTTGCCCGCCTTGTTGACGGCGTTGCGGATCTCGGTCGCCGGGTCGGCGATCGGCGGGGTGATCTGGATGTCTTCCCACTCCATGCCGTTCGCCTTGGCGTACGCGCCGGCGAGCGAGTTGTTGTAGTCCGACGTCGGGGTCTTGTTGGTCATCGTGACCATCTTCCCCTTGGCACCCTTGGCGATGACGATCTGCGCGGCGCCGAGGGCCGAGTAACCGGGGCCCATGTTGACAGCGGCGATGGCCGGCGACGAGAAGCACTCGCCCGGAACGCCCGCAACGATGACGTTGTAGCCGACCGACTCGTAGTAGTCCTGGTTGACCGGGCAGTCGATGATCGAGAAGCCGCCGACCATGGCGACGACCTTGTCGGTCTCGATGAGCTTCTTGGCGGCGGCGGCGGCGTCCTCGGGCTTCAGGTTGTCGTTCTCCATCTTCATCACGATCGGGCGGCCGTTGATGCCACCGTTCTCATTGACGCAGGTGAAGTACGCGTCCATCATCGCCGGGCCCGTCGAGAAGTCGATACCGGGCACCGAAGTGGTGACGTTTCCGAGCACGATCGGGGCGCCTTCGGCCTTCTTGCCGTTGTTCAGGCCGCAGCCTTCACCGGCGGTCGCCGGCTTGTCGCCGACCAATCCGCCGCCGCCGGACGGGGTTGCCGCGTCGGTCGCCGCTGGAGCTGCGTCCGTGGCTGCCGGAGCGGCATCGGTCGCCGCCGGAGCAGCGTCCGTGGCTGCCGGAGCGGCATCGGTCGCCGGAGCGGCGTCCGTGGCGGCTGCCCCGGCTGCAGTCGTGGCCGCAGGCGCATCGGCGGTCTTGCTGCTGCCGCACGCGCCCAGGACCATGAGTCCTGCTGCTGACGCGGCCAAAATTCGTCGTTTCATCTGGTTACTCCCCCTCTGAAGTAGATTCTTGATTTATCGTCGATGCGTGTGCATCACCGCGTAACACCTGGTACGAGTCGGGTCTCCCCGCTCCCACGTGTCCGCTGACACACCCTATTACAGACGTGACATTTCGGACCTAATGAGCGTTCTCCACCGCAGAACGACGAATTCATCCTGAGGAACCTTTGACCGGCCGCACCTGAACCGATCAGGCGAGGAACGACCGGAGGCGGGTGGTGACTTCGTCGGGTGCGTCCCACTCCATCAGGTGACCCGCTCCGGCGATCACGTCGACGTCGCCCCAGCGGGCGGCAGTCCCCACCGGGCGCAGTTCGTCGAGGTCTCCCCACAGGGTGAGCCGCGGAGCGGCGATGCGATGCAACCGCGATGCCAGGCCGCGCTCGCCGAACGGCCACAGCAGATTCGCGGCGGCGACATCCGACAGATATCGGGCGACGGGAGCCTCCTCGGTGCCCAGCTCGCCGAAGCGGTCGTTGAACGCGTCGGGCACGCCCTTGGCGAACAGGTGGCCCATCCGTTCGGCGGCCGGCGTCGCATAGAGATCGAAACCGGGATCGTCGGCATCGGTGATCCCGAACGGGGCGAGCAAGGCCAACTTGGTGACCGCTTCGGGACGGAACGCGGCCAACTCGGTCGCCAGCATTCCCCCGAGCGAAGCGCCGATGACCGGGCACGGCAGGGCACCGGTCGCGTCGAGCGCATCCCACACCACGGTCAGCCAGTCGATGTACGACGACGGCGCCACGAAGCCGGCCTTGCCGTTGAATCCGGGCAGATCGGGGACGACGATGTCCCAGCCGTCGTTGGCCAAGGCCCGCATCGCCGGGGAGAGTTCGGGGTTGCCGGCGATGCCGAAGAGGTAGACCAGCCGTTTGTCGGTCGAACTCATTTGACCGAACCTGCCTCGACCTCGTTGAAATGGGTACCGCCGACGGCGTGGCTCGGCCAGTACGGATCGTCGTACTCGTCGAACAGTCCGCGCAGCCCGGGAGCGACCTTTTCGCCGAACATCCGGGTGTTGTAACGGGTCAGCTCGTCGCTCATGTTGCCGAACTGCAGCATGGCGCACATATGCCCGATGCGCAGCTCACGCGATGCCTCTTCGAGCTGTTCACGTACGGTGTCGGGGCTGCCGATGACGACGTAGCCGTTCTCGAGCATCTCGTCCCAGGTGAGGTCGTGCTTCGACTGCTTGGCCCGGGCGACAGCTCGAACCTGCGACTTGTAGCGGGCCCGAACCGACGCCTCGGTGACATACCCGGGCGGATCGGTGAAGCCCGGATACACGTGCAGCGACCGATTGAAGAAGTATTCGGCCGGCTCGCGGTAGAGCTTGCGGGCCTCGGCGTCGGTATCGGCGACCCCGATGAACTGGGTGACGGCCAGGCGGTGCGGGTTGTCGTCCTTGCCGGCGGCCTCGACCTGGCGCCAGTACGAGGCGACGGTCTCGCGCACCATCTTGTAGCCGTAGTAGGTGAGCGCGCCGTAGACGAAGTCGTTCTGGGCACAGAAGTCCCACGTCTCGACCGATCCACCACCCGGGATCCACACCGGCGGGCTCGGCTGCT
>JANMJD010000466.1:0-3489 GCA_031371195.1 Actinomycetes bacterium | reverse complement strand
TTGGCGGCGACGGTGGCGGTCACGGTGCCGTCGGTGGTCATGCCGGTGACGGCGACGTCGTAGGTGGTGCCGTCGTTCGGGGCGACCTCGGTGACGGTTCCAGTGGTGGCGTTGGCCGAACCGGACAAGGTCACGTCGCCGGTGGCGAAGCCGGTGACCGGGGCGCTGAAGACCGCGGTGAAATGCACGGGTGCTGTCGATGTCGGGTCGGCCTGACCCGACGCCTGGTCGATCGTCACGGAGGGGGCCGGCGGCGGGACATAGGGCCCGTACGGGCCGGCCTGGTTGGTGGCCTGCCCGTCGACGTTGTAGCCCCAGCAGTCGGCGGCACCGGAGGTGGTGAGTCCGCAGATGAACAGGAAACCCGTCGTGAGCTGGGTGTACGGGCCAGGTCGGGAGCCGAGTTGCCCGGCGTTGCCGTTGCCCCAGCAGTCGGTGGCACCAGCTGGTGTGAGTCCGCAGTTGAAGGACATACCGGCCGTGAGTTGGATGTACGGGCCGGGTCGGCCGGTGGCCTGCCCGTAGTCGACGAGCGTCACTGTGCCCCAGCAGTCGGCTGCGCCGAGGGTGGTGAGTCCGCAGGTGTGTTCGTAGCCAGTGGTGAGCTGAGTGTAGGGGCCGGTGTGGTTCGTGGCATTGAGGCCCCAGCAGTCGGCGCTGCCGTTGGCCCTGAGTCCGCAGGTGTGGGCGAAGCCGGCGGTGAGTTGGGTGTAGGGGCCGGTTTGGTCGGTGGCTTGTCCGTCGGTGTTGTCGCCCCAGCAGTCGGCGCTGCCGTCGGTTTTGAGCCCGCAGGTGTGACTGCCGCCGCCGGTGAGTTGGGTGTAGGGGCCGGTTTGGTCGGTGGCTTGCCCGTTGTCATTTCTGCCCCAGCAATCGGCACTGCCGTCGGGCCTGAGTCCGCAGGTGTGATACGAACCGGCGGTGAGTTGCGTATAGGGGCCGGGTTGGTCGGTGGCCTGCCCGTAGGTGTTGCTGCCCCAGCAATCGGCTGTTCCATCTGGTTGGAGTCCGCAGGTGTGGAGGTGGCTGGCGGTGAGGATCTCGGTCATGATCGGGGTGACCACGACCGGTGGATTGACCGTGTGACCGGAACCGGTCGACGCGCTCGTCGAGAAATTGGCGTCACCGGCGTACACGGCGGTCAGCGTCCGTGACCCGGAGGTCGACAGGGTGAGCGCGCATTGGCCGGCAACGACCGATGCCGTGCACGAATCGACGCCGTCGGAGACGGTGACATTGCCCGCCGGGGCGGTCGGCGTGTTGCCCTGCGCCCCGGTGACCGTGTAGCCGACCGTGACCGCCGCCCCCCTCGCAGAAGGGTCGGGGGAGTCGGAGGTGACTGCCGTGGTCGTCACGGCGGCCGCCGTGTTCGTTGGAACCTGGCGGGTCTCTCCGTCGACGGTGACACCGGCGAAGCCCTGGGTGGCGACGTCGACGTGGGCCTTGGTGGTCGTGAACGTGGCGGTGGCGACGCCGCTCGCCGGAATCGTGGTCGATGCTCCGCTGATTGTCCCGTTGGTGGCCGAGAAGGCGACCGGCAGCCCGACGAACGCGTAGGCATCGGCGGCCGACAGCTGACCGGCGGGGCTCGAGAACTTGGCGCTGACCCCGACCGATTGGTTGGTGACCAGCGGCGACGATGCGAATGTGATCCCCAGGTCGAGGTTGTTGGTCAGCGTGACCGCGCCCGCGGCGAACGCTGCGCCGCCGGGGATCGACCCCCAACTCTGATCGGCCGTCATCGCGCTGCTGGTTCCGCCGTACAGCGCGCTGCCATTCAGGGCTGCGGCGGTGTTGCCGATCAGGCGGGAGAAGGTGATGGTGACGTTGTGGCCCGCGCCGTCGATCGATCCGATCGCGCCGCCTCGGCCGGTGCCGGTCACCGAGTTGGTCACGAACGTCGAGTGGTCGATGCTCATCGTGCCCGACTCGTCGGCCACCGCGCCGCCCGTTCCCGGAGCCGTATTGCCGGCGAACGTGCTCTTACTGATCGTGTGGGTTGCTGATGTTCCTGAGCCGAGGATTGCGCCGCCATTGCCACCGGTCGAGGCGTTGGTGGTGAAGGTGGAGGTGCCGACGGTCAGCGTCCCGGCGGCGTTGAGCGCCGAGTAGTAGATCGCCCCCCCACTGCCGGCCGATTGGTTGTTGGTGAACGTCGAACCGGTGACGTTGAGCGTTCCCTTGCCGCTGGCCAGCGCGCCGCCGACGGGGCTGCCGGTCCCGGTTGCCCGGTTGTCGTCGAACACGACGTTGGTGACCGTGGTGACGTCGCTGGTCGCTCCGGCGATCATCCCGCCGCCGCCCACGCCGTGGGTCTCGCGCCCGCCGGTGATCGTGACCCCGGAGATCGAGAAGTTGAAGCCGCCGACCAGGTTCTGATCGACGCAGATCACCCGGTCATTGGGCATCGTCTGTCGGATGACGGTCGTGGCCGCGCCTGCGCCGACGATCGACGTCGTGTTGCCGGCGATGTCGAGGTCGCCGAGCGTCGCATCACCGCAGTTGCCGGCTTCGGAGTTGCCGTCGATCGTCAACTGGTACGTGCCCGCCGGGACATTGATCGTCGTACCCGGGTTGGCATTGGCAAAGATTGTCGCCCCGCGCAGGCTGCAGTCATTGGCCGCCGCGGTGCAGGCGGTCGCCGCGGCGGTGTCGTCCGTGCGATCGACGGCGACCGACCCCGCGGCGAACGCCATGTCGCCGGGGACGACGGCAACGAACGACAGCGTCAGTGCCGCCGCTCCGACGACCCCGGCGAACCGCCGTCGGCGATCCCGGCGTACCACTGCGTGTGGCACCTGAACTTGAGTCATCGACCCACCCCTTGTCTCCGTACCCGAGCGCTGCCCGGGTCCCGCATCGATTCCGACTTCAACTCATTCACTTGACGTCAACACATCCCGGCCCCGCGGCCGGGCGAACTCACGAACGCGGTGGGTAGATGCCCACGAGCGCGATGCAGAAATTCAGCCCCAGATATGGCGGCATGTTGTTGTGTGCCGCACCGCCCCCCACCGAGCCGATCGCGGCCGGGCTCATCGCCATCGCCGTTCCCGAGGCCGCGGCGTACAGCGGGACACCCTGTCGGGCGACAATCGCGCTGCCCCACACGGCGGCCGACGGCGACGCCACGCTCCCGGTGGTCGCCGCGTTGACGACGTGCATGTGGGCGGCGGATTGAGCCTCGGTCAGTGAGACCGTCGCAGTGCCGCCGGTCTCACCCAAGACATACGGGCTCAGGCCCGGTCCGTCGCCCTGACCGAGCGGCACGGATGCCTGCAGATTCGGCAGGGCGAACGTCGAGCGACCATCGCCGCCGTACATCGTGCCGATCAATGAGAACAGGGCCGTGTACTGGCTGATCGGCAGCACGGCTCCGTCGCAGAACGCCCAGCCCTTGGGGGCGAAGTTGAAGGTGAACAGCCTGATTTCAGCGATAAAGGGTTCCATCGTGCGTCTCCTCGGCTACGACCGTGACGGGTAGAGGCC
>JANMJD010000442.1:0-15907 GCA_031371195.1 Actinomycetes bacterium | reverse complement strand
CAGCAGCATCGTCAACCGCGTCGTACGCTCCACTAGGTGTTTGGTCCCGGGATGAGGTGACGTGGGTTGAGTTTGAAGATTTCTGGTGTTGTCGTCCAGGCGTTGCAGACGGCCTCGAAGGGGGTCTTCCAGCGGATAGCTTTGAGGTGCTTGGCAAAGTTGTAGGCCGAGACGAACGCCAGAACATGGGCTTTTAGGCTTTCGATCAACCAAGCCACCGACCTGACGCTCGACGGCGATGTCGCCGTCATCACGCTCGATTCGCCACCGGTCAACGCGCTCAGCGCGGTTGTCCGCGACGGACTGCATCAGGCGTTTCAGAAGGCGATCGCCGACGAGACCGCGACCGCGATCGTGTTGATCTGCGCTGGGCGCACGTTCATCGCCGGAGCCGACATCTCCGAGTTCGGGGGTTCGGCGCAGGGAGCGAGCCTGCTCGACGTGCAGCGGATGATGGAGAGCTCGACCAAGCCGGTCGTCGCCGCCATTCATGGCACTGCCCTCGGCGGCGGCCTCGAGGTCGCCCTCTGCGCCCACTACCGCATCGCCGTTCCCTCGGCCCGCTGCGGCCTGCCCGAGGTCAACCTGGGCCTGCTCCCCGGAGCCGGTGGCACCCAGCGATTGCCCCGCATCGCCGGGCCGCGACGGGCGTTGGAGATGATGCTGTCGGGCGCCCATGTCGCCGCCGCCGAGTGCCTGGAGATGGGTCTGATCGACAGGCTCGCCACCGAAGGCTCGCTACGGGACGATGCCGTCGTCTACGCCCGCGAGATCGTCGCCGGGGGCGGCGAACTGCGCAAGGTCAGCGACCGCCCGGTCGAAACGATGCCTCCCGAGGAGTTCGCCGACGTACGTCGCGCTCACGCCAAGCAGTTGCGGGGCTTCAAGGCTCCCGAGGCGATCATCCAGTGCGTCGAGGCGGCCGTCAGCCTCCCGTTCGACGAGGGCATCCGCGTCGAACGCGCCCGCTTCTCCGAACTCGTGACCAGTTCGGAGTCGGCCGCCCAGCGATACGTGTTCTTCGCCGAGCGCGAGGTGTGGAAGATCCCCGATGTGGCCGCATCGACGCCGACGATTCCCGTGCACACCGTCGGGGTGATCGGCGCCGGCACCATGGGCGGCGGGATCACGATGAACTTCGTCAACGCCGGTATCCCGGTGACCATCGTCGAGACCTCGCAGGCCGCCCTCGATCACGGACTGGCCGTCGTGCGGGCCAACTACGAGCGCAGTGCCCGCAACGGCCGGTTCTCGATGGACGAGGTCGAGCGACGGATGACCCTGATCACCCCGTCGCTGGCCCTCGAAGACCTTGCCGCCGCCGACATGGTCGTCGAGGCGGTGTTCGAACGGATGGACATCAAGACCGAGTTGTTCGGTCGACTCGACGCGATCTGTAAGCCCGGGGCGGTGCTGGCGACCAATACGAGCTATCTGAACATCGACGAGATCGCTGCGGCCACCAACCGACCGGAATCGGTCATCGGGATGCACTTCTTCTCACCAGCCAACGTGATGAAGCAGCTCGAAGTCGTGCGTGCCGACCACACGTCGGCCGAGGTGATCAACACGGCGATGCAGACGGGCCGCAAGATCGGCAAGATCGCCACGTTGGTCGGGGTCTGCCACGGCTTCGTCGGCAACCGCATGCTCGCCCAGCGCGGCCGCGAGGCGCAGGCGCTGCTCGACGAAGGGGCGTTGCCGTGGGAGATCGACCGAGCGCTCGTCGACTTCGGGTTCGCCATGGGCCCGTTCCAGATGAGCGACCTCGCCGGGCTCGATATCGGCTGGGTGAAGGAACGTTCCAACGGAGCGACGATCCGCGACCGCCTGTGCGAACTCGACCGCCGAGGCCAGAAGAACGGGGCCGGCTACTACGACTACGACGCCGACCGTAAGTCGTCGCCCTCGCCGATCACCGAGGGCATCGTGCGCGAGTTCGCCGCCGCCAAGGCTGCGGCAAGCGGACGCACGCCGCGCACGTTCACCGCTGAGGAGATCACCGAACGGCTGCTGCTGCCGATGATCAACGAGGGGGCCAAGATCCTTGACGAGGGCATCGCCATCCGGGCCAGCGACATCGACATCATCTGGATCAACGGCTACAACTGGCCCGCCTACCGCGGCGGCCCGATGTGGTACGCCGACCAGCTCGGCCTCCCTCACGTCCTCGACCGCCTGAGCGCTCTGGAAGCCGAGTACGGCAGCCAGTGGGCTCCCGCCGCCCGTATCGAACGCCTGGTCGCCGAGGCAAAGCGCTTCACCGACCGCTAGCTCACCACCGTGGCCGGGTGGGTTCCGGGACGATCGAGCGGCCCAAGTGCTGGTATCGAACGTCCGGCGCGCGGCGGCGAGTGTCGCCGAGGCGAACTCTGTGCACCTGTTTTTCGTCGTCGTAGGAATGCCCGAGTCACGGACCAGGATCTTCGACGGTGACTGTCGCCGCACCGCACACCGGCACGACCCCGGGCGGTGGCGAACCGTCGACCGGCCGCTCACGAGGTCTCGACGATGAGCTCCATGTAGTTGCCCCCGTCGTCGGCGTCATCAGTAACCACTACGTACCCTCAACGGCCGTCGGCGGCGGGTCGCCGTTCGTGTTGCGAACACCGGCAGATACGCACCCGCGATGGAGCGGCAATCAGTCGGCGGGGCCGAGGCAACCGCCGCCGTCGATCACGATCTGGGTGCCGGTTACGTAGGCCGAGGCGGCCGAGGCGAGGAACAGAGCGGCCCCTTTCACATCTTCGGCGGTGCCGATGCGGTGCATCGGGTTGACCCGTTCAAACGGTGCCCGAGCCGCCGCCTCCCGCAGCCGCCCTCCCCCGATGCCGGTGATTGTCGGGCCAGGAGCGATGCCGTTCACCAGGATGCCGTACCTCGCCAACTCCAGGGCCGCCTGCCGTACGAGCTGGCCGAGCGCCGCCTTCGAGGCGACATAGAGCGTGCTCACCAGTGTTTTCGTCTGCATCAGCGAGACGGTGGTCGTGACGATGATGCGCCCGCCGCCCTGATGTTTCATGGCCGGCACCACGGCCTGCAACGTGACCAACGCACCGCGCAGGTTGACACCGACTACATGGTCGAACGTGTCGAGCGACAGGTTCTCCAGAGCTGCGGCGTCGTTACGGATCCCGTCGCCCGTCAAGAAGCCCGGCCCCGCGCTGACCCCGGCATTGGCAAAGAGCACATCGAGTCGACCCTTGCGGGTGAGGACCGCCGCCACCGCCGCGTGCACCGTCTCGGGTTTCGTCACATCCGCAACCTCGCCGGCGACATCGGCACCTTCAGCGCGCAGCCGGGCGACGGCGCGTTTTAGCCCGTCAGGGTCGGCGTCCACCAATGTCACGGCGGCGCCATTGGCCGCCATCGGCACCGGGCATAGCCGAGGCCGATGCCGCTGGCCGCGCCGGTCACCATCGTCGACAAGCCGCGCACGTCAAACAATTCAGAAGCATCCATCGTGAGTTCACCATACGCGCCGTTGCCTGCGCCTACGGCTCGTAGTCGCCTCAGTTGGGAGGTGTGAGCGGTTCAAATCCAGATCTACATCAGTCCCGCTTCGCGGGGCCACCGCGTGCAACGCGACCGTCAGCCGTGGCTCCGCTCCACCTGGCAACGCCGACGCCGAACACGGCGTACCGGTTGGCCGTCGCGCGATGTGTGCAAGCGTGCGTTCATCCGGGGATTGGGTGAGGCACGGTCTTGCTTCCCGCAACCACACCGGCGGCGATCATGTTCGAGGCGATGCCGACCGGAGCGACTGCGCGTGCCCGAACCACGAGATCGACCGCAGACAGTGCGGTGAGGTCGGCCCACTGCTCGCGGGGGATGGCGTTCGCACCCAGAACCTGTGTCACCAACGGTTCAAGGCGGCGCACCAGATCGACATACGCCGCATGAGGTCGATGCTCGGGTGGGATCTCCACAATCTGGTTGCTCCACGGGATATTGGCGGCTTGCGCGGTCGACGCCATGAGTTCCAGCAATCGCGGGCCGGCGTCGTCGACCTCGTCACAAAAAGCCCCCGGCCAGGTTCCCTCGCGTCGAGCACTGGGTCTGCCATCATGCGAAGAAGGAGGGTCCCGGCGGTGGCTGACGCGCCAGCAAGGGCTGTGTCGAAATGGATGCGACCCTCGGCATCCTGCATCTCGGCCATGATCGCGTCGGTCACGAGCGTCACAATCCACACGTTGTTGAGCGCCGCTGCGTTTGGTGACGCGGGCGGCTGCCGTGAACGCTGGGCGAACATCGTGACATCGTATTACCCCACGGAACAGCGACAGCCCGACCGGTCATGCAGTGACCGCATCGGTTATGGGTGACGTCCACCACGTCGCAGCAAGTGCGGACTGCGCCGTCGGGCAGAAAGTGATTCAGAGCAGCAGCGACTTGGTCTCGAGGAACTCCTCGAAGCCGAGACGGCCGAATTCGCGCCCGACGCCCGATTGCTTGTAGCCGCCGAACGGAGTCATACCGTTGGACTTGCCGCCGTTGATCTCCACCTGACCGGCGCGCAACTGCCGGGCGACGCGGGTCGCCGTCGCCTGGTCGGCGGACCATACGCCCGCCGACAGGCCGTACGGGGTGTCGTTGGCGATGCGGATGCCGTCGGCCTCGTCGTCGTAGGGAACGATCACGAGCACCGGCCCGAAGATCTCCTCCCGCGAGACCGTCATGTCGGGATGCACCCCGGAGAACACGGTCGGGCGGACGTAGAACCCGGTCGTGAAACCTTGCGGGGCACCGGGACCGCCGGCGATCAACTTGGCACCCTCGTCGAGTCCCGATCGGATGAAACCCTGCACCCGGTCGCGTTGGGCGGCCGAGGCGAGCGGACCGAGGCGCACGCCGTCGTCGAACGGATTACCGACGGTGAAGGCCTCGACTGCTGAAGCCGCGGCGACCTCGGCCTCGGCGAGACGCGAGCAGGGAACCAGCAAGCGGGTCAACGCGGCGCACGTTTGTCCGGAGTTGGGGAAACAGCGACCGACCGCTGTCGTCACCGCGGTGACGAAACCCTCGGGCGACAGATCGTCGAGGATCAGCGTCGGTCCCTTGCCGCCGAGTTCCAGCGCCACCTTCTTGACGGTGCCGGCCGACAGCTCGGCAACGCTCTTGCCGGCCTGTGTGGACCCGGTGAAGCTCATCATGTCGATCTCGGGGTGGCGGGACATCGCCTCGCCGACGATCGACCCGACCCCCGAGACCAGGTTGAAGACCCCGGCGGGCAGCCCGACCTCGTGGATCGCCTCGGCGAGGATGAACGCATCGAGCGGGGCTACCTCGCTCGGTTTGAGGATGACGGTGCAACCGGCCGCCATGGCGAAGGCGACCTTGGCGGCGATCTGACGCAGTGGATAGTTCCACGGGGTGATGCAGCCGACGACGCCGATCGGCTCGCGCACGACGACGCCGTTGCCGATCCGTTCCTCGTACTCGAACGTCTCGGCCAGTTCTGCGGCGATACGGAACGAACCGATGGCGTGCGCGACCTGGGCGACCTGCGACGGACCCTTGGCCATGCCCGTCTCGCGGATGATCACGTCGAGCAACTCCGCCGAGCGGGCGTCGAGCGCATCGGCGATGCGGGTCAGCAATTTTGCCCGCTCCTCGGCCGGAATGCCGGCCCAGCCGGTAAACGCGCCGCGGGCTGCTGCCGCTGCCGCGTCGACGTCGGCTGAGACCCCCGCCGGAACCGAGCCGAGCACCTCCTCGTTGGTCGAATCGATGACGGCCAGGGAACCGACGCCCGACGACGCGACCCATGCGCCCCCGATGTAGATCTTGGTGAACTCGTGCATGATCCCATTGTGGCCGAGCGACCGGACCATCCTCCTACGATCGCCTGATGACCAACGCCCCAACCCGCCCGACGGTGTGCACCGATCCGGTGGCGCTGCACGAGTGGTACGCGATCAGTGCGCTCGACGAAATCGCCCCGGGCGCGATCCACCACACGATGCTGCTCGGCGACCGGATCGGCTACTCACGGTCGAACACGGGTAGACCGAACGTATGGCACGGAGTCGCCGACAAGCCCGATGACCGCACGCTGCTTGCCTCGGTGGTCAAGTTCGGTTACGTCTGGACAACGCTGGGTACCCCCGACCACGACATCTTCGACATCCCCGAATGCGACGAGGCCGACCGGCGCCTGCTCAACGGCGGCTCGATCCTCGTCGCCACCTCGGCCCCGCGGGCCGTCGAGAACTTCTTGGACATGGGCCACTTCCCGTACATCCATACCGGCATCCTCGGCGCCGAGCCGCGCACCGAGGTCGTCGACTACGACGTGGAAACAACCGCTGAGCAGGTGTTGGCCACCCACTGTCTGTTCTACCAACCCCAGGCGGCGGCCAGCTCGACCGGCGGCCAGATGTCGGAGTACATCTACCGCGTGCCGCATCCGTACTGCGTGATGTTGTACAAGTCCAACCCGGACGACCCGTCGCGGATGGACGTCATCGCCCTGTTCAATCAACCGATGACCGAGGAATCCATCCGCGCCCACAACTTCCTGTGCCTGATCGACGATGTCACCTCCGACGCGGCGATACGTCGGTTCCAGCAGACGATCTTCGGACAGGACAAGCCGATCCTCGAAAATCAATGGCCCCGCAAGCTCCCCCTCGACCCTCGCGCCGAGACGCCGATCCGGGCCGACAAGAGCGCCATCCACTATCGGCGCTGGCTGACCGCCAAGCGTCTCACCTATGCGGTCATCCCGGCCGGTACGACATCATGACCGACGACGCCTGGCACCCGATCGCCCGCAGCGACGACGTGCCGTTCCGCCACGTGTTCCACGGCCTACTGCTCGGCCGCGAGCTCGCCGTCTGGCGCGCCGACGACGGGTTCGTCAATGTCTGGGAGAACCGCTGTCTGCATCGCGGGGTTCGCCTGTCGATCGGGCTCAACGAGGGCCAGGAGCTGAAATGCCAGTACCACGGCTGGCGCTATGCCAATCGCACGGCCGGGTGCACGTACATCCCGGCGCATCCCGCCGACTCGCCGGCGCGCATGATCCGCAACATCTCGTTTCCGGCCGTCGAGCGGTGGGGCCTGGTCTGGAGCGGCACCGCTCCGGCGGGAGAACCGGCCGGCGCACCGGTCGGGCCGACGACGCTGGTCGGGGCCACGCCGTTCGGCCTGCGCAACCTGCCGATCAACGCCGAGCCGGACGCAGTGATCGAGGAGCTGGCCGCCTACCGACCCTGGCCCGCCACCGAAGTGACCGGACGAGACGCGACGTGGATCGAATTGAGCGGCGAGAACGGTGGAAGGCACCACACCGTGGTGCTCTTCGTGCAACCCGTCGACTCGGCCCGGTCGGTCGTACGTGGTCTGCTGATCGAACCTCCGGCGGAGCAGGACCGCTTGAGGGAGCTGTTGCATCACCACCGCACCCTCTCCCGGCTACGCGACGACATCGAGCGTCGTGCCGCAACACGCGCCCTGCCACCACCGATCGCCCCATCCCTCCAGCGTGTTCGTCTGGCCGTCTCGACGCCGCAGGACATTCCCGCGACACCGTCACGAGCGCCGCGGGTCGTCGTGGCCCGCAAGTCGATCACCGCCGAGGCGATCTGTTCGTTCGAGTTGCGCCGGCGAGACGGTCAACTACCCACATTCCAGCCCGGCGCCCATATCGACGTGCATCTCCCCAACGGAATGACGCGCCAATACTCCCTGGTCAACGGCCCGGGCGAGCTCGAGCACTACGTGATCGGGGTCAAGCGCGAGCCCGACTCACGCGGTGGTTCGGCGTGCCTCCACGACGACGTGCACGAGGGCGACGTGCTGACGATCTCCGAGCCGCACAACAACTTTCCCCTCCGCCGTGACTCGTTCCGCACCATCCTCATCGCCGGGGGCATCGGCGTGACTCCCCTGTTGGCGATGGCCCAGGCCTTGCAGGCCGACTGTCTGCCGTTCGATCTGCACTATTTCGCCCAATCGGCCGACCACCTCGCCTTCGTGAACCGCCTCGGCCCACTCGGAGCGGCCGTGATCACCCATCTCGGGTACTCACCACGCCAGACCGCCGAGACGTTGGCCGAGATAATGGCCGACGGCGAGGATGGTGGTCACGTCTACCTGTGCGGTCCCGGCCCCATGCTCGACGCGGCCCGAGCGGCGGCCACGACAGCCGGTTGGCCCGATCACGCCGTCCACTTCGAGTACTTCAAGAACACGACGGCGATCGACACCTCGTCGACCTTCACGGTCGAACTGGCCCGCTCGGCGATGACATTGCCGGTCCCCCCGGGGACGTCGATCCTCGATGCGCTACGGTCCGCCGGCGTGTCGTTGCCGTCGTCATGCGAGCAGGGGGCATGTGGCACATGCATCGTTGACGTGCTCGCCGGAGTACCCGATCATCAGGATGTGTACCTCAGCGCGTCGGAGCGGGCAACCAACAGCCGGATGCTGACGTGCGTGTCGCGGTCGCTCGGCGAACGCCTGGTGCTGGACGTCTGATGATCAAGCTGTACGACTACGAACTCTCGGTCAACTGTTACAAGCAGCGCCTGATGATGGCCATCCTCGACGTGCCGTACGAGCTGGTCCCGATCGATTTCTTCCCCGGTTGGGAACACAAGAGCGAGGCATTCGCAGCGATCAACCCGCTCGGCCACATTCCGGTCATCGACGATGACGGATACATCCTGCGCGACGCTCACGCCATTCTCACGTACCTCGCCGCGAGCTACGACCCGACCGGTCGGTGGTACCCGACCGACGACCCCCGTCTGCTCGGCGAGGTCGCCTCGTGGTTGCAGTTCGCCGAGGGCACGACCAACACCGCTTCGGCCGCCCGGCTGCACGACACACTGGGCTACCCGTTCGACATCGACACGGTTCGGGCCGGGGCGCATCGGCTGTTCCGCGTGCTCGACAACCACCTGTGGTTCCACGAGCAGCAGCAACGCGACTGGGTGGCGTCGGCGCGACATCCGACGATCGCCGATCTCGCCCTGTTCCCCGACGTGATGCTCTCCGACCAGGGCGGCATCAGCCTGCTCGATTATCCCGCCCTGCGACGCTGGACGGACCGGGTGAAACGAATCCCCGGATTCACGGTGATGTCGGGGATCTATCCGGGAGCCCGTGGAAGGTAGGCGCCATGGTTGTCCGCTTGAAGGTCGACAGCGGAATCGTCGAGCGACTGCGCCGGCTCTGCCTCGCCCTGCCCGAGACCCGCGAGGAGCGGGCCTGGGTCGGAACACGGTGGTGCGTCAGGGCGCACCCGTTCGCCCATGTGGTGGCGATCGACAATGCCTGGCCACCGGCGTACGCGGCCGCCGCGAATTCGGACGGGCCGCTGACGGTGTTGACGTTCCGATCGTCGGGTCCCGAGTTGGTCGCCCTGGCCAACGCCGGGGCACCCTTCTTCAAACCGGTCTGGTTCTCCGACATCGTCGGTGTGGCGTTGACCCACGAGACCGATTGGACCGAGATCGCCGAGCTGCTCACCGAGAGCTATTGCTGCCTCGCCCCGCGAAAGCTCGTCGCCGAAGTCCGACGGGCGGACCGCTGAAGCCGGTCACGCCGACGGGGTAGCGGCTCCGGGATACCTGCTGGGTACGTCGATCAAACCTCGGCGGATACGGATGCGCCACCGGCCGTCCTCGCGCACCAGTTCGTCGCGGTGGCGTCCGAGCATGGCCACTTCCGGCCGACCATCGTCACCGCGTTGAATCATCGTCCACATCACCTCCGACGTGGCCCGATCGCCGTCGAGCTGTACCACGGGGCTGGAGATGACGTGAAAGGTCTTTCCGACCAGCCCGTCAAGGGCCTTCGTCATCGTCTCGCGGATCTGCTCCCGCCCACGGGCCGCACCAAGGGGACCGAGACGGATCTCGCCATCGGCGGCGAACAACTGGGCGTAGTCGTCGAAGCGGCCGGCGTCGAGATGCATTCCGTAGTCGATGAACAGCTGGTGGATCTCCATCAGGTCCTCGACCCGCCGTAGACGTTCCTCCAACTCGGCGGTCACGTCCCGACCGCCTGCGAGGGCAGACTGCGCATCATCCGGCAGTGGTCGAGTTGGGGGTGATGGTTGTGTTCGTACTGCTCGATCCACTCCGGTGGGAGCTTCGACCAGGCGTGACCGATGTCGAGTTTCCGGCCCTTGTTCAACCGCTCGGCGGCCACCACATCGCCGACGAAGATGGTGTTCTCGTCGTTGTCGAGGCTCCCCGTCACCCGGCACTCGACGTACGACAGGGCCCCGAGCAGGATGGGCGCGCCGGTCACCCCGGTCCTGGTCTCCAGGCCGACGAGCTTGTCGCCCAAGCGGCCCGAACTCCCCCCGAGGGTCATCAGGATGTCGAGCGAGGTGGCGATCATCGCCGGGTCATTGCTCAACACGTGCATGACGAACACCCCGCCGTTGAGAATCAGGTCGTGGCTGAAGTTGTACCTCGTGATGCTGACCGTCGCCCGAGGCGCCTCCGGGATGATGCCCGCCGGGCCGCCCGACAGCGACATCAGGCCGTTCGCCCGCTCGCCGTGCACCGTCGTGACCGCCACGGGGATTGGTCGAAGCCCTTGAAACGTGAACTCGGCGGCCTTCAGATCAAGGGTCAAATGGCACTCCCGTTGCAGATCGCGAAATCGGCGCCGAAAGCGCGCCGGGTCGCAGTCTGCTCGACACGGACTGCGCCGCGGCAGCCGGCAGGCTCGAAGCCCAGGCGATGAGATCGCCGCGAGGGCGCCCGGTGAGGTTGGATAGGGCGATGAAGATTCCGCAGACGGCCGACGAACTCACGACCGAATGGTTCCGATCGGTGCTCGGCCACGATGTCGGTGAGGTCACCGGGGTCTCCCCGATCGGCACCGGGCAGATGGCGTATTGCTATCGCGTCGAACTCGGCGATCGCCGGCTGGCCGTCAAGCTCGCCGGACCCGATGCCACGGTGTTGCAGTCGGGTGCGTACACCGCCGAGGTGTCGTTCTACCGACAGGTCGCACCACGGCTGAGCAGTGGCATCGCCCGATGCCACCACGCCGACATCTCCGATGATGCACTCCAGTTCGTGCTCGTCCTCGACGATCTGGCCCCAGCCGGTCAGGGCGATCAGATCGCCGGGTGTTCACTGGCCGACGCCCGGGCAGCAGTCACGACGATGGCGGCAATCCAGGCTCCGCTGTGGAACGAACCATCGATCCGCACGTTCAACGCACCACCCGACGGACCCGCTGCAGCGATGGAGCTGTTCCAGATGTACATGCGGATGGCGACCGACGCCTTCCTCCCACGGTTCGAGGGCATGATCGACGCCGAGGATCTGGCGACGCTGGCGTCGTTCACCGAGCGGGCCGGCGAGTGGGGCGTGGCTCGCATGGATCCGTTCAGCATCGTCCACGGAGACTTCCGACTCGACAACCTGCTGTTCGACGGGACGACCTGTTTCGCCGTCGACTGGCAGACTGCGTCGATTGCCCTGCCACTTCGCGACCTGGGTTTCTTCTGTGCCACCAGCCTGCTGATCGACGATCGCCGCGCCTGGGAACGCGAACTCGTGGCGATGTACCACGGTCTCATCGACGCCCCGGGCTACTCGCTCGAACAGTGCTGGGACGACTACCGGTTCGGCATCGCTCAGGGCACTTGGGTGACGATCATCGGAGCATGGGCCTCCCGTCAGAGCGATCGCGGCGACGAGATGTTCGTGGCGATGGCCAGTCGCACGGCGGCGGCGATGCGCGACCTCGACACCATGTCGACGTTCTGAGCCGTCGCCGAGTGACCGACATCCGCCGCGACGCCCCCGCGGCGGGACCTGGGCGGGTGCTCCGGCACCGTGACTTCCGACTGTTCTGGATCGGCGCGCTGATCTCGAACATCGGCACCTGGCTGCAGGGTGCCGCCGTACCCTACGTGCTGTTCAAGTTGACGGATTCCAACATCTGGGTCGGCCTGTCGATCTTCGCCGGCCTGTTCCCCGGGGTGGTCTGCGGCCCGCTCGCCGGCACGTTCGCCGACCGCGTCGACCGTCGCAAGATGCTGTTCTGGATTCAGGGTGCCTCGGCCCTTGCCGCCACGGCGCTCGCCATTCTGTGGGTGGCCAAGCTCCGCAGCCCCGGTCTGGTCCTGGCCGTCACCGCGGTGAGCGGCATCTTCATGGGCCTGGGGATGCCGGCCTGGCAGGGCTTCGTCGCCGACCTCGTCCCGCGCAACGAGCTCTCGGCTGCGGTCGCCTTGAACTCGATCCAATTCCATGGATCGCGCGCCATCGGCCCGGCGCTGGCCGGGCTGATCATCGCCACGGTCGGGCCGCTGTGGGCATTCGTCGGCAACGCCGTGTCGTTCGGTGCCGTGATGCTGGCGCTGTGGTTCGTACGGGCGACGCCGCGACCGTTGTCGTCGACGAAGACCGGGGTGATTGCCGACCTCCGCGCCGGCCTGGCGTACGCACGGGGCGAACGCGGTATCTCCACGGCACTACTCCTGGTGATGGCCGTCGGATTTCTGGGAAACCCCATCGTGCAACTCGCGCCGGCGTTCAGCGAGCGCATCTATCACGTCGGCGCCGGCGCATACGGCCTGCTCAGCGCAGCATTCGGGCTCGGGGCGGCATCGGGCGTCTACATCGTCGGCCGCTCCACCCAGACCCACGCCCGCTCGCGGGTATTGGTCGTATTGCTGATCGTACTGGGCATTGCGGTGGTGGGCTTCGGGCTGTCCCCCGGTTACGCCGTGGGGCTGGTGTGCGTGCTGGTAGCCGGATCGACGGCCGTCGGATCGGGGGTCCTGCTGTTGACCACCGTGCAGGCCCAGGTCGCCGACGAGTTCCGCGGCCGGGTGCTCGGGCTGTACGGCATGGCGTTCACTGCCAGCTACCCGCTGGGTTCGCTCGCCCAGGGTGCCATCGCCGACGTCGTCGGGCCCCGCCGCAACGAGTGCATCGTCGGCATCGTGATCATGGCCGTCACCGCCTGGTTGGCGGCCAACCGACCCCGGCTCGTCGCCCTCGATTGAACGGCCCGGCGCGCATCGCCGGCCGACCGGCGAGTCGCTCCAACCGACGACCCGGCGAGTGGCGTCATGGTCGTCCACGGTCGAGATCGCCCGGAACTGCGTTGCCGGCCACCAACGCTGCGGCGCGCATCAGCTCGAAATACAGCGGGAGTTCGTCGGCAGGCAACGCGGCGACGTGGAGTCGGACCGTGTCCCAATCGTTGCGGGCAACGGGGCCGGTGAGGGCCGCGGCGGCGCCGGACTCGACGGTGTTGGACATCGCCCCGAGCGCCAGTTCGAGGAACGGACGGGCAGGCACGTCGAGCAGTGCGGCCAATCGTTCGACCTGCCCCATCAATGCCACCAGATGGTTGGCAGCGATCGCCGCCGTGGCGTGATAGAGCGCCCGCTGTGAATCGTCGACCTCGAACGTTCGAGCGTCGAGCAGACGGGCGACTTCGTGGATCAATGGATCACCGGCGGTAGCCATCCATGCTCCTCGCAAGCGACGAGCACCCTCGACCGGGATGGGCATCGAGACCAACGGGTGCAGCGAGGCCACCCGTCGGTGCGGCGCTAGTGATGTGAGCGGCGTCACCCCACTGATGTGGGCGACCACGGCCCCGGTGGGTTCGATGGCCATCGCGCAGGCCGGAATCGCCGCGTCCGGGACGGCCAGGAGCACGATGTCGACACCGTGGCCGGCGTCGGTAAGATCGCCTCGTCCACGTTCCTCGACGATGGCCCGGCCGGCCAGCGCCAAAGCAAACGATCCACCGGCCCGGCCTGTGCCGATGACGCGGATCCGCAGTTCGGCGGTCAAACCGGGTCAGTGCCCCAACTCGGCGAGTGCGCGATCGGCGGCGTTGGCGCCGCACGTTCCATGGGCCCCGGCCCCAGGGGGCGTCGACGCTGAACACAGGTAGGTTCCGGGGATGCCGGTGTAGTAGGGATCGTGGGCGAACCGGGGTCTGAACAGGAGCTGTCCCGGCGAGGACGCTCCTCCGATGATGTCCCCACCGACGTAGTTCGCATTGCCGACCGACATCTCGGTGGTCGAGCGCACCGCCATACCGATGATCCGCTCCCGGAAGCCGGGGGCGAACCGTTCGATCTGGGCAATGATCGCCTCGGTCGCATCACCGGCGTAGCCGTGGGGGACGTGGGCGTACGTCCACAGCGGATGAACGTTTCCGACGGAGCGACTCGGGTCGGCGAGATACTGCTGGCCGACCAGCACGAACGGCCGCTCGGGCATGGAGCCCAGATGGATGGCTCGCTCATTGGCAACGACTTCGTCCAGGTCGCCGCCGAGGTGAACGGTGCCGGCATGATGCGCCGCCGGAGCAGTCCAAGGAACACCGCCCTCGATGGCGAAGTCGATCTTGAATGCCCCGGCACCATGTCGGAATTTGCGGTACGAGCGAGCAATACGGGTCGGGAGCCGGTCGCCGAGAATGTCGGCGGCCGACGACGGCGACACATCGAGCATCAACACGTCGCTCGGCGGCAGGTCGCGCCGCGATGTGACACGCCGGTTGGTCTCGATCACGCCTCCATGCTGCTCGACGACTGCCGCCAGAGCGGTGACGATGGCCTGCGATCCGCCCTCGGCGACCACCCATCCCTTGGCGTGTCCAGCGACGAGGAGCATCAGCCCGACAGCGCTCGTGAACGGACGGTCGAGGCGGTAGAAGGAATGGGCGGCAACGCCCGCCCAAAGCGCCTTGGCCTCGTCGGTTCTCCACACCCGGGCCAGGTCGGTGGCCGGGAGCGCGGCGACCGCACCGAAGCGCGCCATCAGCAGGGGGTGCCGCGGTATCCGCACGATCGGTTGGGTGGCGTCGCTGAGCAGGTCGTCGAAACGCGCCGTCAGTGGTTCGAGCATCCGCCGCCACCGCCGACCATCGACGCCCAGTCCTTCGACGGTGCGATCGACCGATTTGTACAGCACTCCGGCCGAACCGCCGTCGAGCGGATGGACGCAGTCGACCGCAGGTTGCAGCCAGGTCAGCCCGTGCGCGGCGAGATCCAACGAGCCGAGAAACGTTGATCCCGCAGCGATGGGATGGAACGCCGAGCAGTGATCGTGCACCAGCCCGGTGACGATCATCTCGGAGCTACGCGCTCCGCCACCGATCGCATCACCGGCCTCGAGGACCGTCACCTCGAGCCCGGCCCGGGCGAGTCGAGCAGCGGCGGCGAGCCCGTTCGGCCCGCCGCCCACGACGATGGCCGAGGTCACGGGCTCTTGCCCGTGCTCGGCGGAGCACTCACGTTCGTCCGCCCGTACCGGGGTGGGGTACGCCCGGCGCGACGTAGCCGGGCAGGGTCCAGGTGACCGTGTGCGGGATCGGGCCGTTGGGAAGCCACGGTTGCTCGTGAGCGGCGTCGTCGTTGTGGTACCAGCCCTTCTCGACGGGACCGAGGGCGGCGTCGATGACGCGGTACTGCACCTTCTTGCTGAACGCCGGCTGGGACTCGGTGAAGGCGACGATCACGTCGCCCGGCTCGTATTGGCACCGTTCCTGCATACCGGCGATCAGTCGCTCGTCGAGACAGTGACCGTCGCCGAAGTTCCAGCCGGTGAGGACGTTGCTGACGAACTCGCCTTCGCGCTGCACGCGGGTGTCGAGCGAGTCCACATGGCGCATGAGCGCGGAGATGTGCATGCGTCCCATCGGGTGCATCATCCGGAACGCCACGGCCTTCTGGATGAAGATCTCCGAGATCTCCTTGCCGAACAGCGGCTCGATCTGGTCGATCTGGTTGTCGGCGGACTTGACGATCCGCTCGTTGATCCGGTCCTCCATCGACTTGTCGCGGAACGAGAACGTGGCCGACGCCCAGTTGCCGGCGTACTGTTTCATGCCGACCAGGAACGAGACGTACTGCGGCTTGAGGGCCCCGAGGATGATCGGCGCCAGGGCCACG
>JANMJD010000436.1:0-7966 GCA_031371195.1 Actinomycetes bacterium | reverse complement strand
CGAGCGCGGCGTCGGGTCCTGCGCCAGGACCGCCGCGGCGCGGGCGAGAATATCGGGACTCGGGCCACCTTCGGGGCTGAGGGACACGGCGATTCTTCCTCCTACTTCGACGACAACCGCTACTTCGACGACAACCGCACGACGAGACTATGTCGAATTTCGGGTGGCTGCGGGTTCAACCCATCCGCTCATCGGAATCAAGCAGTTACCCCGGGTGACGGGGCGACCCCGCATGGCACTCCCCGACAGGTGGCGGGACATCGAGGGCGGGATTCTGGTCGAAGAATCCCACGGGCCGCAGTTGGAAGCCCACCTTGACCACCGGCATCACCGGCCAGTCCTCGAGGCGGGGGAAGTGGTGGGCGCCGAATACGTACCACAGCACCACGTCGGTGCCGACAAGGGGTCGATCGGCCGAGGTCCAGGCGCCGAGGCCCTCGCCGGGCGCCGACTGATTGGGATACTCACCAGCCGGATAGCGCTCGTCACGTCGATATCGGGTGACCCAGAGTTGGTGGTCGAGCATCCGGGCCCGGTTGCGCACCGCCGAGTCGGGTTGGGCCATCGGCCGGACGTTCTCGCCGGGCATCAGTTCGTACGCTACGGGGTCACCGATGCGGTTCACCCGGGCCTGGTTGACCACGCGGAACCGCCGGGCCGTGTCAGCGCAGATGTCGCGTCGAGCGGGTGATTCGGTGGCCAACAACGTGGCGATCTCGCGGAACGACGTCCCGTCGGGATTGTCGGGACCCCACGCGTCACCGACGTATTCCACCTGGTAGACGGAGTTGTCGGCACCATCGATGTCGAGATCGAGCCGGGCGCAGAAGAAGTGCTGATGGGCGCTGGTGACGAATCCTTCGCCCAGCGGCAACGAATGCGGCGAGCGCCCACCGGGCGCCACTCCCGCAGTATGGACGATGCCGGTGAGCTTGCCCTCGAACTGCCACGAACCATCCTGATGGAAATACCAGAAGTAGCCGTACTCGTAGTTGCCGACCGTCGTGAACGTCGAGATGACCAGCCGTCGAGAGCGAGCCCGGTCGACTCGCCCGGAGAAGTGGGTGTGCTTCCACAGGAGGTTGTCATCCTCCTCGTGGATGCAGATCGCCTGGGGGATGACCTCGGGTGAACCGTCCAATGTGTTCGACACCACGTCGAGGTAGCGGATCTCCCCGAGGCAATCGCAGCCGAGCGACAGCGAGTTGACCAGCGGACCGAGTCCGTACTCGCCGGTGTCGAACACGTTCTTGAAATGCACGGTCGGGTTGGGATCTCCGTACGGGATCACCAATTCGGCGATCGACGCCCGGTGGCAGATCTGACGTCGTTCACCGTCGACGCCGGTTGCCGGGTCGTGGTAGGCGATGTCATGGAGCACCAAACCCTCGCGTGGATGAAAACCGATGATCAGCTCCCACCGCTGCCACCGCACCCGCCGGTCGCCGTCGATGGTGAAACTCGGCCCATCGGGCTGGGAGATCACGAGCGGCATGAGGTCGTCTCGAAACGGTCGGCCCCCACCGCCGTGATAGGGCCACGAACGCGTCGGCGGCGGTGTTCCCGGTGCATGGTCGTCGAGGCGGACCATCTCCATCGAGTTCAGGTCAACCACCGCAACCAGGCCGTACAACGGCCTGGCGTACTGATTGTCGGCCTCATCCGCGGTACCGAGCCAGGCGATCCCCCGCACCAGCCGACGGCCCCGCTCCTCGTGCGAACCGGCCGACCATGCCTCGACATGCACCAGCGACGGGTCGACGATCCCCCGCGCCGCCAAGGCCGCGACGTAGCGCGGGTCGGCTCGCACCACGTCACCGGCGAGCTGGAACTCTTCGAGATGGATCGCCGGTTGGACGTCGGCCGGCAGCACCGTATGGCTGACCACCCGATGCTCGTCGAGATCGACGACAGCCTCGATGCCGCGGCCTGCGTCGCAATCGACGATTACGGCGAAGGCCTCGCGTGCCGGGCGGGTCCCGGCCTGGTCGCGCCAGGCCAGGTAGTCGGACTTGGCCGGTTCGCGGGTCTCGATCGACGTGAAGCGCAGACGCGTCCCCAAACCGTCGACACCCCGGATCGCGTCGACTGCCCGGGTGATCTCCGCGGCCGACAGCGGGGCGAGCGGATGAGTGATCAGGTGGGTCCTCCGACCAGCTTGAGGTACTCCTCGCGGGCCTTGCGATGGCCCTTGGCCCCGCCCTTGAGCATCCCGCCGGTGCGAACCTCCTTGACGACGTCCTCAAGGCGGTCGAGCAGCCCGTACACGTCGTCGGTCGGCTCGGCGTCGCTCACCCGCTGAACCGCCTCGAGCACCTTGCCGTACTCCTTGCGGAACTGCTCGTACTCGTCGTGCAGTTCCTCGGTCGCTTTCTGCAGTTCATCCTTGGACATGGATGCCGACGGTAGTCGCTTCCTCGGCTCGCCTCTCGTTCAACCGCGCCAACCCTTTACAATTTGTACAGCCCGCGCCGCCGCGGGCCCGTGGCGCGATCAATGGCGATCGCCCACTCGCGATGGAAGAGGGAATCACATGGCGTTGGCCGAACGGTTGGATCGTCTCGGAACCGAGACAGCATTCGCGGTATCGCTTGCCGCGGCAGAATGGGCCGCCAAAGGAAACCGGGTGTACCCGTTCCACCTCGGTGACCTGAATCTGGCCACGCCGTCGAATGTCGTGCGGGCGATGGACGAGGCGATCGCCAACGGAAAGACCGGTTACTGCCCGGCCGCCGGTATCCCCGAGCTGCGCGCCGCCCTCGCCGACGACATCGGCGGCCGCCGAGGTCTGAACTACGCCCCGGCCAATGTGGTCGTCCAACCGGGCGGCAAACCGGTGATCACCAAGTTCATCCAGGCGGTGATGAACCCGGGCGACGAGGTGCTCTACCCCAACCCCGGATACCCGATCTATGAGAGCCAGATCGAGTACTTCGGCGGTGTCGCCAAGTCGTACGGATACCTGCCGACGCCCACCGGTTTCGCCATCGACCTCGACCGTCTGCGCTCGATGATCACGCCGCGCACGAAGGCGATCATCTACAACGACCTGCAGAATCCGATCGGGGCGGAGTCGAGCGATGCCGAGCGTGAGGCGATCGCCGATCTGGCCCAGGCGCATGACCTGTGGGTGTTGTCGGACGAGGCGTACTTCGAGATGCGCTATTCGGGATCGTCGTCGTCGATCGCCTCGCTGTCGGGAATGCAGGAGCGCACCGTCATCCTGTACACATTCTCGAAGAAGTTCGCCATGACGGGCTGGCGACTCGGCGCGGCGGTCGGTCCGACGGACTTCGCCGAGATGGTCGCCAAGCTGAACACCAACGACGAGTCGTGCACGACGCACTTCGTGCAACACGCCGGCGTCGAGGGACTACGCGGCGATCAGACGGAGTGTCTGGCGATGCTCGACGTCCTCAAGGAGCGCCGCGATCTCGCCGTCGACATGATTTCGACGATCCCCGGCATGTCGGTGAGCCGGCCCGAGGCCACGTTCTATTTGTTCCCCGACGTCACCGATTCGATGAAACAACTGGACATCGACGATGTCGCCCGGTTCGCCGAGGCCGCGCTCCACGAAACCGGTGTGTCGTTCTGCACCCGCCGGCACTTCGGTCGACCCCAGCCGGGCGAGCAACGCGACTACATCCGCTTCGCCTACTCCGGCATCTCCGCCGACGACATCCGCCAGGGTCTCGGCTTGCTGCGCGACTGGATCGAGTCGGCCGGATGAGTGTTCCGACACGAGCCCGCGTCGTGGTCACCGGACGGATTCCGGCTCCCGGCCTCGACATGCTCAGCGCCGCCCACGACGTCTGGTCGTGGGGATCGGCCACCCCGATCTCGCGCGCCGAACTACTGCGCGCCGTCGAAGGAGCCGACGCGATCGTCACCCTGCTCACGGAGAAGGTCGACGCCGAACTCCTCCACGCGGCCGGCCCGCAGCTCAAGGTCGTCTCCAACGTTGCCGTGGGATACAACAACATCGACCTGCCCGCGTGTCTCGACCATGGCGTGGTGGCGACGAACACCCCCGGCGTGCTCACCGACGCCACGGCCGACATCGCCATGAGCCTGATCCTGATGGTGACCCGCCGGCTGGCCGAGGGCGAGCGGATCATCCGATCGGGTGAACCGTGGCAGTGGGGAATGTTCTATCTGCTGGGCACCGACATCCGCGGCTGCCGCCTGGGGATCGTGGGGATGGGTCAGATCGGCGCAGCGCTGGCCCGACGAGCCAAGGCCTTCGGGATGACGATCGCCTACTCCAATCGCCGCGAGATTGCCGCCGACCTGGCCGCCGAGCTCGACGCCGTGCGACTCGACATGGACGAGTTGCTGGCGACGAGCGACATCGTCTCGCTGCACTGCCCGTATTCGTCGGCGACCCACCATCTGATGGGTCCGGCCGAGTTGCAGGCCATGAAACCGACGGCGTACCTGATCAACACCGCCCGCGGACCCGTCGTCGACGAGGCCGCGTTGGTCGATGCGATCGTCGGCGGCCAGATAGCCGGGGCCGGTCTCGACGTGTTCGAGCACGAGCCGACCGTTCATCCGGGGCTGATTGCACTCGACAACGTCGTACTCCTCCCGCATCTCGGTTCGGCCACGGTCGAAACCCGTACGGCGATGGCGACACTGGCGGCGACCAATGCACTGGCCGTCCTGCGGGGCGAGCCGGCACCGAATCAGATCACCTGAATCATTCGCCGCTCCATGCCGAGTAGCCAACTGCGCCATCTACTACGTTGCGCAGCGAGATGCGGGCGCTGATCGTCTACAACGGAGGCCGCGAGTCGGTGATCGGCACGGAGGTGATGAACGCGGTCACCTCGACGCTGCAACGAGACGGTCACGACGTCGAAGTGATCGACCTCGTCGAGTCTTCCTTCCAACCGGTGATGACAGCCGCCGAACGACGGGCCTACCTCACCGACGAGCCGATCTCCGATCCGCTTGTGAGGCACTACGCCGATCTCACCAGCCGGGCGGACCTGCTGATCTTCGTCTACCGCAGCCACCTCGCCACGATGCCGGCGGCCATCAAGGGCTGGCTCGAAAAGGTGATGGTGCCGGGCGTGGCCTTCACCTTCGACGACAAGGGCAAGCTGAAGCCGGCGTTGACGCAGGTCAAACGGGTGATCGGGATCTCGGCCTACGAGGACGGCTGGTGGACGGTGCGCCGCCAGGTCGACGCCGGACGACGGACGATCACTCGCTCCTTGCGGTTGAACACCGGGTGGCGGACGCGGACCCAATGGATCGGGTTGTACCGTGCGCAGCGGGTCACGTCCGAGCAACGCTCAGCCTTCCTTGCCCGTATCGAGCATCGGCTGGAACAGTTGTGAGCTCGGCAGTCATCGTATACGCCCACCCGTGCTACGACAGCTACATCGCCGCCGTCCGCGGGGCCGCCGTCAACGGGCTGACCCGGGCCGGGCACGAGATCACCGTCCTCGATCTGCATCGTGACGGCGTCGACCCGGCCGGCCCCATTCCCGATGAACACCTCGACGCGCTGATGTCGGCCGATGTGCTGGTCGTCGTCTACCCCACGTGGTGGGGTGGCCAGCCGGCGATCCTGACCGGTTGGCTTGGCCTCCTCGTCAATCTGCCCGCCCGGGCCGTCCCCCGGGCGCATCGCCTCGTCGCGGTCACGAGCCACGGCTCGTCGAGGCTCGCCAATGCCCTGGGCGGTCGGCCGGGGTATCACGTCCTGCGTCGATTTGCCGTCCTCGCATGCGCCCCCAAGGCCAAGCGCGACTTCATCGCCTTCTACAAGATCGACACGACCGATGCGGCGGCGCGGGCGGCGTTTCTCGATCGGGTGACGGAACGTCTTTCGTCTGCTCGCTGACGCCGGTCGTCCTGGCGGCCCGTCAACCGCAGCCGGCGGCGATGGCCTGGGAGATCTCCGCCGCGATTCCGGCATTGTTCTCGGCCAGCGCCAGATTGGCCGGCACGCTGCGACCTTCGGTGGCCCGCCCGATCCCCGACAGCACGAACGGCGTCACTCCCGGTCCCGAAACGCCGGCGGCATCCGCCTCGGCCAATGCCTGGTGCAGCGCCGATGCCAGTTCGTCGCCGGGAAGCTCCGCGGCCTCGGGGATCGGAACCGTGACCAGCACCCCGGTCTCCGGTCGAGCGGCGGCGGCCAACACCCGAGCCACTTCGTCGGCTGACTCGACCCGATGGGGCACCGGCAACCCGCTGGAACGCGAATAGAACGCCGGGAACCAGTCATGGCGCCATCCGAGCACCGGCACCCCGGCCGTTTCGAGATACTCCAGCGTGCGGGCCAGATCGAGGAAGATCTTGGCCCCGGCGCAGACCGTCACGACGGGGTGACGGGCCAGCGCATCGAGGTCGGCCGAGATGTCACCGGAGATCTCGGCGCCGCGATGCACCCCGCCGATCCCGCCCGTGGCGAACACCGGCACGCCTGCCGCGTGCGACAGGGCAACCGCCGCCGAAACGGTCGTAGCACCGAAATCCCAGCGTTGGGCGACGGCGACTCCCAGGTCGCGTTCGGCCAGCTTGCGGGCCGGCCCCAGGATGCGGGCATGCTCGGCCACGTCGAGGCCGACGCGGGGCACGCCGTCGAGCACTGCGGTCACGGCTGGCACCGCACCGGCCCGGCGGATGATCGCCAGACACCGTTCCAATGCCTCACCGTTGGACGGCGACGGCAGGCCGAGGTGGGAGAAGATCGTCGACTCCAGGGTGACCACAGCCCGACCTTCGTCGAGGGCGGCGACAACCTCGGGATGACACACAACGTTCAGCACCCGACGAGCATGGCAGGTCGCACGGAGGGGACCCCTCGTCGACCTGCGGCCGGGTTAGACGATGTCGCCGGCGTAGGCGGGATCTTGCTGAGAGACGGCGACACCGCCGCTCTGCTCGACCGTGAGCACGAGCTTGGTCAGATCTCCCTCGACGGTGAACGCCTCGGTCTCGGGATGGTTGCCGAAGACACCGAGGGAGATGACCTCGTCGCCGACGACCCCCCACAGCTGGTACGTACGATCCGAGCCGACCGCCGGCAGATCATTGCCGAGCAGATAGCCATGGCCGTCGACATCGATGATCACCTCACCGCCCACGGTCCGATCGGCGGCGGCCAGGGCGACGACCTTCGAGTCGCGGGCGCTGCGAGCGACCTCGGCGGCCTGCTCGATCGACGAGCGTGCCGAGGAGCGATCGGTCAGGGCCACAACGCCGAGGGTGACCGCGGCAGCCACCGACGCGGCCGCGAACAGGGGACCAAGGCGCGACGTGATCCGCCGGCGCCCAGACATCGGGAGCACTCGGGCGAGCTCGGGTCCGGGTGCCGGGGCGCGCTCCTCGAGCTGACCGACGATTCGGTCCCACAGGTGGTCGGGCGCCGGGGTTCCGGAATAGGCCAGCATCGTGGCCACCTCCTGGTGCTGGCGCACCTCGTCGCGGGCTCGGGGATGATGTTCGAGGTAACGCTCGACCAAGGTCCGTTCGTCGTCGTCGACAGCATCGAGTGCGTAGGCGCCGAGCAGTTCCTCGATGTCGTCGCGATCCGCACTCATGCTCCACCCCCCATCTCGATACCGGCCTCGACCAGATCGACTCGTAAACGCTTGAGTCCGGCGCGAATGCGCCCTTTCACCGTGCCTTCCGGCTCACCCAGGTCGCTGGCGACCTCTCGATACGTCTTGCCGCCGAAGTAGGCGAGCTCGATTGCTCGGCGTTCGCCGTCAGGCAGCTCGGCCACGGCTTGTCGGACATGCTGCGACACGGCCATGTCCCAGACCTCGTGATCGACGCCGTAGTCACCGGTCGCCGTCTCTCGGTGATCACGATCCTCACGACGCCGTCGGGCGATATCGGAGCGCAACATGTCGACGGAGCGACCGTGGGCGTGGGCCAGCAGGAAGCTGCGCAAACTGCCACGCTCCGGATCGAAGCGCTCCGAATTGTTCCACAACCG
>JANMJD010000430.1:0-4972 GCA_031371195.1 Actinomycetes bacterium | reverse complement strand
GCCGACCACGACCGGCAAGATCGAACGGCACGACCGGGATGACGCTGAACGCGATGCTCGATCGATTGGAACGCTCGCTCGCACGCTTTCGTGACGAGGAGACGGTGGGTTACTTCGTTCGGCCACGCCCATGCATAGCGTTCGCTCCTACAGTCCCGCCGCGGTTGGCGGCGCGCATAGCATCGCGCGTCGTGAGGAGTTCCCGGTCGCTGAACGTTGCCGTTCTCGTCGCCGTTGTCGCGGCATGCTCCGGTGGGGGGTCGGCGTCGAACAGCAGCACGACGAATTCGATCGCGTCAACCCAGGCGCTCCCAACTGAAACGGCTGGGTCCGTTGGAACGACCCCCGCTCCTACCACTCCCGCCCCGGCCGTGGCTCATGAGCCCGCGCCGCTGGCCGCCGAAGGCCCGGCAAAGTTCACCGGGCAAATCCTCGTCGGGTCCTCCGTGAACGCCGATCGCACATTGCATGGGGTCGGTGCCCAATTCTCTGCGTCGGTGACTGCCGTCATCGCCGGAGTGCTGATCGGGAATGTCCCTGTCGGCACCGACGCGACCATCACGTGGTCCGAGGAGACTCCCGACGGGGAGAGGGCGCTGTTCACCCAGCAGGCGTCGCTCCGCCCCCACAGCGTGCTCTACGCGACGGCGAAGGGGATTGCGCCCGTGCTGGTTGGCCTCTACCGCGTGCACGTGTCCGCAGCTGGCGACGAGCACGACGCGTTGTTCGTCATCGTGCCGGCCGTGCTCTCGCCGGCAATCCCGCCGACGGTCGCGGGCCAGTCCGCGTTCATTCGGACCGCTCCGACCGGTGACGCCACAGGTACTGTCCTCGCTTCAGGCGAGGTCGTGGTCGCCGATCCTCCCGCACCGTGCATCGGTAACGGGGATGATCAGGACCGGCCCGAGTGTGGAGGTGTGTGGTGGAACTCGGGTGATGACAACTCCGGTGACGCGGGCGGCGATACCAGCCCGCCGACAGAGCCGCCTCCGTGCCCGCCGCCGGGAACGGCGAACGTGTACGCCGTGCAGAAGGATTGGTTTCTAGGCGGCTTCGTGAGGCTCACTACCAACGCCTTCTCTGGCCGTAACGACTGTCCGACCGGCAACGTCGACCTGTCAGCGGCGGTCAACGGTGCGGCCCGTACTTCCCTGACACTCGCACCGGATGCCGAATGGGAAGGCAACACTTGCGATCTTCCAGGGGCGTCGGATCTCTTCGGCGACATCGTGACAGCCGGTGCTTCGGTCGACGGTGGCTCACCGGGCTCCACCGAGATCAAGCTTTACGAGATCGGCCCGATTCCCGCTGTCAGTCATGCCACTCCGCCTACCGGGAGCGTGGTTCAACCCGGGAGCAAGATCGGTTTCAATGCGCTCGCCGTCGTCCTCGGAGCAACGCACGGCATCAAGTCCTTGGTCGTCACCGGTCCCGACGGCGCCGAGGTCGCACGTACCGATCGCGATGCGCCGGCAACCGCCTGCGACCAGAGCCTGTCGCGGTTCGCCGCCAAGGTGCACGTGTCGTACAAAGTGGCGAAAGACCCGCCGCCGATCCTCGAGTTCCTGGTGTCGGCCGAGACGTTCGACGGCTCGCACGTGCAATTTCCCGTTCGGTATTCCACCAAGCCGACGTGGTCGGGAACGCTGAAGCTCACGGTCGATCAAGATGTGCCCTCCTCCGGCCACCAACACATGGAGTATGGAGGTGACATGGCGGTAGCGGAGACCAAGTCGAACAGCCTCGAAGGCCGCATGCACGGTCCGTGGATCCAGGAGCTCGACCTACTCGTCTGCCCGGCAGAAACCGTGACGAAAGGCCTCGTTGACGTGCCGCTGACGGGGACGGTCGATTCGATCGGAATGCACCTCACACTCGGCCAGGGCACAGCGACTCCACCGATCTTGACCCCGTGCTATGGGCAGCAGCCGGGGCTGATGGGGACCCCGTTGGCGTATCCGCAAGTCGCCACTGCGTTGGGCCAACTCGATTCGCACGGCGACGGCCGCTACACGGCGTCGGTCTCGGTCACGGAGCCTGGCGGTGGCTACCCCTACACGGTCAGCGTCGAAGTCAAGCTGCATGCGGGCGCCAACGTCGACCCGAATTCGCCGGCAATCGATATAGGGATCGCCATCCCCTGATCCGGTTGCTGACGTCAGCGCCTCAGGCCAGCGTGGCCGCGAGCCGCTGCTGGAACCAGGCCACTCCGGCTTCAGGCCGCGGTCGCGCCCAGGAGTGAGAGCCGAGCGAATCGCCAAATCGGCATCGGTGGTTCCCACAGCTCCATCGACTGGTCATTTGTCGACGGCCGCGATGACCACCGGCACCGCTGACGTATCACCCGCACCAAGCAATGCTTCGGCCGCGAGCAGTCGTTCGCTGACGTCAGCGGACTGCAGCACCGGACCCAACGCGTGCTCGGGTTGGCGCGCACTTGCGCCTGCACCGCACCAAAGCTCGCAGTAAAGCTTGACGGTGAATCGACGCCGAACCAACGGAGGGCGTCGACCGCCGCGGGCGACGTCGTCGAGGCGGTGGCCGATGAAACGCTGGACCCGACCGAGCCGTGCGATGCTCGGTCCGTGCAGCCACTACACAGCCACGACACGACGAAAGCGTTGCCCACCGGCGAGCGCGGAGCATCACTTCCAACCGTCGCCGTTACTCGGCTGCTGGACCTGCACTCCAAACACGTGACCCGTGCGGCTGGACGCGATTCCGTTGAGCCGGCTGACATCGACGCGCGTCCCCAGGGAAAAGCGGCACCTGCGGATGCTGTGCGTTTTTGCTCACTGCCGCTTGCAACTACTGAGATGACCACCATGACCGTTTACAGAGAAGATCCAGCAGGCCCTGGATGCGAAGTCCCGCAGCGAGGTGCAAAACGGGATGGCTTGCCACAACCGTGGTGCTCGCTGGGCTCGGTGCGAGCGGATGCGGCGCATCAGGCGGGTCGGCGACAACGACCCGCCAACCCGTGACGGCTGTGAGCACGACGTCCCAAACCAACTCGACAGAAGGGTCCACTATTGCGGCTTCGGGATCAACCTTGTCACTTTCGAAAAGTGTCTGCAGCCGAGTTGTTCGGCGCGGGCGATGAACGCCAGTCGATCCAGGGTGTGGTCGTCGTACAGCCGGTATCCGGCTGGGGTTCTCGTCGCTTCGGGCAGTAGCCCGATCTCCTCGTAGTAGCGAAGCGTTGCTGCAGTGAATCCACTGCGATCGGCGACGTCTTTGATCTTGTAGCTGGTCCTCACCACCTCACGATAAACCTTCGGGTGGACTTGAAGGTCAAGGGCTTTGTGGTCAGCGCATGCTTGTCCGATTGGCGGATCGATCTGCCGCGCACTATCAGTCGAGTCGGTTGATCTCGCCTCGTGCAGCGTGTGCGGGAGCGTCCAACGGGTCCAGACCGGCCGTAGCCTGACTGACGCCTCCGCGGGCGAGGAAGCCGACGGCGACGGCGAACGCGAGGATGCTCATCCATTCGTTGACTCGAAGCCCGGCGATCGTGTGGGCAAAGTCGATGCGCATTCGCTCGACGATGAATCGGCCGCTCGCGTATCCGGCGATGTACACGGCGAATAGCCGGCCGGGGCGGAGGCGACTACGGCGTTCGACGTGAAGAACGACAGCGACGACCGCGAGGTTCCACAATGACTCGTAGAGGAACGTCGGCTGGAACGTCGTGAACGTTTCGAAGCCTGCCGGACGGTTCGCCAGGTCGATTCGCACGGCCCAGGGCAGCGTCGATGGGCGTCCGAACAGTTCCTGGTTGAACCAGTTCCCCCATCGACCGATGGCCTGCGCGAGTGGCAGAGCAGGTGCGACGACGTCGAGGAGTTGGCCGAGTGGGAGACCCCGGTGTCTGGCAACGAGGACCCCGGTTCCAACCCCGGCGGCGATTCCGCCGGGGATGCCGAGCCCGCCGTCCCAGATCGCGAAGGCCTTGAGCACGTTGTGGGTGTAGATCTCGTAGTCGGTGATGACGTGATAAAGGCGGGCTCCCATGACACCGGCTGGCACCGCCCAGACGGCGAGGCTACTGACGACGCCGGGGGTCCCGGTGCGTGCCTGCCATCGTCGGTCTGACCACCTAGCGGCGACGATCACACCCACGGCGATCATCAGCCCGTAGGCCCGGAGTTGTAGTGGTCCGATTTGGATGCCGTTGCTCGGCGGGCTGGGGATCGAGGCGAGCACGCTGATCATGATGCTCCCAGTGTGGCTGCTGTGGTGCTCAATGGGGACATGTTCGGGCTTCAGCGGGCGATCAGGAACACGACGCGAAGTGTGGTGCACGGCGGCGCTGGCAGCACCATAGACGGCTCCGGGGACGGTCCGCTGACTGGCCACCCGGTTTGCCGTGCTGAACCGACGTAGTCAGCAACGAAGTGACTTTCGGCTGTGGTGGCTGATCCTGCATTGGTGTCCAATGGAATCAGACGAACTCGAGCTGGAGGCTGACGATGATGAACTGGAATGGTGGTTGGGCCTGGGTGTGGGTGATGATCCCGATGATGCTGGTGATGTGGGCAGTGATCGCCTTGCTCGTTCTTCCATGGCTGCGGACGAGCCGCGATCAACCTCAGTCGCCCGTCGCACGGCTCGATGACCGCCTTGCCGCGGGCGAGATCAACATCGAGGAATATCGCTCCCGGCGCGACGAACTGGACCACGACGCGCCCGTGTGAGTCACGCCGCGTCTGACGCAGCGACGTCCGCGCCTGTGGGGCCGGTGTCGATGTGGACTCGGAGGAGTTTGGTGGAGTTGAGGAACACGAGTACGTCGGGGCCGAGGGGGATGATGGCTGCTTGGACAGGCCCGATCAGTCCGATCAGGGTTGCGGTGATGCCGAGGACGTGAACGACGCCGTCGCCGACGAGCCGCCGGTCTGGTGGTCGGCGTGCTCTTCGGTTGTTCGGTGTTGGCGGGTCCAGCTTCGCCACTCCGGCACTGGGGCTGCTC
>JANMJD010000421.1:0-37862 GCA_031371195.1 Actinomycetes bacterium | reverse complement strand
GTGGCAGCATCGAGACGGATCACGATGCTGCAGGCTACGGCGTCATCGGTGGAGGACCACGATGACCCGGTCGACGGCGGATGGACGTCTCCATGGCTCATCCACGCAGCGACGGCGATGACCCGGATGCAACCCGTAGAGTGGCCCGCTGTGTTGAAACGCCCCAACCCACTCCTCGGGCGGATCATCACCGTCACTGCATTTTGGCTGCTGCTCAGCGGCTGTTTCACCGGTCAGCGGCCGACGCTCAATGCTCCTCCGCCCGGGGGTGACGTCGGTCAGACCAGCGGAGATTCCAACGCCGACGCGGTACTCAAGCTGCTCGAACCGAAGCCGACCGTCGGCTTTACCGCCCGATACTCGATCACTCGTTACTTCGGCGGAGTGGTCACCGATGCCACCGTCACCGATGATGCCGTCAGCCGTCGGTCGGTGACGATCGGCGGGGTGCGATATCTGTCGACCGACGTCGATCAGACGTGCCAGGTCTCGACCGGCCAGTGCGAGCCCGGGCTGGTGGAGGCCCGGACGAGTGACGTGGGCGCCTACTCGGGCTTCGACCGCCTCGATCCGTCGAAACGACTGCGCACCGCCGTATCGCGCAAGGCCGGTCCGAGCACACCGAGCACCGAGGTGATCGCCGGACTGGCGGCCACGTGCGTGACGGTGCCGGTGGGAGCCGGAGGCGAGACCTACTGCGCGTTGGCCACCGGAGGGCTGGCCCGCTGGAATGGGGCCGATCTCGATGTCGAGCTGACCGGTTACGAGGGTGTCGCCACCGAAGCGTTGTTCCAGCCGTCCTGAGTGGACGGCGGGGCGGTCACTCGGTGCGATCAGTGGGCGGTGACCGTGTCGGTATCGCGACCGGAGCGGATCAACGTTCCCGGACGAGCGTCGAGCAGTTCACCATCGGCGACACACTCCGTACCGTTGACGAAGACCCGTTTGATGCCCTCGGCTTCACCGTAGACACGCCCCGACCCACCGGGCAGGTCGAACTTCGTGAACACCGGACCCGGTCCCATCGTCGACGGATCGAGCACGACCAGATCGGCGTGGTAGCCCTCGGCGATGAGACCGCGGTCGCGCAGCCCGTACAACCGGGCCGGACGGTCGGTGAGCAGGTGGACGGCCTCCTCGATGGGTAGCATCCCCCGCTCACGCACGGCACGGCCGAGCACTGTCGTCGAGAACGAGAAGGTGTCGATCATGTCGAGGTGGGCGCCCGCATCGGAGGCACCGATGATCGCCCGCGGGTCACGCCACGCCTCGACCCGGCGGCTCCACGAGGCGTCGTCCTGCCCCCGGTCGGGGTTGGCGATGACGGTGCGCAACCGGTCGGCGATGACTATGTCACAGAGCGTGTCCCACGCCGATTTGCCCAACTCGGTGGCGACTTCGCCGACCACACGCCCCTCGAACGGCTTGGTCGTATCGCTGAAGCACTCGAGCAGCCGATAGCTGCCCCAGTTGGCCACGGCCTTCACCGGGCCGTCGGTCTGGGCCAGGCGATCCCACTCGGCACGCGCCAGCGGGTCGCCCATTTGGCGCAGCTTCTCGTCCTCGGGGAGGGCCATCAGGCTATCCCAGCCCGGAAGGATGTCGAGCACGAAGCCGGTGAGGAAGTTGAGCCGCAGGCGGAACGAGTCGGCGAGCACCAGGGCGAACACCGAACCACCCCGGTCGGCGGCGATGTCGTGCCCGGTGAGCTGGTGCTGCACCATCTCCCAGTTCTGGGCATACACCTGCAACAGATTCCAGTTGAGCGGACGGTTGGCGACCCGGCTCATGTCGGCCATCAACTCGAACGTCTCCTGGCTGAACTGACCGACCTGGGGGATGAACTCCAACGTGGTTCCGGGGAACTCGCCGGCGACCGCGCACAGGGCGATCAGTTCCTCACGCGACGAATGTCGCGATGGCACGGCGATGCCGGTGTGGTCGTTGTGCGATGTCGACCACGTCGACGAGAAACCCATGCCGCCACTGGCCAGTCCGGCGCGCAGCAGATTCTTCATCTGCTCCAACTCCTCGGGCGTGGCGTGACGTTCGGTCGCCGCCTCCTTCATCACCACACGACGGATGGCCGAGTGCCCGACGAGGAAGCCCGCGTTCGGCATCAGGGTGCCATCGAGCCGGTCGAGGTACTCCCCCGTCGATCGCCAATCCCACGGGACACCCTTCTGCAACGACTCCAGCGGCATGCCCTCGACCCGGGCGAGCATGCGCATCAGGTAATCGCCGTCCTCGGGCGTGAGCGGCGCGATGGTGAAACCGCAGTTCCCGCCCATCACCGTGGTCACCCCATGGAGCGGTGATGGCGACAGCGTCGTATCCCAGAACGCCTGGGCGTCGTAGTGGGTGTGGACATCGACGAACCCGGGGGCGACCACCAGGTCGGTGGCATCGACGGTACGGCGGGCCGGTTCGTCGATGGTACCGATTGCGGTGACCCGGCCGTTCGACACCCCGATGTCACCGGCGACTGCGGCCCGACCGGACCCATCGACGATGGTTCCTCCGACGATCTTCAGATCCAGCATGACGGCCTCCCAGGTGCGACGTCCCGGTGGCCGACACTACGCCTCCCAGAGGCGGGAGGCGAGGTTGGGACGGCCCGCCCGCCCCAACCTGGCGTGCTCGCTGGACTCAGACCTTGCGGCCGAGGAAGGCGAGGAACTGCGTCTGCTCGTCGGCATCGTCGGCGCAGTCGGCTTTGGGACCGAAGACGCCGGGCATGCGGATCATCGCATCCATCGGCTTGAGACCGGAATGGGCCGCGGCGACTGCGTCCTGGTCGAGGTGCTCGTCACCACCGACGGACCGGGCGAGATCCCAGGTATGCACGAGTATGTCGTTGCAGATGAAGCGGCCGAGCATCTGGGCGGTCGTCATCTGCATGCCCATCGGACCGGCAGTCGTCTTGTCGAGCGCTCCGGGCTGCGACAGGGCGTCGACCACCTTGGCGTACGCCGCCGTCCATGCCTGCTTCGGGTCTTCGTCGTCGGCCATCGTCACCGGCTCGGAGTCGGTCACCCCGGCGGCGATTCGGTGCATGTTGTTGACGCAGTGCTCGACGACCCCACGTGCCGTCCAGTCGTCACACGGCGACTGGTTGCCCCAGGCGTCGTCGGGAGCCGCGTTGACGCGGGCGGTGAAGTCGTCGGAGAGTTTCTGGAATCGGGCTAGTTCTTCGCTCATGCCCGAACCATATCGCGCCCGCCGAAGCAGTCAGTTCAATCAGCGAACCAACTACTGCGGAAGCCCTGCGGCACCCGCCGCGGCACGAACACCGGCTCTTCATTCCGTGTCATCGGGCTACGGGCCGCAGTTCCAGCCGACATGGGCGATGTCCTGGCAATAGGTCGCCCTGGTGACCTTCCATCGACCATCGATCAGACGTGCCCGACCGAACTGGAAGTAGTAGATCTCGCCGTGATCGCCAATGGTCACCGTGTACAGAAACGACGCCTCCACATCGGTGAGGAATACCAGGTCGCCGAACTCGAGCTGCATCTTGTCCAGCCGCATGTCAGTGTCGAACTCCCGCACGTGGTCGAGGGCGAACTGGACACCACTCGGATCATCGAGCAGATCGATCCGTCCCGGATCGGCCGCGTCGCCTGCGGCATAGATGGTTCGCATCGCCGCCTGGATCTCCGTTGCCGCGGCCGTCGGGTCGGGCGGGAGGAGTCCGCTGGGCGGCGGCAGCTTCGGCGGGTCGGGGGGTGGAGGCGGACCACCATCCCCGTTGAACGCCTGCTAGCAATCGGGGTTCGGCCAGACCGCCGGGCCCATGTTCAGCGCGTCGCGACTGATACGCGTGCTCGATCCGTCGGCTCGTATCAGATCGATCGACGCGTTCGGCTGAGGCACCTCGAATGGGTTGACGCCGGCGTTCGCCGGTGGGGCCGGCGCAACCATCGCCAAGGCGACCTGGCCTTTGATCGGTTCCATCTCGTCGAAACCTCCGCCGGCGATCGCGGCGCGCACCATGGTCACGTCATCGGGAACCTGAATGAGCACGCCGAACAGTGGCGAACCCTCGAGCTGACCGCCCCAGAACTGCGAAACGGACCCTTTCGGCCGGGGCCTTCGTGATCGGCATCTGCGTTTGAGCGACGGCATCGGGGCTGACGGCGCTCACCATCGCCATTGATGTCATCGAACACCAGTCGGGAGCGTTGATGTCTCCCTGAGGGAAGCCCATGAAACCTGGATCATCGGTGAGGTGAACGCGTATCTGAATCCCCGACTCGGTGGTTCGATCGATCACCTTGTTGGCCGAGCCGCTGCCGAGCAGTTGTACATCGATCTTGTCGACCGTGGTCGTCGTCTCTGCGACATCGGCCTGTTTCGAAGGGGAGACCCACTTGTTCACCGCCACGACGGCGCCGACAGCAACGGCCCCGGCCATCAGCGTCCCGACCACTACGGTCGATGCTCTTGGGCCGTGTCGGCGTTCCACGGTTTCCTCAGTCATGTCGCCCTCCCGTGTGATCGTCTTGATTGACGTTATGGCGGGGCGGAAGGTTCCCGATTCAGATGGATTCGGCGTCGGACTCGGCCGGCGGGTAGGCCAGGAGCCCGTCAATCGAGACTGCGTTCTTCGACCGGCGATAGGCGACCAGTTCGTCATCGGTCTTGTGGTCGGCCCATTCCGTCAGTCGACTGCGTTGGCCGACATAGTCGTAGAGCGGCACCGAATAGCCGCAGGAGTCCGACACGCGATCGCAGTCGATCTCGATGATCGCCCGCCGGCCCCGCGACCCGGGGAACCGTTCGATCAGGTGCGCCCACCGCTGGTCACCGGGGAACGCAATCGTGCCCCGTCCCTGCAATCGCACGATCCGCGGTGGGCCGTCGAAGGCACAGAACATCAGCGAGATGCGGCCGTTCTCACGTAGGTGGGCGATCGTCTCGGCGCCGCTCCCGGTGAGGTCGAGGTAGGCGACGCGATGTTCGTCGAGGATTCGCAGGCTGTCGAGCCCCTTCGGTGACAGGTTGACGTGGCCGTCGGACGCGAGCGGCGCCGTGGCGACGAAGAACATCTGTTGGCGCTCGATCCACGCGCGGACCGCCGGCGTGATCGCTTCGTGTGCGGTTGCCATCGCCTCAGCTTGTCAGCGGCCGGCCGGTCCTACGAGCGAACCGACAACGACACCGGCGTGGCAGATGGCACACCGGATGCTGCCTGGCGGGCGTGGTAGCTCGACCTCGTCAGCGGGCTGGCCTCGACATGGCGGATCCCGCGGGCTTCACCGATGCGGCGGTACTCATCGAACGCCGGCGGCTCCACCCAGCGCGCCACGGGCAGATGATGGCTGGTCGGACGCAGGTATTGGCCGATGGTGACGATGTCGGTACCGATCCCGGCAAGGTCGGCGAGTGCGCCGGCAACCTCGTCGTCGCGCTCGCCCATGCCGACGATCAATCCGCTCTTGGTCACCAGGCCCGCGGCCTTGGCCCGTGCCAGCACTCCCAGGCTGCGGGCGTAGCCGGCCGACGGGCGCACCGCCCGCTGCAACCGGGCGACAGTCTCGAGATTGTGGTTGAACACGTCGGGTGCGGCGGCGATAACTGCGTCGATGGCGGCCGGCTCGCCGCGCATGTCGGAGACGAGCACCTCGATCGCCGTCGCCGGGTTGCGCCGACGGACCGCCGCGATAGTCGCCGCGACCGCCGCGGCACCCGAATCGGCCAGATCGTCGCGGGCGACCATGGTGACGACGGCATGGGCCAGACCCATCCGGGCGACGGCCTCGGCGACCCGCCCGGGCTCGTCGGGGTCGGGCTCCAGCGGTTGACGTGTGTCGATCAGGCAGAATCCACACGCGCGGGTGCAGCGCTCGCCCAGGATCATGAATGTCGCCGTGCCATCGGCCCAGCATTCCGACAGATTGGGACAGCCGGCCTCCTCGCACACGGTGACCAGGCCCAACTCCCGTATGGTCCGTTTCAGCGCCAGCACTTCGGGGCCATGGGAGACCTTCGGCCGCAGCCACTCCGGCTTTCGTTCGGTGATCGACAACCCCGCGCCGACCCCGGCTTGGGCCAAGCGCCCGCGAAGTCGAACCGGCTCGGCGGCCACTCGGTGATCGCCTCCGCCGCGCACGATGTCGCCCGGGCCCTCGCCGCGGGAGAACCGGGACAGATCCTCGGGCCGGTGCTTCCAGGCGACATCCTGGCGCTCGGCACCCGCCTTCCCCCAGCGCTGAGCGGCGAGACGGCTGACCACGCCGACCACCTGCTCCATCGTCGCCGACACGCCCTCCTCGGCCAGCGACGTCACCGGCTTGTCACCGATGCCGCAGGGCACGATGTGGTCGCGCATGAACCGCAGATCGGTCGTGTTGTTGAGGGCGAAGCCGTGCATCGTGCGACCGCGACCGAACCGCACCCCGATGGCACAGATCTTGCGGGGGTTGGCGCCCTGCGGCTCGACCCACACGCCCGGGTAGTCGTCGAGCCGACCCACGTCGGCCAGACCCAACTCCTGCAGCGTCTCGATGACCAGCCCCTCGACGGCGCAGACGTGTTGGCGCGGGCCGGTCAACCCGTCGAGCGCCAGGATCGGGTAGCCGACCAGTTGGCCGGGGCCGTGATAGGTGAGGTCACCGCCCCGATTGACCGCCACCAGGTCGGCTCCGACCGATGCCGGGTCGACCAGCAGGTTCTTGTCCAACTCGGCGCGAGCGCCATGGGTGAACACGTGCGGATGCTCGAGCAGCAGCAGGTGGTCGCCGGCACCATGCTCGAAGAGGCCCTCTTGCACGGCGAGGGCCTCGTGGTACGCAACAGTGCCCAACCAGCGGATGTGCAGCTGATCGGGCACCGTCGTGGTCATAGTTCCGCTGACCAGTCGCGCGTTTCGAGGATCTCCTTGATCTTGACCAGGAATCCAGCGGCGTAGGCCCCGTCGAAGGCGCGGTGGTCCCAACTCATCGCCAGATTGCCGACCGGATGTATGGCGATCGCCTCGCCACCACCGGGGGTTCCGACCACGACCGGCTTGCGCACGATCGCATCGGTCGACAGGATCGCCACCTGCGGCTGATTGATGATCGGCATCGTCAGCACGGAACCGGCCGAGCCGTTGTTCGAAATGGTGAACGTGCCACCCTGAATCTCGTCGGGCGAGAGTTTGCGGGTTCGCGCCCGGCCGGCCAGGTCGTTGATCTCGCGGGCGATCGCCCGCAGCCGCTTCGATTCGGCGGCGCGCACCACGGGCACCAGCAGCCCCTGGTAGTCGAGGTCGACGGCGATGCCGAGATCGACGAAGTTGTGGACGATCAACTCGCCCTGGCCGACGCTGGAGTTCATGTGCGGGAAGGCGGCAAGGGCGTCGACGACCGCCCGGCAGATGAACGGCAGGTACGTCAGGCTGAAGCCCTCGGCCGACTTCCACGCCCCCTTGACCGCACCGCGGGCCGTGTCGACGTTGGCGAAGTCCACCTCGACCACGCTGAATGCATGGGGGGCGACGCTCTTGGACATCACCATGTGGTCGCCTGTCAGCGATCGGATCTTCGACAGTTTGACCGCGCCCGCAGCGGCGGCCCCAGTTGGGGCGGCGACCGGCGCGGGTGCCGGTGCGGCCGCGACGGGCGAGGCCACCGGAGCTGCAGCAGCTGGAGCGACGGCCACCGGGGCGGGCGGGGGCGGCGGCGCTGGGGTGGCCGGCGCAACGGGAGGGGCGCCGGCCGCCGCGGTCCGCTGATCGAGGAAGTCGAGCACGTCTTCGCGGGTGATACGCCCTCCGGGCCCGCTCCCCGTCAACTGGGCCGGGTCGATCCCGTTGTCGGCGACCAGGCGCCGGACGACCGGGGACAGGAGGCGATTGTCGGAGACCGACGACGGATCGACCGCAACGCCGGCTGCGACAGGCGGCGTAGACGGAGCGGGGCCGGCACTGGGCGGAGCCGGTGGCGGGGTGACCGCGGCGGGAGCCGGTGGCGGGGTGACCGCAGCCGGAGCGGGTGGCGGGGTGACCGGGGCAGGCGCGGGCGGCGGAGCGGGAGTTTGAGCCGGAGCCTCGACGGCCGGTGCAGGTGCCGCCTCGGGAGCGGGCGCGGCAGGCGCAGGCGCGGGTACCGCGGAGCCGTCTCCGACCACGGCGATCACCTGGCCGACGGCGACGATGTCGCCCTCGGCGGCGCGGATCTCGGCCAAGATGCCGGCGACCGGCGACGGTACCTCGGTGTCGACCTTGTCGGTCGATACCTCGAACAACGCCTCGTCGGCCTTGACGGTGTCACCGACCTTCTTGAACCACTTGGTGATGGTTCCTTCGGTGACCGTTTCACCGAGTTGGGGCATGACGATCTCAGCCATCAGGCGTTGAGGCTCCTTCCAGTGAGCGAGAGCATGGTCTCACCGAACAACTCGGTGAGGCTCGGATGAGGTTGGATGAACTCGGCGACCTCGGCCACCGTGGCCTCCCAGTTGACGGCCAGATAGCCGCCCGACAGCTGTTCGGTGACCCACGGACCGACCATATGAACGCCGAGGACCTGCCCGGCGGTACCGTCCGCGTTCTTCTTGGCGATGATCTTGACCAGTCCGTCGATCTCGCCGAGGATCTGCGCCCGGCTGTTGCCACGGAACTGATGCTTGGCGACGACCACGTCGTGGCCGGCGGCGATGGACGCCTCCTCACCCGGCCCGCTCCAGGCGACCTCGGGATGGCAGTAGATCGCCCACGGGACCCGGTCGTAGGCGATCGGCATCGGGCTCTCGCCGAGCATGTCCTTCACCGACAGGATCGCCTCGGCGTAACCGACGTGTGCCAACTGCGGCGTGTTGATCAGGTCACCGATGGCATAGACACCCGGCTCCGACGTGCGGCAGAACTCGTCGACCTCGACGAAACCCCGCTCGGATACCTTGACCGCCGTACCGGCGAGCCCGAGCTGATCGGCGAACGGCCGACGCCCGACCGAGACGACCACCGCGTCGACCTCGAGTGATTCGCCATCCCCGAAGTTGACGGTTGTCCCGCCCGCGCCGTTCGGGGTGTGACCCGTCACGCTGACGCCGGTACGGATGTCGATGTTCTTCTTCTTGAAACTGCGTACCACCACGTTCGCCACGTCGGCGTCGAGGCCGGGGAGGATCTTGGGCAGGCCCTCGAGGATCGTGACCTGCGCCCCCAGATCGGCGAAGGTGGAGGCGAACTCGCAGCCGATCGCTCCCCCGCCGATGACGGCCACACGGGCCGGCACGTGGTCGAGCATCAGCACCTCGTCACTCGACATGATCGGGCCGCCCCGCTCGAAGCCGGGGATCATTCGGGGGACGGAGCCGGCGGCGAGAATGATGTGGGCGCCCTGGGCGGTCGACAACGCGCCGTCGACATGCTGCACAGTCACCGTTCGATCGGCTCCCAGCGAACCGAGGCCGTTGTAGACCGTCACCTTGCGACCTCGCAACAGGCCGCCGATGCCTTTGACCAGGCCATCCACGATCTTTTGCTTACGGGCCTGGGTGACGGCGAAATCGATCGTCGGCTCGCCGGCATTGATGCCGAACTCGGCGGCGTGGGCGACATGGCGGTGCACCGCAGCCGTCTCGAGGAACGCCTTGGCCGGGATACAGCCGCGGTTGAGGCACGTTCCCCCCATCGTTTCCTTCTCCACCAGTGCGACGTTCATCCCGGCGGACGCGGCGTACAACGCCGCCCCGTAACCACCGGGACCCCCGCCGATCACCACGAGATCAAATTGCTCGGCCGTAGGAACCACCTCACCTGCTCGAATGTTCGAAATCCGCCGGGGCGGCGCTTGCGTTTGCATCGCAGCAAAGCACCCGACAAACCGCAGGCGAGCGTAGCGGCCCAACCGGGTCGCCGCGGTCCTGCACTGGTGGCATCACTCACAGCATCACCTTTACCGTCTCCGACTGGACGCTATGCCGCCAACTGCCACTGACGCTGAACGTCGCCCCAGCGGAAGGCCAATGTCTTCGTCCCCGCCGTGGCGGCGAACACCACGTCGCACACGAGCGGCGCCGCCACCCCGCCGTCGAGGCGGATGCCGGGGCACGATCCTTGATCGGACCGCGGCTCGATCAGCCCGCCACCGGCGAGCAACGACCACGGATCGGCGGCGGTCTCCCCGGCGATGCCGCCGGTCGCAGGTGGTGTGACCTCGACCTCGACATGGAGGAGATCGCCGATGATGCGGCTGGACACGACCTTGGCCCGCGCCGTGCCGACCACGGCCTCCTGGCCTTCGTCCAGTACCACCACGCGGTCCTTCGACCGGCTCAGCCGCACGAGTTGCGCCCCTCCGGCCAGCAGGATCGCCAGACCGCAGACCATTGCAGTCAGGATCAGACGTCGAGTACTCACAGAAAATCAGGGTAGGGGCGTAACGGTTGAGGACCCAACCGGTACGGTGCCGATATGCAGGGAATCCATCGCTCCGCGCTCCTCGCCACGATGTTGAGCCTGGCGGTGGTGGCGTGCAGCGGTTCATCGTCGACTGCAACCGAGCCGCAGGGGTCAGCACCGGAGGCGTCAGCGCCGGGCGTGGCGACCAGCCTCGAGTCCGCCGCGGCTTCCGTGACCTCCGATCTGTCGCCGGGCTCGGCGATCGCCCAGCCGACCGTCGCCGAGGCGGTGTCCGTGACCACGCCGATCCCGCCGATTCTGCAGATCACCGCGCCCCTGATCGGCGGAGGCGAGTTCGATTTCGGGGCCTATGCGGGCAAACCTCTGGCCGTCTGGTTCTGGGCGCCTGGTTGAAGCGTGTGCAATCGAGAAGCCCCCTCGGTCGAGGAGGCAACACAGCGGTGGGCCGGCAAGGTCGGTTTCGTCGGCGTCGCCTGGCAGGGATCCGAAGCGGCGATGCAAAAGTTCATCGACAAGCACGGACTGACGTTCCCCCAGATCAATGACGATATGGCCACCGTCTACGGCCACTTCGACGTTCCTGCGCAACCCGCCTGGGTGTTCATCGATGCGTCGGGTGCCGCTAGCCAGGTACTCGGGGCGATGGAGCCGAGCGACCTCGACGCCGCCCTCACCGGCATCGCCCCGCAGGAGTAACGCGGGGTGATGGCCGGCGCGGGCGCGGCGTCGGGCTACGCCGAAGCGCAGGAGGCGTAGGCGTCGAAGGCCGCCGTGCTGGCGTCGGTGTCGGCGATGGCGTACGGGTTGACCCCGGCGTAGCACTCGGGCTTGACCACCTCGAACGGCACCTCGTACTCGGTGATCACGCCGGTGGCCACCTTGTCGGTGAAGCATGGCGCCGACTTGGTCACGAGGGCGATGAAATCGGCGTCGCTGTACTGGTAGTACCCCGTCCAGTACGCCTCGGCGAGCCCGCATTCGGGGAACCGCATCGTGACCGGCACCTGGTCGGCGGTGATCGTTCCGGCCGTCAGTCCGGCTTGGAAACAGGCTGCCGCGAGCGAATAGTCGGATTCGGAATAGCACGCCGTCGAGGCGTCGGTCGGAAAGTCGTCCAGGGCCCCCGAAGTGTCGGTGGGATCGATCGGCGTCGTAGCGCCGGTATCAGCCGGGACCGTATCGAAGGTCGGGTCATCCGGATTGATCGGCAGCACGACGGTGGCGAACGGATCGTCCTGGGGAAGCAGACCGGGCACGTCGACGCCGAGCTGGTCGGATGCCGTCTGGGCGAACGAGCCGAGGTTGTCGACGAGATCCTGCAGGTCGGCCTTCTTCAGTGACTTGAGCACGGTGACCGCGGAGTGGGTCAGGGTGCCGAACGGGCTGACGTACCACTTGCCGCCGACCTGGGACACCCGAAGTCCGGCGTCGCGGGTCGCCCGAGCCAGAAAGCCGAGCCCGGCATCACCGAGCTGCGTGTTGGTCTGGTCATCGCAGGTCTTGTTGCTCGTCGGTTCGCCGTCTGCCGCCGTGGTCTCGACGGTGACGCATTTCCCGTCGTAGACCATCGACATCTGGCCGCCGTCGAAATCGCCGGAGATCGTCAGCGTCTTGACATTGACGGTCGCGTCGTTGCCATCCTTCGCCACCCCGTAAGTCAGGTTGTCGACCTTGACCTTGGCCCCGGCATCGGAGATGAAACCGTCAACCGTGTCCTGGCCGTCGCTCAGGAAGATCGGGGCGTACCGCTGCAGGGCCTCCATCTCGTTCGGATTCATCCCGGCGATGACCGCCTTCAGATCGAACGAGGCGATGGCCTCGATCATCTGCCCGACCGCCTCCTCGGGCGAGTCGGCCCCGATCGGCTTGATCGCCTCGTCGCGGCTCGGCAGCGCGACATCAGCGGACTGTCGAGCGGCTTCGGCCACCGAGTACCACAGGCTGACGTACCATCGGCCGTCGCGCTTGACCGTCGTGATCGGGACCGGATTGCCGGCGTCACCGCCGAATTCGCTGCTCGTCGAGTTCGTGTCGTTCGGACGTTTCCCGTCGAAGGCGTTCTCGATGAGAAAATCGCCGATCGGGATCTTCGACGCGTCGAGGTCGGCCTTGGCCGTGCCGGCCGCCTTCACCGTGACGATGTCGTCGGCGGCATTGACCGTTTCCAGGTCGGACGCGAGCGTGATCTCGAAATCGGCTCCACCCACCGCCTCGAGCCTGGCGGTGGAATCGAGCACCTCGAGCCGCCGCAGCTCGCCGACCATGTCGATGATCGGCTGCTTGAAGGTCTGGCGTTCACCGGGAAGCATCACGTCCATCGCGCCGAGCACGTCCTGGTTGTTGATCGCCGCGACGAGCTGCTCCACCGCATCGGCGGGCGTGGCCGCACCGCCCTGGTCGCGGTTGCCGGCCACCTGCACCATGGCGAACCCACCGGCGGCGACAAGGGCTGCCGCTGCGCCGAAGGCGACGGCGCGGCGTCCCTTTCGCTTCGGCTCCGAACCCAGCGGGGTGAGCGGGACCTCCGGGATCACACCGGGAACGGCCGTTCCCGGTTGCCATGTCGTGCCCGGCACGGGCGGGTTCCACGGGGTGCCGGGCTGCTGTTGCTGATCCACGAGGTGGCCTCCGCTGTCGGGCCGCCCGTCTCAGATCGACGGCCGGGCTCACTCCGAGGCATTTTGGCCGATGCCGAACCGCCCACGCTCGCTTTGAGTAAAAACAGATCATTGGGCACAGTACGACCCGGTTGCTCATACGTTTGTATGATCAAGTCATGAAGGTTCTCATCTCCGGTTCCAGCGGGCTGATCGGCACCGCTCTCACCAGCCATCTGCGCACACAGGGTCATCAGGTCGTGCCTCTGGTACGACGTTCGGCGGCGGCCGGCGAGGTGCGCTGGGATCCGGCCGCCGGCACCATCGACTCCGATGCCCTGCGCCGCGTCGGCGTCGACGGGGTCGTCCATCTGGCCGGAGCCGGCATCGGCGACAAGCGGTGGAGCGCCGAATACCGACGCGAGATCCTCGAGAGCCGCACGGTCACCACCGACCTGCTGTCGCGGTCGCTGGCCGCACTACCGACACCGCCACGCGTGATGGTGTCGGGCTCGGCGATCGGTTGGTACGGCGACCGGGGTGACGAGGTGCTCGACGAGACTTCCGCCGGTTCCACCGGATTCCTGCCCGAGGTCTGCCAGGCATGGGAGGCCGCAACGGCTCCGGCCGAGGCCGCCGGCATTCGGGTCGCCCACGTGCGGACCGGCATCGTGCTCAGTCCCGATGGCGGAGCGCTGCGCAAGCTGCTCCCGCTGTTTCGCCTCGGACTCGGCGGCCATTTCGGCAATGGTCGCCAATGGCAGAGCTGGATCTCGATCACCGACGAGGTGCGGGCGATCGAACATCTGCTGACCACCGATGTCCAGGGTGCGGTCAATCTGACGGCGCCGCAGCCGGTCGACAACCGAGCCTTCACCAAGGTCCTCGCCCACGTACTGCATCGCCCGGCGATCCTGCCGATACCGAGCTTCGGGCCCAAGCTGCTCCTTGGAGCAGACCTGGCCGACGCCCTGTTGTTCACCGGCCAGCGCGTGCAGCCGACTCGCCTGCTGGCATCGGGATTCGAGTTCCGCCACGCAACGCTCGACGCTGCCCTGCGGGCCGTGCTGAACAAGTGAGGGCCGGGCGATGACCGGCCCGGTCGACGTGGTCGTCGTCGGCGCAGGGCTGGCGGGTCTGGCGGCGGCCCGCCACCTGCAACGCGCCGGGCGTACGGTGCAGGTTCTCGAAAAGTCAGACGGGGTGGGTGGCCGGGTTCGCAGCGACCATGTCGATGGTTTCATCCTCGACCGCGGCTTCCAGGTGCTGCTCACGGCGTACCCCGAAGCGCGGCGGCAACTCGACTATGCCGACCTGCAACTCGCCGAGTTCGCCCCGGGGGCGGTGGTGTGGCGCAACGGTCGAGTCCATGTCGTGGCCGATCCGTTCAGGTCGCCGCGCCGCGCGCTGGCCACGGCGATGGCTCCCGTGGGCACACTGGGCGACAAGGCCCGCGTCGCCCTGCTGCGCCACCGGGTTCGTTCGGGGCCACCGGCCGATCTGCTCCGTGGAGTCGATGTGCCGACAATCACCGCCCTGCGCGCTGCGGGCTTCTCGCCATCGATGATCGAACGGTTCTTCCGGCCGCTTTTTGCCGGCATCCAACTCGACCCGACGTTGGGCACGTCGAACCGGATGTTCGAGATGATCTTCCGCAGCCTGTCGGAAGGCGCCTCCGCGGTGCCCCGGGCGGGGATGCAGGCGATCCCCGACCAGATCGCCGCCGACCTTGCGCCCGGCACGCTGCGCTTGCAGACCGAAGTGGCCGGCATCGAGGTGGCCGGCATCGGGGCGACGACCGTTCGCCTCGTCGGCGGCGACGTCATCGACGCCGCAGCGGTGCTGGTCGCCGCCGAGGGCCCGGTCGCCGAACGACTCATCGGCACGCGCCCGGTCGGCTCGCGCTCGGTTGGGTGCGTGTATTTCAGCGCCCCCGCCGCACCCACCGACGAGCGGATGGTGTTCCTCGATGGCTCCGGTTCCGGACCGGCACTGAACGTTGCGGTGATGAGCAACGTCGCCGCGTCGTACGCTCCGACCGGCCGCCACCTGATCGCCTGTGCCACGCCGGGGGTCATCACCGAGGATCTCGACATTGCCGTACGAGCCCAGTTACGCGGTTGGTGGGGTCCGCAGGTCGACCGATGGGAGCACCTGCGCACCTACCGGATCGAACACGGCCAACCGGATCAGGCGCCACCCTTCCGCCCCAGACGACGCGTCACGCTGGGCGGTGGCCTGTTCGTCTGCGGCGACCACCGCGACACCGGGTCGATTCAGGGGGCCCTGTTCTCCGGTCGTCGAGCTGCCGAGGCGATACTCGCCACTACGCCGTGACGACACCGGCCCAGTTGACCAACTCGGCATCGAGATCGAGCGGTGCGATCACCGCGTCACCGCTGGCGGGCCATGCCTCGGGGGGAACCGCCCACATGACCTCGAACTCGATGCCGTCGGGATCCTTGGCGTACAGGCTCTTGCTGACCCCATGATCGGACTGGCCGACGAGCGAGCCGGCCTTGACCAACGACGAACGCAGGCGGGCCAGTTCCTCGATCGTGTCCACCTGCCAGGCGAGGTGATAGAGACCCGTCGAGCCGTCCGACGGCGCCGGTGCGCCGGGTCCCTTGGAGAACAGCCCGAGGTCATGGTCGTTCGCCGAACCCGCGGCCTGCAGGAACACCGCCCGACCACCCATCGCACTCACCTTGACGGTGAATCCAAGGTGCTCGGTGTAGAACGCTGCTGATCGCGTGGCATCACGCACCCACAGCACGGCATGGTTGAGACGGCGAACGCCCATGGCAACTCCTCGAAACTCTGTGTATCCGGCGTCAGTCTCTCAGGACTTGAGGGCCTGGATGTCGAGCGTGATCTTGACCTTGTCGCTGACCAGCACGCCGCCCGCCTCGAGCGCCACGTTGAACTCGATGCCCCAATCCTTGCGGTTGATCTCGGTTTCGGCGGTGAAGCCGGCCTTGGTGTTGCTCCACGGGTCGGTGGCGACGCCGTCGAACTCCAACTCGAAGGTGACGGGCTTGGTCACGCCCTTGATCGTGAGGTCGCCGGTCAACTCGTAGTCGTCACCGTCGGCGGCGAGACCGGTGGACGCGAAGGTCATCGTCGGAAAGTTCTCGACATCGAAGAAATCGCCACTCTTCAGGTGGCCATCACGACCCTCATCGCCGGTCGACACCGATCCGAGATCGACCGAGGCGGTCACCGAGGAATCGAGCGAATTCTCGGCGACGGTGATCGTGCCACTGAAGCTCTGAAAGCGACCCCGTACCTTGGTGACCATCAGGTGTCGGGCGCTGAAACCGACGATCGAATGCGACGGATCGACGGTCCACGTGCCGGGGGTGAGGTCCGAAAGCTTTGCCATGGGGTGCTCCTTTTTGGAAGGTCGTTTGTTGATGCAATAGTTGCGATCACAAGCATAACGCCACTACTTCACATCCACAACATTTGCGCGCTCAATTGTTAGACTGCAGCCGTGGGAACGATGCATGCAGCAGCGACGGAGTGGCTGGACGCCGACGAGATGCGGGCGTGGCGCAACTTCGTCGAGACCGTGAGTTCGGTATTCGCCGACCTCGACGGCGAATTGATGGCCGTGCACGGCCTGACCAGCGGCGACTACGAGGTCTTCGTCTTCCTGTCCGAGTCTCCCGGGCATTCGATGCGGATGTGCGACCTCGCCGACAAGCTTCGACTGTCGCCGAGCGGGCTCACGAGACGCCTCGACGGGCTGGTCAAGGCCGACTACATCGCTCGCGAGGCCTCGCCGTGCGACCGCCGCGTCACGCTGGCCCGGCTGACCGAAGCGGGGATGGCCAAACTCAAGGCGGCCGCGCCCGATCACGTCACCAGCGTCCGGCGCCATCTGCTCAGCCACCTCACCCGCGACGAGTTGATCGGGTTGGGCAACGCGTTCGTCGCCATCAAGGCCGGCCGGGCATCATCGCGTGATGCAGCTCCCTGAGGGATTCCGGGCCCACGTCGCCAACATCGGGATCAAGGACACGTCCGACGATTTCGTGGTCGTTGCCTCCGATCGACCCTGCACTGCGGCGGGTGTGTTCACCAAAAGTCGATTCGCCGGCCCGAGCGTTGTCGTCTCGCGCGACCACGTTGCCGACCACACGGCCCGAGCGATGGTCGTCATCTCCAAGAATGCCAATGTCGCCACCGGCGCCGAAGGACTGGCCAACACCCGACGCGTAGTCGACGGGGTCGCAACCGCAATCGGTTGCGACCCGGGCGACGTGCTCATCGCCTCGACCGGTGTCATCGGCCGCCAGTACCCGATGGACCGCGTCGACGCCGGTTTGGCTGCTCTCAGATGGCCGTTCCCCGGCACGTCGGCGGCCGGCGTCGCCACCGGCATCATGACCACCGACACCCGGGCGAAGCTTGCCGCGGCCGACGGCGACGGATTCCGGGTCGTCGGGGTGGCCAAAGGCGTGGGCATGATCGAGCCCGACATGGCCACGATGATCGCCATGTTCTTCACCGACGCAGCCCTCGACGCGGCGACGCTCGACGCGGTCTTTCGCCGTGTGGTCGACCGGACGTTCAACTGCGTGTCGGTCGACACGGATACGTCGACGTCGGACACCGCAATCATCCTGGCCAACGGCGCGGCCGGGCCCGTCGATACCGATGCCTTCGAGGCGGCTCTCGACGTGGTCGCCCTCCGCCTGACCAAGGAGATCGCCCGCGATGGCGAGGGAGCGACGAAGCTGCTCGAAGTGACCGTCGATGGCGCTCGCGACGCCGTACAGGCCAAGCGGGTGGCCAAGTCGATCGTCAATTCCCCCCTGGTCAAGACCGCGATCAACGGCGCCGACCCGAACTGGGGACGGGTGGCGATGGCGATCGGGAAGTGCTCCGACGACACCGATATCGACGAGTCGGCCGTCGTGATCCGATTCGGGGAGCAGGAGGTCTATCCCGCCCGCGTCGACGACTCGGGCCTCGATTCGTTGTCGGCGTACATGCGTGGCGATGAGGTGCGGATTCACGTCAGCCTTGGAATCGCCGACGGGACCGCCGCGGTATGGGGATGCGATCTGTCCGACGGCTATGTACGGATCAACGCCGATTACACGACGTGAGGTGTTCAAGCACCACCCTCCCGGTCGTGTTCCAGCCGTTCGGCGAAATCAACACGTCCGTTCGGTTCGCCGATCCGGCAGGCTGGGGGCATGACGACGCTGAAATCCCGCCTGCAGGAGGACCTCACCGCCTCGATGCGCCACCGCGACGAACTGACCACCTCGACCCTGCGGATGGCACTGGCCGCCGTGATGAACGCCGAGGTCGCCGGGGCGCAGGCCGTCGTGCTCTCCGACGATCAGGTGATGGCGGTGCTGCAAGCCGAGGGCAAGAAGCGCGCCGAGGCGGCCGAGATCTACGCCGGCGCCGGGCGCGCCGAGTCCGCCGCCAAGGAACGCGCCGAGTTCGCCGTGCTCGAGGCCTACCTGCCCAAGGCGATGTCGGATGACGACCTCGCCGTAATCGTTTCCGACGAGGTGGCTGCGGCCGCAGCGATGGGCAACACCGGCCCGAAGGCGATGGGACTCGTGATCAGGGCCGTGCGCGATCGCACAGCCGGAGCCGCCGACGGGGGCAAGGTAGCTGCCCTGGTCAAGGCCGCCCTCGCCTGACGATATGCGCGGCGCCGCGCATTGTCAGCGGCGGTGGGCCGTCATTCGGTGGGCCGTCATTTCGGTGGCATACGGATGCCGCCGTCGACGCGGATCGTCTCGGCGTTCATGTAACTGTTGGTGACGCATTCGACGACCATCGAGGCGAGTTCCTCGGGGTAGCCCAGCCGCTGCGGGAACAGCACGCCTTTTTGCAGGTTGGCCTTGAACGCATCGGCCCCCTCGCCCTGGCCGTAGATCGGGGTGTCGATCAGGCCGGGCGCGATCGTGTTGACCCGCACGCCGACCGCGGCGAGATCTCGGGCGACCGGCAGGGTCATCCCGACAACTCCACCCTTCGACGACGAGTACGCCGCCTGGCCGATCTGGCCATCGAATGCGGCCACCGAGGCCATGTTGACGATCGCCCCGCGTTCGCCATTGGCCATCGGCTCGGTCTGACTCATCGCCGTCGCCGCGATGCGGATGCAGTCGAACGTGCCGATCAGGTTGATGGCGATGACCTTCTTGTAGATGTCGAGACTGTGGGCCGACTCGTAGGTGCCGTCCTTGCCGATGGTGCGCTGTGGCCAGCCGATGCCGGCCGAGTTGACCAGCACTCGCAGCGGGCCCATCGACTTCGCCATCTCGACGGCGTTGATGATGTCGTCGGTGTTGGTCACGTCGACCTTGCAGAACGCCCCACCGATCTCGTCGGCCACCTCACGCCCCTTGTCCTCCTGCATGTCGGCGACGACGACCTTGGCGCCCCTGGCCGCCAGCAGGCGAGCGGCCGCCGCTCCGATTCCCGATGCTCCACCCGTGACGATTGCGCTTGCGCCAGTGATATCCATGGGCGGCGAGGCTAGCGAGCGCACCTGCGAACGGCGGCAGCGAGCCCGTTTGCGATGGTGCACTACGGTCGGCGGACATGCCCGGACCGCTGCATGGATTCACCGTCATCGAAGCCTGCCAGATGATCGCCGGACCTCTCGCCGGAGCGCAGTTGGCCGACCTGGGGGCCGAGGTGATCAAGGTCGAGAACCCGGTCGGCGGGGACCGTATGCGGTTCCTCGGGTCGCGGGTCAAGGACATCAGCGCGGTCTTCGCCGGAGCGAACCGCGGCAAGCGCTCGGTCGTCCTCGACCTGCAACAAGCCCCCGGCGTCGACCTTCTGGAACAGCTTGTGAGCAGGGCCGATGTGTTCATTCAGAACTTCCGGCCGGGCGTTGCGGCACGATTGGGCATCGACGAGCCGGCGCTGCGGGCCGTCAACGAGCGGCTGATCTACGTCAGCGTCTCGGGCTTCGGCGAGACCGGTCCGTACGTCGACCAGAAGAGCTACGACTATGTGATCCAGGCCCTGTCGGGGATGGCCGCGCTGCAGACCGACGCCAACGGCAACCCGTCACTGGTCCGCAACTTCGTGATCGACAAGGTGACCGCGGGATATGCCACCCAGGCCGTGCTCGCCGCCTTGCTGGCCCGCGAGCGCGGGGCCGGCGGACAGCACGTCCAACTGTCGATGCTCGACGTTGCACTCGCCTTCCTGTGGCCCGACGGCATGATGCAGCACACGTTCCTCGACGACTCGCGCGTGAGTCACGCAACCCACGTCGCCGACGGGTATCTGGTGCGGGCGACGAAGGACGGCCATCTCGCGTTGATGGCCACCAGCGAGCGCCAGTTCCCCGCACTGTGCCGGGCCCTCGGCACCGACTGGATGGACGACCCTCGATTCGCCACACTGCCGGCTCGGGAGCAGAACGCCGATTCGCTCAGCGCTGAGATGTCGGCGGTGATCGCCCGGTGGGACAGTGTCGCGTTGGCCGATGCGCTCCATGCCCACGATGTGCCGTGTGCCGTCGTCAACCCCATCGACCGGGTCCATCTCGACCAACAGGTCGTCCACAACGGCTCGATCATCGAACACGAACGCCCCTGGCTCGGCCGGGTCCGTGAGGTCCGCCCCCCGGTCGGCTACTCGTCCACCCCCACCGGACTCGGCCGCCATGCCCCCCGCCACGACGAACACACCGACGAAGTCCTCGCGGAATTCGGTATCGCGGCCGAACGGATCGCGTCCCTCCGCGCCGCCGGAGTCGTCGGCCGCCGCGCAACCTGACCCGCTCGGTGCGCGAAACTCGACCCGCCTCCCGGCCGCCCGCTGGCGCAAACCTCCCAAGGAGGGGGATCGACCCCTCCGCACAGAAAGGTTGCACGTGCCACCGCCCGACCAGCGCCATCAGACGGGAACGACGCCAGACCTCATCCGGCGGGCGGCGAGCAGTGCCTTGATGTCGGACACGTCGCTGGTGAACACTTGATCACCGGGCGACGCGAGCATGACGAGCAGCGCATCAACGACGTCACTCATGCCGGACGTCGCCAACAGTTCGCCCGCATCCTGGGATTCGGGCAGGCCGACAGATCGAACTCTGATCAGCTTCAACGTTCTCGCCAGCCAGGCCTGCCGGGCTCCGTCGCGCCACGCCTGACCGACGACGGGCGCCACCGTCGTGACCTCCAGACCCTGGCGGGCGGCCAACTTGAGCGCTCGTGCCATCCCCACGTCGTTCCGATCGATGGCGATCAGCGCTCCGGCATCGAGCACGTACTTCATGAGCGCCCGATTGGTGTGTCGCCGCAATCCTCACGCCGCATTCGCACCCCGCTGCGGCGCGGAGTACGGCACCCCGGTCTTGCGGCTGTATTCGATCAGCTCCTCCTCGGTGATCACTCCGAACTCAGCCTCATACTCGGCAACCCACTCCTGGAGGGCCTGAGTGCGCAGATACGAGGCAAGCGCTTCGGACACCACCGCTGACAAGGCGATATGCCGTTCGTCGGCGATCAACTGTGCGTCGCGCTTCATCTCCACGGGAATCGTGATCGTGACCCGTTCGGTGGTCTGCATACTCACAAGCGTAGTCGAATACGCGAACCAGCGCTAGCGACGATGCGGGACGCTGTCAGACCGCGGTCTTCAGGTGGAAGGACTTCGGGCGGGTGAAGGAGTCGAAGCCCAGGACGGAGAGTCCGACGCCGCGGCCGGTGTCCTTCACACCGGTCCACACGAGGGCAGGATCGACGTAGTCGCAGCGATTCATTACCACGTGCCCGTCTCGACCCGGTCGCCGATGGCCAACGCGGCATCGAGATCCGACGTCCAGATGCTCGCCGTCAAACCGTACGGCGAGTCGTTCATCAGGCTGGTCGCTTCGTCGTCGGAGTGGACCTTCATGATCCCGATCACCGGCCCGAACGACTCCTCGGTCATCACCCGCATCGAGTGATCGACATTCGTCAACACCGTCGGCCCGAAGTACGGGGTCCCCACGCGGGCCGCGGAGAAGTACGACTCATCGACCAGTGCCGTTGCGCCCCGATCCGTCGCCTCGGCGACTTGATCGCGCACGAACGACGCTGCCTTGGTCGACACCATCGGACCGATGTTCGTCGCCGCATCGAGCGGACTGCCGAGTACATACTTCCTGGTCAAGTCCACGAATCCATCGACGAAGTCGTCGTATACGGCGGCATCCACATAGATCCGCTCGATCGAGCAGCATGACTGGCCGGCGTTGAAGAAAGCCCCGTCGACGTTCTCGCCGATGGCGTAGGCCAGGTCGCAGTCGGCGCGCACGTACGACGGGTCCTTTCCACCGAGCTCCATCCCGGTGCCGATGAACCGCTCCCCCGCCGTGCGTTGGATGGAGTGGCCGCCCTCGACCGAACCGGTGAACACCACGAACCCGATCCGTGGATCGCGGATCATCCCGGCGACGTCGGTGTGCGTTGCGTGGACATGCTGGAACACGCCCTCGGGCATCCCGGCCGCGGCCATCGCCGCGGCATAGCGCTCGGCACACAACAGAGTCTGGGTGGCGTGCTTCAACACGATCGTGTTGCCGGCAAGCAAGGCCGGCACGATCGAGTTCACCGACGTGAGGTACGGGTAGTTCCACGGGGCGACGACCAGCACCGTGCCCACCGGGTCCTTGCGGATGAAGCGCGTGAAGCCGTCCTTGGCCGGCGCGGCGATGTCGGCCAGCGACGACGCGGCGATCGAGGCCATGTGGCGGGCACGTTCCTGGAATCCCCGACTGATCTCGAAGGGGCCGTGGCTGATCGGGCGGCCCATCTGCCAGGCGAGTTCCTCGGCGATCGCTGCGACATCGGCCTCGATGTGCTGCACCATCCGCTCGACGAATGCGGCCCGTTCGGCCAGCGGCGTTGCCCGCCAGCCGGCCTGCGCGGCCCGGGCTCGGGCCAGTACCGACTCGATCTCGTCCCCTGTAGAGGTGATCCGCTCGGCATAGATGGAACCGTCGACGGGCGAGATGATCTGCTGTGTAGCCACGGCGAGCGAGATTACGCCGCCCGGCCGTGGCGGCCAACCGCGTGAAGCACCGGCGGGGCTCAACCGGCGACGACCCCCTGGATCATCGTCTCGATGTACGGCGTGAGCAGCGATGCCGCCGTCGCCGTGATGTGGCTGTCGTCGCGGTACATCAGCACGTCACCGACGACCACGGGACACCAGGCATCGGTGCACAGCCACTCGTAGGTTGTCACGAAGTCAGCCTGATGGGCCTGGGCCACCTGGTACTCGACCGCCAGGCGACCGGGGCGGATGGCGTCGTCCCGGGAGGTCATACACGCCGGCAGCGACCGCAAATGACCCGAGATGCATGCCGGTACGTTGACACTCGGCGTCGGCGTGTCGCCGAGCAGCACGACGTGGTCGGCCAGCGGCCGCAGCTTTGTCATCGTGACATCGAGGCCGGTCTTCCACCCTGCGTCGTTGTTCCCCTTGTAGCGGTACGCCGACATGACCACCACGTCGGGATGCAGATCGCCGATCCGAGCAATCACCCGGTCGCGCCATGGTGTGCACTCCGCGTGGCGTTGAGCATTGGTCACCCGGATTTCGGCCGTTGGACAACCCATCTTGGTCAAGACCACGAGCCGCCAGTGGCGTTGCCCGGCCGCCGCCTCGAACGCCGGGAACCACTGGGCAGCGTGCGAGTCGCCGAACAGCACGACCGTCACGGCCGACTTGGCGTCGCCATAGATACAGTCCTTGAGCTTCGAGGTTCCGTCGCCGACGATGCAGCCGTTGTCGTAGATCGCCGGCGTGTCGGCAGCTCCGTGTGACACGGCTGGCCGCAGGTTCGACGGGGCGACCTTCGTTGTCACCGCGGACTCGAGCGTCGGGCGATTTGCTGCGGCGAGTGCGACGAGTGCGGCGGGGTTGGCGGGATACGGTCCGGCCGCAGTTGTCGCCGTCACGCTGGACGTCGTCGGGATCGTGCCGGCCACCGACCCGACGGTCGGCGTCTCGATGACGGCCACACCGGTGCCGGGGCCGGCGGCCACCGTCGCCAACGGCACCGGGGCCTCCGCGGCCACCAGGGCGGCCGGTGCTCCGGTGAGGGTCGCCGATGCCGCCACCACACCGGTATCGGCGACCACCACCGAGCGGCCGGCGAACACCCCCACCAGCAGGCCCATGACGATCAGGCCGGCGCCAATCGTCAGACTCCTCGCCGGCCGTCTTGCCAGCCAGGCATCGCGGCGGATCGGGTCTTCGAGCAGGGAGAATGACCCTGCGGCAATGGCGACCGACAGGGCAACGAGCGCGAGGCGTGTCGTCGCGGCCAACGGACCCCACCGCACCTCGGCCATGACGAGGACCGGCAGGTGCCACAGGTAGATCGAGTACGACCGTCGGCCGATCCACGCGAGGCCGGCGTGAGAGAGCAGCGCGGCCGGGCTGCGGGCGACGTCGGGTCCACAGCCGGCGATCATCATCGACGTGGCCACGACCGGTACCAGGGCGAGCGTGCCCGGAAACCCTCGTTGAGGGTCGACGTAGGCGACGAACGAGACACTCACCGCCACGAGTCCCGACCACGCCAGATAAGCGCGCACCGCCGGCGGGATCCGATGCAACGCCGGGGCCGCGAGGACCAGTCCGGCTCCGGCCATCAGCTCCCATGCCCGCGTCGGGAGCCAGTAGAAGGCGAACAGCTGATGATGCGGCGTCAACAGTACGCAGGCGATCAACGACATCGATCCGATCACCACCACCACGCCGCCCAGCATCCGTTCGAGATGGCCCCGCGACCGGGCGACCGCCCACACGACGAGCGGCCACACGACGTAGAACTGCTCCTCGACCGCCAACGACCAGAAGTGGAGCAGCGGTTCAGGCACCGTGAGCTGCGAATACCCACCGCGTCCCCAGAACAGCACATTGGCAGCGAACGCCGATGCGGCGATCGCCGACCGGTTGACGAAACGCTGCGACAGCGGATCGAGCAGCCACGACGAGGCCAGCACCGTGACGGCGACGACGGTGGTCGACCCGGGCAGCAGGCGGCGCGCCCGTCTCGCCCAGAACGCGGGCAGCGCAACCGTTCCCGTGCGGGCGACCTCCCCGGTCATCAGCCTCGTGATCAGGTATCCGGACAACACGTAGAACACGTCGACACCGATGTACCCACCGTGAAAGGGGCCGAGTCTGGCGTGGTACAGCACCACGGCGACTACTGCGATCGCCCGGAGTCCCTCGATCTCGGGCCGAAAATCGTCGTTCGGACCCCGCCCACGGTGGCCGGACGGCGGGGCACCGGAACCGGACATCGGACTCACACTAACGAAGGTCGATCCAACGGACTGTTGGGGAAGTACAAGGCTGGGGTGAGAACGTCGATTCTGGCCGTGCACTGGCTTCGATCGGGCCGTGCACTGGAACACCGACGCGTACGGTGGCCGTCGGTGAGCACCGACTCACCACTCACTCACGAGGAGCACCGCCACATGCACACAAGAACGGCCGTGATCGGCCTCGCCGTCTCGATGGGCGTGCTCGGCGCCGGTTGCGCCGGCTCGTCACCCACCCAGGCCCCACCGACTCAGCCCTCACCCACGCAAGCCGCGACGTCGACCGTGGCGGCGACACTCCCGACCGTCCCGACGACGGTGACGCCGAACGGGACAGCGACGACCCCGACGACAGTGACGTCGAGCGGGGCGCCAACGCTCCCGACGATCCCGCCGACGGTGACGCCGAACGGGGCGACGGCAACCGGTGGCGTCGACCCGAACGCCCCCGAGGTCCGCGAGGTCGGCGACATTCCCGATGACCAGCAATTCGTGCCATACACCACGTCGACGGGCCTGTACACGATCGACTTCCCGGAGGGTTGGTCGCGAACCGGCGACGGCGATGCAGTGTCGTTCACCGACAAGTTCAACGCCATCGAGATCGCCGTCATCGACAAGGCGACGGCACCGACGACCGATTCGGTGACCGTGGTCGATCTCCCGGCGATCGCCGCCAAGGCCGCCAACCTCGCCATCGGCAAGGTGTCGACGGTGACCCGCAAGGGGGGTGACGCGATCCTGGCCACCTACGAGATCGACTCGGCCCCCAACGAGGTCACCGGCAAGAGCATCCGCGTCGCCGTCGAACGCTACGAGTTCTGGAAGAACGGCACCTCCGCAGTGATCACGCTGATCGGCGCGGTCGGTGCGGACAACGTCGACCCGTGGAAGATCGTCACCGACTCGTTCGCGTGGCTGAAATGACGACGCCGACAGCGGCTCGACCGGCCATGCCGACCTCGCCGGATTTCCCCCCGCTCCAGGCCCGCGAGCTGTATCGCTTCTATCACGCCGGCGACGACGAGACGCTTGCCCTGCGCGGGGTGTCGCTCACCGTTCAGGCCGGTGAGATGGTGGCCGTGACCGGACCCTCGGGATCGGGGAAGTCCACCCTGCTGGCCTGCCTGGCCGGACTCGACGAACCCGATGGGGGTTGGGTTCGTGTCGCGGGCGAGACGATGTCTCGGCGTCCCGAACCCGTGCGAGCCGCGATGCGCGCCCGCCATGTCGGGATGTTGTTCCAGTCGAACAACCTCATCGAGCACTTGACGGTCGCCGAAAACGTCGCCCTCGCCCAGCAGCTCTCGCGACGGACCGATCGGGCCCGGCAGGGCGACGTACTCGATCAACTCGGCCTGACGTCGAGGCGCCACGCCCACCCGTCCCAGCTCTCGGGCGGGGAGTCGGCTCGGGCGGGTCTCGCAGTCGCGATGGTCAACGAACCGGCCGTGCTTCTGGCCGACGAGCCCACGGGCGAACTCGACGCCGACACCCAGCACCGGGTGTTGGAGCTGCTCCGGGCCCAGGCCGACCGTGGAATGGCCGTCGTAATCGTCACCCACAACGAGGCCGTGGCCGCATCCGCCGACCGCGAGATCCGACTCCATGACGGCCAGGTGCAGGCATGATCACCACCAACGGATCGACCCGCCTCGCCGAGGTTCTCGTTCAATGCACTGATCTCGGCCGCACCTTCGGAACCGGTCCGGACGCGGTCATCGCCCTTCGCACCGCCACGTGCACCGTCCTGGCCGGGGACCGGATCGCCCTGATGGGCCCCTCCGGATCGGGGAAGACCACCCTCATGCACCTCATCGCCGGGCTCGACGACCCGACCGACGGCTCCATCACCTGGCCCGGCCTCGGGCCACGCGATGCGCTGCGACCCGGCCCTCTGGCCATCGTCTTCCAGTCGCCGAGCCTGCTCCCGCCGCTCGACGTGATCGAGAACGTCGCCCTACCACTCGTCCTGCAAGGCGTCGAGCAGCATTCGGCGCGTGCGGCGGCCCGCCGGGCACTCGAACGGCTCGACCTAGCCGACCTCGCCACCAAGCTTCCCGAGGAACTCTCCGGTGGACAGGCCCAGCGTGTCGCCGTCGCCCGGGTGCTCGCCGGACGCCCACTCCTGATTCTCGCCGATGAGCCCACCGGCCAACTCGACCGCGGCACCGGCGCCCACGTCGTCGATGTCCTCATCCAAACCGCCGACGAACTCGGCGCGGCGCTGATCGTCAACACCCACGACCCCTTGGTCGCCGAACATCTGACCACGTTGTGGTCGATGGCCGACGGCCGACTCACCCTCCCACACGCGGTCCGCGCAGGCGACGCTCCCGCTGCACCTGATCAAGAACGGATTTCGTCATGCTGATGACAACCTGGCTACGCGGTCTCGTCCGGCGCCGATCGGGCCGACTGTCGATGACCGCCGTGGGCGTAGCCCTGGCGGTAGGGCTGCTGGCCACGCTCGGTTCGTTCCTCTCGGCGTCCAAGACGCAGATGACCGATCGAACTCTCGCCAACGTCAGCGTCGACTGGCAGGTGGAAACCCAGCCGGGCGCCGACATCGCCGCCGTCCGCGCCGACGTAGCCGCCACCCCCGGCGTCGGAGCCGCGTTGGTGGTCGAGTACGGCGAATCCAAGTCGTTCGAGGCGACGACCGGGACGACCGTCCAGACCACGGGGACCGGCGCGATCGTCGGTTACCCGGCCGACTACCGCTCGGTGTTCCCCGGTCAGGTCCGCGACCTTTCGGGAGCCGGAACGGGTGTGCTGCTGTTCCAACAGACGGCAGCCAATCTGCACGTCGGCCCCGGCGACACCGTAGCGGTGACCGTCGCCGGCCGGCCGCCCGCAGCGCTGGTCGTCGACGGTGTGATCGACCTGCCCGACATCGACGCGATGTTCCAGAAGATCGGCGGGCCGGCTCAGGCGCAGCGCTCGGCTCCGCCCGACAACGTCATCCTGCTCCCGATCGACCGCTGGCACGGTCTGTTCGACCCGGTGGTGGCCGATCGACCGGAACTGGTCCACCATCAGATCCACGTCGATTGGACCGGGAGACTTCCCCATGATCCGGCGGCGGCCTACGCCACGACCGTCGCCGACGCGCAACATCTGGAACTCGCCCTCACCGGGCAGGTCGTCGTCGGCAACAACCTCGGCAACCAACTCGCCCACGCCCGCTCCGATTCGCTGTATGCCCAGATCCTGTTCCTGTTCCTCGGCGCCCCCGGTGCCGTTCTCGCCGGCATGCTGACCGTCACGGTCGCCGCCTCGGGTGCCGACCGACGACGCCGCGAGCAGGCCCTGCTGCGCACCCGGGGGGCGAGCACCCGCCAACTCGTCCGCCTCGGAGTGGGAGAGGCTTTGATCGTCGGCCTGGGTGGCTCGGCACTGGGTCTCGGGCTGGCCGCCATCCTCGGCCATGCGGCGTTCGGTCTCGCCAACTTCGGTGCGACCCCGGTCGCCGCGGCCGTCTGGGCCACCCTTGCCGTACTGGCCGGACTGGTCATTGCAGCGCTGGCCATCGCCCTGCCGGCCTGGCGCGATGCCCGCGGGGTCACCGTGGTCGCCGCTCGCCGCTCGGTCGGACGACGCGGCGCGCCACGCTGGCAGCGCCTGTGGATCGATGTGATCCTGATCGGCGTCGGCCTCGTCGTGTTCTGGTTGACCAGCAAGAATGGCTACAAACTGGTGCTGGCGGTGGAGGGCGTGACCACCATCTCGGTGAACTACTGGGCCTTTGCCGCCCCGGCGTGCATGTGGCTCGGCGTCGGGATGCTGACCAGCCGGCTGGCAACCACCGCGCTCGGTCGGGGTCGACGGCCCCTGGCGCGCCTGATCCGCCCGCTGTCGGGAAGCCTCTCGGACACCGTCGCCGCGTCGATGAGCCGACAGCGTCATCTGATCGCCCGCGGCGTCACCTTGATCGCCCTGACAGCCGGATTCGCCGCCTCGACCGCGGTATTCAATTCGACATATCAGCAGCAGGCCGAGGTCGACGCGATCCTCTCGAACGGAGCCGATGTCAGTGTGATCGAATCGCCGGGTGCGGCGCTCCCGGCCGATGTGGTCACTCGACTGGCGAACCTGCCGGGAGTGAGGAAGCTGACCCCGCTGATGCACCGATTCTCGTATGTGGGCAACGACCTGCAGGACATCTACGGCGTCGATCCGGCGACGATCGTCAAGGAAGGCCGGCTGCAGGACGCCTACTTCAACGGTGGCACCGCCCGGGGCCTGATGGACGTCCTCGCCAAACGGCCCGATGCGGCGCTGGTCAGCTTCGAAACGGTCAAGGACTTCCAACTCACGCCGGGCGACACGATCAACCTGCGTCTGCAGGACGGCGCGACCAAGCAGTACGTGCAGGTCCCGTTCACCTACAGCGGCGTGGTCAAGGAGTTCCCCACCGCGCCGTCCGACAGTTTCATCGTCGCCAATGCGGACTACATCGCCAAGATGACAGGTAGCGACCATGTCGGCACCTACCTGCTCGATACCGCCCACGGTGGTTCGACGGCCGTCGCCGAGCAGGCCCGGTCGACCGTCGGTACCGGGGCGATCGTGCAGGATGTGGCCTCGAAGCGCCGCAAGATCGGCTCCAGTCTGACGTCGGTCGAGATGGCCGGCCTGACCAAGGTCGAGCTGGGTTACGCCCTGGCGCTGGCGGCAGCCGCGGCCGGACTGGTGCTGTGGCTCGGGTTGATCGAACGGCGCCGCACCTTCGCCATCGCCGCCGCTCTGGGGGCGACGCGGCGTCAGCTCGGCGGCTTCGTGTGGAGCGAAGCCACCTACGTCACCGTCGGCGGGCTGCTCACCGGAGCGGCCGGCGGTTGGGTGTTGACCCAGGTCATCATCAAGATCCTCACCGGTGTCTTCGACCCGGCACCGTCGTCGCTCGCCGTCCCGTGGGCCTACCTCGGCGGCGTCGTCGTGATCACCGTGGGCGCCATCGCCATCGCCGCGATGGCCGCCATCCGCAGCACACGGCGCCCGGCGGTCCAGCTACTGCGCGACATCTGAGGCCGTCGTCAGCGCCCTCAGAACAGCGTGGTTGAGACCTCGTCGACCGCCGAAGGCTCCGTCGGCGGTCGCTCGAACGGACCACGGGCGGCGACGACGGCGAGGGCGTCGTCCAGGTCGTTCATGCGGTTGCCGGAGTGCCCCTTCACCCACGTGAACGTGACGTCGCCCCGAGCACGGACCAGGTCGATCAGCGGTTCCCAGAGATCGCGGTTGGCCACGGGCTGCTTCTGGGAGTTCTTCCACCCCCGGGCGAGCCAACCCTTCCACCAGTTGTCACGAAAGCAGTAGACGACGTAGGTGGAGTCCGAGACGATCTCGACCGGGCCGACGATCACCCGCAACGCCTCGAGGACGGCCTGCACCTCCATCCGCTGATTGGTCGAGCGGGCCGCCCCACCCGAGCCGCACGGCTCGCCCGACGGGGCCACCGCCCACGCCCAACCCCCCGGCCCGGGGTTACCCTGGCACGCACCGTCCGTATACACAACACTCACCATGGATCTGACCGTATCGGCGCCGAGCCGTGCGAGAATGTGTCCCTATGATTTTTGACGGCTTCGTCCATCAGCTGCCCGACACAGATCCCGGTGAGACGATCGAATGGCTCGACAGCCTCGATGCGGTGATCGAAAGTCATGGCAAGACCCGCGCCAGGTTCCTGCTCTCCAAGCTGCTCGAGCGCGCCCGTGAGGCGCAGGTCAGCTTCCCGGCGACCGTCTCGACGCCGTACGTGAACACCATCCCCTGCGAGAAGGAGCCGTGGTTCCCCGGCGACGAGCACCTCGAACGCCGCATTCGGGCCTACATCCGCTGGAATGCAGCGGCGATGGTGGTCAATGCCAACAAACACGCCGAGGGCATCGGCGGCCATCTGTCGACGTTCGCCAGCTCGGCGAGTCTCTACGAGATCGGCTTCAACCACTTCTTCAAGGGCAAGGAGGACGGCCAGGCCGGCGACCACATCCTGTTCCAGGGCCATGCCGCTCCCGGTATCTACGCCCGGGCATACCTCGAGGGCCGCCTGACCGACGACGACCTCGATCACTTCCGCCGCGAGATCGGCCGACCCGGCCAGGGATTGTCGAGCTACCCCCACCCGCGGTTGATGCCGAACTTCTGGGAGTTCCCCACCGTTTCGATGGGTCTCGGCCCGATTACGGCCATCTACCAGGCCCGATTCAACCGGTATCTGCTCAACCGCAAGATCGATGACACCAGTAACTCTCGCGTCTGGGCGTTCCTCGGCGACGGCGAATGCGACGAGCCCGAGTCACTCGGCGCGCTGACCATGGCGTCACGCGAACAGCTCGACAACCTGGTGTTCGTCGTCAACTGCAACCTGCAGCGCCTCGACGGCCCGGTGCGCGGCAACGGCAAGATCATCCAGGAGCTGGAAGCGGTGTTCCGCGGCGCCGGTTGGAACGTGATCAAGGTCATCTGGGGTTCGAAGTGGGACGATCTGCTCGCCCGCGACAACGACGGCGCCCTGCTCAACAAGATGAACACCACCGTCGACGGCGAGTTCCAGCGGCTCACCCACGCCGATGGCCAGGTGATCCGTGAGGAGTTCTTCGGGCCCGATCCCCGCCTGCGCAAGATGGTCGAGCACCTCAGCGATGAGGAGCTCACCCTGCTGCCCCGCGGCGGCCACGACTACCGCAAGCTGTACGCCGCGTACAAGGCGGCGATCGACAACCTCGGCTCGGGCGCGCCAACGGTGATTCTGGCCAAGACGGTCAAGGGTTGGACGCTCGGTCCCGAGATCGAGGCTCGCAACGCCACCCACCAGATCAAGAAGATGACCAAGGACCAGCTGATGGTGCTGCGCGACCGGCTCTATCTGCAGGACGAGATCCCCGAATCCGCCCTCGAGGGCGACGACGCCCCGTACTACCGTCCGCCGGCCGACTCGATCGAGTACCAGTACATGGTCGGACGCCGCCGTGCCTTGGCCGGGGCTGTTCCGACCCGCACCACACGTGCTCGCAAGGCCATCAACCTGCCCGGTGACGGCCCGTTCACCGAGATCCTCGGCGGGTCCGGCAACCAACCGGTCTCGACAACCACGGCGTTCACCCGGCTGTTGCGCAACCTCGCCCGCGACCCGCAGATCGGCGAGCGGATCGTGCCGATCATCCCCGACGAGGCCCGTACGTTCGGTATGGATGCCCTGTTCAAGGAACTGAAGATCTACGCCTCGCAGGGTCAGAAGTACAGCCCGATCGACGCCAACATGATGCTGTCGTATGCCGAGGCGACCGACGGGCAGATTTTGGAAGAGGGCATCACCGAGGCCGGGGCGATGTCGTCGTTCATCGCCGCGGGCACCAGCTACGCCCATCGCGGCGTGCCGATGGTGCCGTTCTACACGTTCTATTCGATGTTCGGATTCCAGCGGGTCGGCGACCTCATCTGGCAGGCCGCCGATGCCCGGACCAGGGGTTTCCTGCTCGGCGCCACCGCCGGACGCACCACGCTGATGGGCGAAGGCCTGCAGCACCAGGACGGCCATTCGCTGGTACTTGCTTCGACGGTGCCGCCCTGTCAGGCATATGACCCGGCGTTCGCCTACGAAACCGCCGTCATCGTCCAGCGAGGTTTGGAGCGGATGTACGGCGCCGCTCCCGAAGACGTCTTCTACTACCTCACGCTGTACAACGAGAATTCCCCGATGCCGGCGATGGCCGATCGCGAGGGCATCGCCGACGGGATCATGGGAGGCCTGTACCGCTGGGCCGAAGCCCCCGAGGGTCCGTCTCAGCGAGCGACGATCGTCTTTTCGGGCTCGGCCCATCTGGCCGCCCGCGAGGCGGCCGAGATCCTCGCCCGCGACTACGGCATCGGCATCGAACTGTGGTCGGCCCCGTCGTACAAGATCCTGCGCGAGGACGCGCTCGACACCGAGCGCTGGAACCGCCTGCATCCCGAGCAGCCCGCTCGGTCCCCACGGGTGACGCAGCTTTTGGCCGACGCTCCCGGACCGGTGATCGCCGTCACCGACTTCATGAAGATCGTGCCCGAGCAGGTGGCCCGCTTCCTGCCCGGCAAGATGTTCATTCCGCTCGGCACCGATGGGATGGGTCGCTCCGATACCCGCGAGGCGTTGCGCCACTTCTTCGAGGTCGACGCCCCGAGCATCATCGTCGCCGTGCTGTCGGGCCTCGCTGCGCTGGGTGAGGTCAAGCCTGAGGTCGTCGCCCAGGCGATCGGTCGTCACGGGGTCGATCCCGACGCCGTCAGCCCCTACCTGGTGTGAGTTCCGCCCAGATCGGGCGGGGTTCTCACCGGTATCCGGCGGGCTGGCGGGCCCGCCGCGCCGAGGAACTGGCGGTCGTCGTGACGACCGCCTGGTTCGCCCGGCCGTTCATCCGACCCGGCCGGTATGTGACCGGGTTCGACACGTCGACGTACAGCGGGCCCAACCTGCATTTCACCCTCGGCGAACTACTTCACGGGCGTCTGCCGCTGTGGAACGACACGATCTTCGGTGGCGCTCCGCATTTGGGCAACACCCAGACCGGTGCGCTCTATCTGCCGAAGTTGTTGTTCGCCGGCATGAACCTCAATCGGGCGATGAGCCTGCTCGTCGCCGCCCACCTGCTGGGGCTGGCCCTCGGGTTGCTCGTCCTGATGCGTCGGCTGGGGTGTCGGCCGCCCGCCGGATTCATCACCGCTCTCGCCGGAGTCGGTTGCGGGGCGATCCTCACCAGATCCATTCAGTTCGAGCAGATCCTGGTCATCGCCTGGGCGCCGGCGGTGCTGGTGGCGATCCACGCCGTGATGACTTCGCCGCGGGCGTGGCGGGCAGCCGGTGTCGCCGCGCTGGTGTTCGCCGGGGCGGTGCTCGCCGGGCATCCGCAGATGACGTATCTCGTCGGTGCGTTGGCGGCGATGTGGACCGTCGGCGTGACGATCGCAACCCGGGCCTGGCGCCGGCTCGGCCACCTCGCCGCAGCGGGGACGGCCGCCGGACTGCTGTGCGGCCTGCAGTTGCTCGCCACCCGCGCCGCAACGCAATCGAGCGCCATCGTCGGGGGACGGTCGCTCGCCACCCTTCGCCTCCCCGACCGCTCGATCGAACCCGGCCGCATGGCGCAGGTGCTCCTCGGCACAGTGCGGGCGATCGATCCCGGGTACAACGCCGGAGCCTTCGAGACCGTCGGCTACGTGGGGGCTGCGGTCGTCGCCCTGGCGCTCGTTGGCGTGGTCACCAACCTGCGCCCGGGTCCACGCCGACCGCTCGTCGTGTGTCTCAGCGTGCTGGCGATCGTCACCGCCATTCTGGCCACCGGCTCGCGAACGGCGCTGTTCCAACTGTTCTTCGATCATCTGCCCGGTTTCGATCTGATGCGCGTCTCGGGCCGCTGGATCACGGTGACCGACCTGTGCCTGGCCATCCTCGCCGGCCTGGGAGTCGACGGCGGGCGTCAGGCACTCCGACGCGACAGTCGATTGCGGGCCCCGCTCGCCGCCATCGGTGCCGGGGCGGTGGTCGTCGCCGTGCTGGCGCTCACCGACCGGGTCGCGGTCGACCGCATGGCCGTGCTCGGTTGGCTCGTCGGAACCGGACTCGTCGCCGCCGGACTCGTCGCCGCCGGATTCGTGGCGGCACGCCGCGGCGACGCCCCGGACAGGCGGCCGAACCCCGCAGCACTAGTCGTGGCCGCACGCCACGACGCCCCGGACAGGCGGCCGAACCCCGCAGCACTAGTCGTGGCCGCACGCCACGACGCCCCCGACATGCGGCGGAACCCCGCAGCACTACTCGTCGCGGCCTTCGCCCTGCTCGGGACCGGTTTCGAACTGGGCGTCGCCAACCGCCACTCGGTCAACCTGGGGTTGGCCGCCGGGGTGAGCTTCACGAACTACACCTCGGCTCCGACGGAGTGGTTGAAGGGGGAGCCCGGATGGACGCTGGCCCTGACCGGCGACCGGATCGGCGACACCCAGTACCTGCTGCCCGGGCTGCGACCCAACGCCAACACGTTGTTCGACATCCGGTCGATCGACGGGTACGACGGCGGGGTGCAGGTGTCCAAGCGGTGGCTGGCGATGGTCGGTTCGTTCACTTCGCCGGTGGCCGCGAACTTCGAGCTGACGATGCGCGCCCAGATGCCCGACCATCTCGAACCTGCGGCGTTGGCCCGCCTGGGCGTGCGCTGGGTGCTCATCGATACCGACGACGCGGCCGGGCGGCTCGCTGGATGGCGCGGTCCGGTGGTGACCGGCGGGCTGCTCGAGGTGTACGAGAATCCGACGTGGATCGGCGAGGCCGTCGTGCGACGCCCCGGTTCGGCCGATGTCGCCCAGCCGTTGGTCCGCCGATCCCCGGGCGAGTTGGAAGCCAGTGTCGGCACCGATCAACCGGGGCGGCTGGTGGTGACATCCCAGTGGGACCCGGGTTGGCGGGCGACCATCGACGGGAACCCGGTCGATACCCAGGTGGTCGACCGTTTCCTGTTGGGCGCCGACGTACCGGCAGGCAACCACGTCGTGCGGTTCATATATCGCCCGGATTGGGTGTTGCCTGGACTCATGATCATGCTCCTCGGCGCCGCCCTGGTCGTGGCGATGTTCGTCGCCGATCACCGTCGCCGAGGGACGGTCAGGCCTTCCCCCCGGTGAGCCGGCGAACGAACGGCTGCAGGCGGCGCACGTCTCGCCGCTGACCGATCGGCGAGTAGGCGATGATGCAGAACAACGCCTGGATGCCGTCGCGCCAGCCGATCTTCTTGCCCTCGGCGTAGGTACGGCCGCTGTACGAAATGCCCACCTCGAACACCCGCCAGTTGCCGGCGGCGATCTTCGCCGTCATCTCGGGCTCGATACCGAACCGGTTCTCCTGCAATTCGAAGCTGCGCAGCACCTCGACGCGGAACGCCTTGTAACACGTCTCCATGTCGGTGAGGTTGAGGTTGGTGAACATGTTGGATGCCGTGGTGAGGAACCGGTTGCCCACGGAATGCCAGTAGTACAGCACCCGATGCGGGCGGCCGCCCTGGAACCGCGAGCCGTAGACCACGTCGGCCTGGCCACTGAGCAGCGGCTCCATCAGCAGGTTGAACTCGGCGGGGTCGTACTCGAGGTCGGCGTCCTGCACGACGACGTACGGGCCGGACGCCTCGCCGAAGCCACGGCGCAGGGCCGCCCCTTTGCCCTGGTTGTGGGGTTGGAGCAGGACTCGCACCCGCGGATCGGACAGCTCGGCGAGCAGGTCGCGGGTGCCGTCGGTGGAGCCGTCATCGACGATCAGCACTTCCGAGGTGAACGGGGATTTGAGCACCGAGGCAACGACCTCGTGGATCGTGGCTCGCTCGTTGTAGCAGGGAATGACGACGCTGAGGCAGGCAACCACAGAACTCTCCAAGGCACGTCGGGGACATCGACAGCGTAGTGACTCCGGCACCCGAGGCAGCACCTCTTGACGTTCCGTGACGTTCGTTACGATGCAGGAGCATGACCGGCACGCTGCACATCACCGGCGACCCGGCCGCCGACGGGCTGCTCAACCGAGACGGCACGGCCCTACTGATCGGCATGCTGCTCGATCAACAGGTGCCGATGGAGTGGGCGTTCACCGGTCCGGCCACGCTGCTCGCCCGGCTCGGGCACCTCGACGCGGCGAAGATCGCGGCGATGGACCCCGAGGACTTCGTCGCCGTCTGCTGCGCGAAACCGGCGATCCACCGATTCCCGGCGTCGCTGGGTCGGCGGATCCACGAGATGTGCGCCGTGCTGGTCCGCGACTTCGACGGCGTCGGAGAAACGGTGTGGCAGGGTGTCACCGCCGGCGACGAGCTGTACCGCCGCTTACGGACCCTGCCGGGTTACGGCGACGAGAAGGCCAAGATCTTCGTGGCCATCCTCGCCAAACGAATGGGCGTCGCTCCGGATGGCTGGCGCGATGCCGCCGGACGATTCGGCGACGATGTCCCCCGCTCCGTCGCCGACATCCACTCCCCCGAATCCCTCACCGTCGTCCGCGAATGGAAGAAGTCCCAGAAGGCCGCCAGGAAAGACAAACAAGACCGCCCGCTCTAGCGCGGCTCGGACCGTCGCGGATTTGCGACGCATTCAGCTGTCAATCGATGCAGCACGGACGGGCCCCCAAAACGGGCGGGGATCGGTGGGTCAGGGGTCGGTCCAAGGATTGACGATGGTGACCCCGGTGTCGGTGAAATCATCGACGTTGCGCGTGGCGAGCACTGCACCGTGACTGCGACACGTCGCAGCGATCTGGGCGTCGGCAATGCTGATCGGGCGCCCCAGCCGCTCACGGCCGACGACGATGTCGGCGTAGTGGGCGGCTGCAGGCTCGTCGAACGACACCACCCGGTGCTCGAAATCATCGGTGACCATCGCCTCTACCTGCTCGGCCAGTTCGGACTTGCGGCGACCCTCGGCGAGACGGGCGACGCCGTACAGCAGCTCAGCGAGTGTAATTGCCGTCAAATAGAGATCGGACGCGGGCTGCCGGTCGACCCAATCGACGACATCGTCGGCCGGGTGGGAGCGCATCAACTCGGAGACGACGTTGGTGTCGAGGACGATCAC
>JANMJD010000399.1:0-12929 GCA_031371195.1 Actinomycetes bacterium | reverse complement strand
CCACCTGGATCGTGTGCGCCCGGCGCGCCCAGGAATTGCCGCGCTGAGCTCCTATTCCGTCGGACAGGTTGTTCTTGGGCGCGATACCGCCTGCGACCGCCGGCATCGCCGACGGGTGGTGAACTCGAACGGCACGATCGGTACGATTCGGAGCTATGGAAGACGACACTGTTGTTGAAACCGAGGTTGCCGAAGAGGCGCTGGTCGAAGACGAGCTATTGGTCGAGGAGATCTCGATCGACGGCATGTGCGGGGTGTACTGAGTCCTGCGTCAGGCCGCGACAGCATGGCGCTGACCCTCGAATCGCCGCTGGAGCTGCATCCTCAGGTCGCTCTGCGGCCTGAGCCGTTCGGCGCGCTGGCGTATCATTACGGCAACCGGCGGCTGATCTTCCTCAAGCATCCCGACGTGGTGTCGGTCGTCAAGACGCTCGGCGAGCATCAGACTCTGCAGGCGGCGCTCATCGCTGCCGGAGTCGCCGAAAGACGCTGGCCCTCGTTCGTCAAGGCCCTTTCCTCACTAGAAAACTCCGAGGTCATCCGTGAGCGTTGAATCCCTGGTCTCCCAATTGAAGACGGGGCTCGACGCTCCGATCTGCCTCACCTGGGAACTCACCTACGCCTGCAACCTGGCCTGTGTGCACTGCCTGTCGTCGTCGGGTCAGCGCGACGAACGGGAGCTGACCACCGCCGAGGCCAAGCGGGTGCTCGACGAATTACGCGACCTTCAGGTCTTCTACATCAACCTCGGCGGGGGCGAGCCGATGATCCGTCGCGACTTCTTCGAACTGGTCGAGTACTCCATCGCTAACGACATCGGTGTCAAGTTCTCGACCAACGGGGCGTTCATCGATGCCGACAAGGCTCGCCGCCTCGCCGCGATGGACTACCTCGACATCCAGATCTCCCTCGACGGCCTCGACGCGGCGACCAACGACGCGGTGCGCGGGGTCGGCTCGTACGACACCGCTCGCCGGGCGATGGACAATCTCGCCGCCGCCGACTTCGGACCGTTCAAGATCTCGATCGTCGTCACGCGCCACAACGTCGACCAGCTCGACGGGTTCAAGGCGCTCGCCGACTCCTACGGCGCTCAACTGCGGGTCACCCGCCTGCGGCCGTCGGGGCGCGGGGCGGATACGTGGCGCGACCTGCACCCGACGAACCCCCAGCAGGTGCAGATCTACAAGTGGCTGCTCGCCCACGGCGAGAACGTGCTCACCGGCGACTCGTTCTTCCATCTCAACGCCCTCGGGGAGCCGCTTCCCGGCCTGAACATGTGCGGTGCCGGCCGGGTGGTCTGCCTGATCGACCCGATCGGTGATGTGTACGCCTGCCCGTTCGTGATCCACGACCAGTTCAAGGCCGGCTCGGTACGCGATGACGGCGGCTTCGCCAAGGTGTGGAAGGAGTCCGCACTCTTCACCTCGTTGCGCGAGCCGGAGTCGGCCGGGGCGTGCGCATCCTGTGGCAACTACGACTCCTGCCAGGGTGGCTGCATGGCGGCCAAGTTCTTCACCGGCCTCCCCCTCGATGGACCCGATCCGGAGTGCGTGACCGGCTACGGCGCCGAACTCCTCGCCGGCGTCACCACGTCAGTGCCCAAGCCGTCGATGGACCACTCCAAGCCGGTCACCTTCCTTCGTAAGGCTCCTGTCGGCGTGTAGCGCGCCAGGCGACCGTCGCGGTGATAGCCGTCGTGACCAGGGTCATCATCGGCGGCTGGTGAAGGTTCGCAGTGATCGGCAACAATGCTGCGATGGCACTGAGCGATCCGGTGGAGTTCGGTTCGCACCGTGCGCCGAATCGGCTGATGTTCGGGCCGCTCGTCACGAATCTCGGCGATGACGAGCGGCGATTCACCGATCGCCATGTCGCGTTCTACGCCAGTCGGGCTGCCGGCGGGTGCGGGGTGATCGTCACCGAAGAGGCCTCCGTTCACGCCATCGATTGGCCGTACGAGCGGTCGCCGCTGGCCGAACGATGCGGGCCCACCTGGGCGAGGATCGCCGACGCATGCCATGCCCACGGATCGCTGGTTGTCGCCGCCCTGGGCCATACCGGAGGCCAGGGGTCGTCGGCCTACAGCCAGCGTGAACTGTGGGCACCGTCGCGGGTACCCGAGGTCAATGCTCGCGAGGTGCCCAAGTGGATGGAGGCCGACGACGTCGCCGCGGTCGTCGCCGGATTTGCCGCGGCCGCCCGAACGGCGATCGAGGCCGGATGCGCCGGGGTCGAGATCAATGCGGGGCAGCATTCGCTGATCCGCCAATTCCTGTCGGGTCTCACCAACCACCGCGATGACGAGTGGGGTGCCGATCGACTGCTGTTCGCCCGCCAGGTCATCGCCGCGGTCCGCAGCGCGGCCGGCGACGCCATCGTCGGGTTGCGACTGTCGTGCGATGAATTGGCGCCGTGGGCGGGAATCACCCCCGAGCAGGCCCCGTCGATCGCCACCGCGTTGGCCGATGAGGGCGTTGACTACCTGGTGGTCGTTCGCGGCTCGATCTTCTCCGTCGAGAAGACTCGCCCGGATTTCCATGAACCGGCCGGTTTCAACATCGAGTTGTGTCGCAGTATCAAGGCCGTGGTCACCGTTCCGGTGGTGTTGCAGGGTTCGATCATCGATCCAGGCCAGGCCGAATGGGCCCTTGAGCAGGGGGTATGTGACGCCGTCGAGATGACACGGGCGCAGCTCGCCGACCCCGGCCTGATGGCGAAGTGGCGCGACGGAACGCCGTCGTCGATCCGGCCGTGCATTCTGTGCAACCAGACGTGCCAGGTGCGCGACGCCCGCAACCCGATCGTGACATGCGTCGTCGAGCCGTCGACCGGCCATGAGGTCGACGATCCGACCTGGTACTCCCCCTCGACGCGTCCGCGCGATGTAGTCGTGGTCGGCGCCGGACCGGCCGGCATGGAGACCGCTCGGGTGGCGGCGATCCGCGGCCACCGCGTCCGCGTCGTCGAGCGGGAACCACGTGTCGGTGGCGTCGCCGCCGGCGGACCAGGGACAGCCTTCGTCGGCTGGCAGCGGGCCGAACTCGATCGGCTGGGCGTCGAGGTGTCGACCGGCGTCGAGGTGATGGGCGATGACGCGCTGCCGCCGGGCGAGGTCGTCGTCCAGGCAACCGGCGCCCAGGCGGGCGGTCGGTCGTACGACGTCGACCCCGGCGCCGTCGCAGTGCACATCGTCGAGATCCAGCGGGGCGGCGCCGTTCCCGACGGGACCGTGGCGTTGTTCGACCCGATCGGTGGGCCGATCGCCATCGCCCTGGCCGAACAGCTCGGCGACCGAGCCGTGTTGATCACGCAGGACAACATCGCCGGCAACGAACTTTCCCGCACCGGCGACCTGGCGCCGGCGAACTCGCGTTTGCAGCAGCGAGGGGTTCGCATCGAGCGTCGCTCACTGCTGCGCCGCGTTGGCGTCGGATGGGTCGAGCTGGAGGACCGCTTCTCGGGCGAACGGCGACGCCTCGAGTGCGACGCCCTGATCGACTGCGGTTTCCGTCTACCGAGCGCGCATCTGACGCAGGCCCATCTTCATGCCGGCGATTGCGTCGCTCCGCGTACGATCTACGAGGCGGTGCTCGAAGGTCGCCGGGCGGCGCTGGCCGTTGATCACGCTCACCAACGATTGAGTGGCTGATCGCGGAGTTTTCCCTCCAACCGACCACTCCCGGACAACGCGCCAAGTTGATCGAGGTCGTCGTGGCACGACGATTCTCGTTCGGATGATCGTCGAACGGGTCGTTGCCGCGACGCAGGCCGACCGACTTGTCGACGCGGAGCCACCCGAGCTTCCCGACCTCATTGTCCGGGACTGCGGACTTTCCTGCCGACGGGTCTGCTCGGCTTCGCCGTGATGTTCTATGCCGGCGGGCGGTCGGAGGGTGGCTCGGCCGACGCATCGACGATCCGTTCAGCATGCTGCGCACCGGGTTCGTGGTCCTCGCCCTGCCCGCGTTGCTGATCACCGTGCTCAAGGCATGTCGTGCGCCCCGTTCCGCGGCCGGAGACGACCTCGTCACTCGCCGAGCGGTGGCCGGGGCGCAGGAAGTCGGAGCGCAGGTGGCATCATCGACATGACGCCACCACCCCGACCACTCACGAAAGCAGGCGCACGATGGGTGCCAATCAACGCTCGACCATAGTCATGGCTCCTGAGGAGATCGACGAGTTCCTGGCCCAACGCCGCATCGCCACCATGGGGACCAACGGCCCCAACGGCTATCCCCACCTCGTGGCGATGTGGTACGGATTGGTCGACGGCAAGATCTATTTCGAGACGAAGGCGAAGTCGCAGAAGGCCGTCAACCTGCGGCGCGACCAGAGGATCACCTGTTCGATCGAGGCCGGCGACAGCTACGACCAGTTGCGCGGCGTCGCCATCGAGGGCACCGGGGTGATCATCGACGACACGACGAGTGATGAGTACTGGGCGGCCGGTATCAGCGTCTTCGAGCGGTACAACGGGCCGTACAACGCAGAGATGCGCCCATTCGTCGAAATCATGATGAACAAGCGGGTGGTGGTTCGCGTCGACCCGGTCCGCTCCCGCTCGTGGGATCACCGCAAGCTCGGCCAACCCGCCATGCCGGTCGGCGGAACGACCGCCGAATACCTCTGAGCCGGTCGCCGAACGCCCGCCACTCGGCCGCGGCGGGCGATCGGTCGCCGTCAGGCGGGCTTCGTGAGCATCCGGGCGCGGAATGCTTCGAGTCGCGCCTCGTCGAACCCGAAGACCTTGGCGAGATATGTCTCGGCGGAGCCGTAGACGGCGTCGACGATGTGGAAGCCCTCGTGCTGGTAGTCGGCACGCACCTCGAAAAAGGCTCGCAGGTGGTCGGGGTCGACGCCTGAATCGCCGATCACCTCGGCCAGTCTGGCGTCGACCGGACGGTGCTGATTGGTTTCCAGATAGTGCTCGATGATCGTCGGACGATCGACGCCCAAAGCGAGCAGCACCACGGTGCACATCCATCCGGTGCGGTCCTTCCCGGCTGAGCAATGGACCAGCGCGCTCCCGGTGATGAGCGCTTCGAGAAACGTTCGACCGGCCGTCGCCGCCTGGCCGGTATCGACGAAGGAGCGTTGACCCCGCCGGATCAACGCCTCGGCCTGCCCGTTGCCGAAGCGGTCGGCGATGACCTTCGGGTCGCGGGAGTGCATCGCCGCGCGTACCGGATTGGCCTCGGCCTCGGGATCGGTCGTATCGGTGAGGTCTCCCATCGGGGCGTTGATGTACTCCACACCATCGGGGATGCGGTCGGGGCCGTCGAGACGCATGTCGGCCGGGGTTCGCAGATCGACGATCGTGGTGATCCCGAGCTCGACGATACGGTAGAGGTCGGCATCGGTCGCCTTGGCCAGGTGAGCGCTGCGGAACGCGATCCCGGATCGAACGACGCGACCATCGGTGGTGACGAGGCCGCCGAGTTCGCGGAAGTTGCTGATCGAGGTGATGCCGGGGGTCAGGGCCATCGGCTCAAGAGTACGCGGTCATCATTCCGGTTCGGCGCTCGACGGGACCGGCCGCGGCGTCACGACCGCGATACGACTCCGGGCAGCACGCAGAGCATCTCGTAGATCAGGTTGGCGGCGACCAGCGAGGTATTTCCCGACGTGTCGTAGATCGGCGCCACCTCGACCAGATCGCAGCCGACGAGGTGCATCCCGGCGCAGCCCCGGATGATCTCCATGCCCTGCCAGATCGTCAGGCCCCCGATCTCGGGCGTACCTGTCCCGCCGGCGAACGCCGGGTCGAGACCGTCGATGTCGAAACTGAGGTAGACGGGGCCGTCACTCATCTGCGCCCTCACCTCGGCCATCAACGGCTCCAGCGAGCGGTGCCAGCACTCTTCGGCCTGCACCACTCGGAACCCCTGGTCGCGGGACCAATCGAAGTCGTCGGCGGCATAGCCCGTGCCGCGCACGCCGATCTGGACGACTCGGCGCGAGTCGAGCAGGCCCTCCTCCTGGGCGCGTCGGAACGGGGTGCCGTGGGCCACCGATTCTCCGAACATCGTGTCGTTGATGTCGGTATGGGCGTCGATGTGAACGAGCCCCACCGGTCCGTGTTTGGCGGCCATCGCCCTGAGGATCGGCAGCACGATCGTGTGGTCACCGCCGATGGCGACCGTGATCAGGTCGTGTTCGAGCAGCCCCCGGAAGTGGGCCTCGATCCGGGCGACGGAGTCGGCCAAGTTGAAGGCGTTGGTCGCCACGTCGCCCGTGTCGTCGATGCGCAGGCAATCGAACGGCGCGGCCCGCGTCGCCATGTTGTACGGCCTGGTCAGCACCGATTCGCTGCGGATACCGCGCGGACCGAAACGTGCCCCGGGTCGGTTCGACGTGCCGATGTCGAACGGGACGCCGACGATCGCCACATCGAGTTCCGCGGGTGTGGCTCGGCCCGGCAGGCGCATGAACGTGGCGATCCCGCCGAAGCGTGGCATCTGGTTGCCGCCGAGCGGCTGAGGAAACGCGGTCATCGACTTGGACTGTACCGCTGAGGATCGTGGCAGGATTGGGTGATGCGTGAACCGCGTGTGCAACGCCCGTACATGCCGGGCTATGACGTCCCCGCCGACTCCGATGGCGCGTTGCCCTGGTCATGGGCCGACGAGCGTCTGGCTCGCAGCCGCAACTACTGGCTCGTCACCGCGTCGGCCGTGGGGCGACCCCACGCCATGCCGGTATGGGGCGCGTGGTCGTCGGACCGCGGTGTCTGGTGGACCAGTTGCGGACCCGAATCACGCAAGGCACGCAACCTTGCCGCCAACCCGCAGTGCACCGTCGCCCCCGACGACACCACCGAATGCGTCTCGCTCGAAGGCCACGCGATCGCGCTCGTCGAAGCCGGCCGTGTCGAAGTCGCCGTGGCCGCCTACGTCGCCAAGTATGCCGCAGAGGTCGGTGGCGAGCCCGACGAGTTCGCCGGGTTCATCCGGTCGAACTCACTGTTCGAAATCGTCCCCGAGCGGGTGTTCGGCATCATCGAACGACCCGACGAGTTCAGCGCCCGTGCCACCAAGTGGGTGTTCTGAATCGAGCGGCGGTGAGACGCACAGGCTGCGGTCCTCGAGGTCGCCGGGCCGTACAGTGAGCCGATGGCGTATCGGTATCTGTGGACACCGTTGGAGTTGGGGCCGGTCACCACGCGCAACCGGATCGTGTTCTCGGCGCACCTGACGAACTACGCCCGCGACGGTAAGCCGACAGATCAGCACGCGGCCTACTACGAAGCTCGTGCCGCGGGCGGATCAGGGTTGCTCATCACCGAGGAGCACTCGACCCATCCCACGGACTGGCCGTACGAGAAGCTCATCCACGGCTTCCATCGCGACGTGATCCCCGGCTATCGCAAGATCACCGAGGCGGTCCATCGCCACCGGGTGCCGATCTTCGCCCAGATCAATCACAACGGCGGCCAGGCCTCGTCGATGTACTCCCGGCTGCCGGTGTGGGCACCCTCGGCCGTCGCCGACCCGTTGTTCCGCGAGGTGCCCAAGGCGGTCAGCGATGCCGAGATCGATGAGATCGTCGCCGGCTACGCCCTGGTGGCCGAGCACTGCGCCGAGGGCGGGTTCGACGGCATCGAGTTGCAGTGCAGCCACTCGTCGATCGTGCGCGGCTTTCTCAGCCCGGCGACCAACAAGCGCGCCGATGAATACGGTGGGTCGCTGGCCAATCGGGCCAGGCTGATGCTGCGCATCGTCGCTGCGGTGCGCGGTGTCATCGGCAATCGGCTGGCGTTGGGCGTACGTATTTGCGGCGACGAACTGATCGAGGGCGGCACGACGATCGACGATGCCGTCGAGGTGGCCAAGATGGTCGAGGCCTCCGGGCAGGTCGACTATGTGAACACCTCGATCGGAGTGGCGACGGCATCGCTGTACATGATCGAGGCATCGATGCACATCCCGCCCGGGTATGCGATGTTCATTCCCTCGGCGTTCCGCAAGGCGATCGATCTGCCGGTCGTCGGTGTGGGTCGGTTCAAGGATCCGCTGCAGGCCGAGCGGGCCCTGGCCGATGGCCACTGCGATCTCGTGGGCATCGTGCGCGGCCAGATCGCCGATGCCGACTTCGCCGCCAAGGCCCGCGCCGGGGCGACCGACGAGATTCGCCTGTGCCTGTCGTGCAACCAGGAATGTGTCGGACGGATGGGTCTCAACCGTTGGCTCGGCTGCATCGAGAACCCCCGCACCGGCCGCGAAAGCTCGGCTGTCGGCCGCGCCCGCCCGGCCGGGGAACCACCGGCGGCGAGCTCGACGGAGGGAGCGGCCCAGGCGCAGCGGGCGCCGGGCTCGGCCATCAGAGACGTGATGGTGGTGGGCGCTGGTCCGGCGGGGCTGCAGGCGGCCATCGCCGCGGCGCGCAACGGGCATCAGGTGACGGTGTACGAGCAGCAGGCGCAGGCCGGTGGGCAGGTGCGTCTGGCCGCCTCGGTGCCCAACCGGGCCGAGTTCGGCGACATGATCCGCAACCAGCTGACCGAGTGCCGCCGCCTCGGTGTGACGATCGAATACGGGGTCGGAGTATGGCCCGGGCTGGTCGCCGAAAAGGCTCCTGATCATGTGATCGTCGCCACCGGCGCCGAAGCGGCGCGACCCTGGTGGGCGCCGGGCGACGCGGCCCGGGTCTGCGATGTTCGTGATGTGCTCACCGGGGTCGCGGCCCCGGAAGGCGATGTGGTGGTCATCGACGAGATCGGCTTCCACCATGCGACGTCGGTGGCCGAGTTGCTCGCCGACCGGGGGTGCCGCGTCGAGGTCGTCACCAACGGCATGGTCGTCGGCCAAGACCTCGGGGTCACCCTTGACATGGAGAACTGGTGGATGCGCGCCGGTGCCAAGGGAATCATGCAGTCGACCGATCTGGTGCCGATGGGCCTGACGGTCGAGAACGACCGGACGACGTTGAACCTGCTCCACCATCCGACGGGCGAGATGCAGACCCGCAGCACCGACTGGGTCGTGTTGGCGGTGCCAGGCAACCCCGTCGAGTGGCTCTACAGCGACTTGAAGTCCGCCGGGATCAGCGTGGACCGGGTCGGTGACTGCCTCGCCCCCCGCCGCGCCCATGCCGCCGTGATCGATGGCGAGCGCGCCGGTGCGGCGGTCTGACCTCTCCGGGTCAGGATGCACCAGTGGCCGTGATCGGAACCGCCGAAGGTCGACGAGTTGGGCCTCAGGCGACGGTCAGGGTTGACACCATTCCCTTGGCGTAGTGAGCCGTCCCGGTCTTGTCGACCAGGTTGCACATGATCACGTAGGTTCCGGGCTTCAGAGAGAACGTCCCTGTTTTCACCGAACTCGCCGCCACATGTTCGATCTCACCCATCTTGGCGGCCTCGTCGATCGCCTCCTCGTCGATGCTGCCATCGGCCTTGGTCGCAAACGCCTTCGCGTCGGCGCCGGCCACCACGATCACCTCATGTTCGGCCCCACCGACATTGTTGGCCGCGATGACCACATCTCCCGCCTTCAGGCTCGTCACCGACGGTTCCCACAACCATTCCGACATTCTGATGGTCAAGTCTGCCGGTGGTCCGGCCACCGTGGTCGGTGCGTCGGACGAGGTCGAGGAACTCGAGCATCCGGCGGCGCCGAGCGCAAACGCCGCACCTGTTGCGATCAATCGAAGTTTCATTTCGTTCCTCCTGGAAGGTGGTCTGCACTCATCGTGATGGCAACGGCCTCGGTCCGGCTAGGGGCTTCGGTCCCACCTGCCAGGGCCGCACGACAGCTGTTCTCAGTAGTCCCGCCGGCCGTTCCGGGTCCAACGGTCTGCGAGGAAAGGACCATCGGACGTATTCACCGACCCTACGCGTGCTCGACCATGACAACCACTAGTCGCCACTGAGGAGGAACCGCATCATGAGTACTGTCATTGCACCGAGTTCGGGTTCGATCGAGGGTCGGACGTCAGCCGATATCGACCCCATCGACACCACCGTCGTGGTCACACGCCGGAAGCTTGATCGTCTGTTCACGTCGGCCGGTCTGGTTGTGGCCGCTGTTCTCGCAGTTGCTGGAGGCCTGTTGACCTGGGGAAACCAGTTCGCCAATGACTATGTCGCCCGGGAGCTCGGTTCGCAGCAGATCTTCTTTCCCGATGATGCAGCATTGACCAAGGAGGGTCGCACCGATCTGCTCGGGTACGCCGGTCGGCAGGTGACCACAGGCAGCGGAGCCGAGGCATACGCCAGTTACATCGATCATCACCTCGCAGCGGTCGCCGACGGCCAGACGTACGCCCAGCTCGGCGGGCCCGAGCGCGCCGCCCGGGCCGACGTCACCGCCGCGACAGAGGCCGGGGCGCCGGCTGCAGAGATCGCCGGGTTGCAGGCCAAGGCCGACGGGATCACCAAGAGCCGTGACACGATCTTCAAGGGTGAGACGCTGCGTGGCCTGCTGTTGTCGACCTTCGCCTGGGGAACGATCGCCAGGATCGCCGGGATCGCGGCCGTCGTTGCGTTCGTCGCCGCCGGCGTGATGCTCATGCTCGTCGCCTTCGGTGTCCTGCACCTTCGCCGTCACCGGGCTGCAACTGCCGCCTAGTACCTGACATCCCAACGAGCGGGTAGCGACCCAGTGTCGCTACCCGCTCCTGTCGTTTTCGACTCGCCGATCCCATCACCGAAGGACGTCCGCCACTCATTGGGCGGCGCGAGAAGCCGACAAGGCCGGTGATCGCCTGATCGTGATACACGCGACCGAGACGCCGATTCCCGCGTCTGCCGGTCGCCGAGGCGGGGTATCAAGAGACCTCACGCACAACGTTGACAGCGAAAGGAAGTGCGATGAAACGAAGCATCTTTGTGGGTCTAGCAGTAGCGGCAACCCTGTTTATCAGCGCATGTGGATCGAGCGACGACTCGCCATCGGTGACGAATGTCGGCAACGGAGTTCTGGACACCACTGTCGAAAATCCTGTGCAGGACACGACGGTCGTGAGTACTACCGGCTGACGCTGCCGCGGCAGGCGGCGACTGTCCTGGTCGAACGGACGGTCGCCGCCACTCCGCGTCCGTGTGGTCAGGTCTGAGTGCGTTGGTAAGTTCCGTCCCCCAACTTTGACCTCACGAATTTGAGACCTCACGAATTTGAATAGGACATCGTCCACGCGGGTATGGACGCTCCGTGCTCACGCGAGACGGCGCCGAGATTCGTTACGACCTCGGCTGGCGGACGGGGTTGTGGATTGGGCTGACTGCGGTCGCCGTGATCGTGCTCTTCGGCGTGATCCGCACGGTTGCATCGCCGTTGACGTGGCTGGTACTCGGCTTCCTGCTCGCCACGGCGGTCGAACCCGTCGTCACGACCGTGGAACGCCTGGTCCGGCGGCGATGGGCCGCGGTGGCCCTCGTCGCCGGATTCGGGCTGACGCTCGGGGGCCTGGTCCTCGTGTTCATGTTTCCGTTGGCCGCTCGCGAGGCCGGTCGGTTTGCCACCGACGCGCCACGGCTGGTCGAGCGACTCGGTGATCTGCCGGTGATCGGCAAACGGCTCGCCGATGCCGGAGCGCCGGCCAAGATCGAGGAGTGGGTGCGGGGCCTGCCGCAACGGTTGAGTACCAACGGTGAACCGGTTGAGCGACTCTTTCGCTCGACGCTCAACGGCACGATGTTCGCGGTGGCCACTGCCGTGGTCTTCGTTGCCGCGATGCTCGACGGCGAACGCGTCCGTCGCGGGGTAACACGGCTGGCACCTCCATCCCGCCGCCACTCGGCCGAACGAGCGATCGATATCGTCGATCGGACGGTAGGGCGCTACTTCGCCGGTTCGGTGCTCATCGCCGTGCTCGCCGGGAGCGGCGTGTTGGCCGTCGGGCTTGCCGCCGGCGTTCCGCTCGCTCCCGTCGCCGCGGTTTGGGTGTCGATGACCAACCTGGTACCGCAGGTCGGTGGCCTGCTCGGCGGCTCGTTGTTCGTCATGCTGGGCGCCACGCAGGGACCGACGACCCTCGTCATCTGCCTCGCCTGGTTCCTCGTCTACCAGCAGTTCGAGAACAACGTGCTGCAGCCGACGATCGTCGGGGACGCCGTCGATCTCTCCCCGCCGACCACCATGCTCGCCGCGCTGGTCGGTGCCGCCGCGTTCGGTGTGCCGGGCGCCGTGATGGCCATCCCGACATTGGGGGCCGCCAAGGCGATCGCCATCGAACTGGGGCTGGTGGTGCCCCGGCCGCGACGTGACGATGACATGCGGCCGTCCAGGCTGCGCCGACTCCTGAAGCGCCTCCGCCGATGAATGAACGTCCTTCGGGCGACAGATCGGCGGCGCGCCTGACGTTCAGCGCCCGATCGGTGCTCGCATCTGGGGCGATCGTCGCTGCCGTGCTGGCGGCGTTCTGGGTCGCCACCCAGTCGGTGTACGTGCTCGGGTGGTTCGCCACCGCCGCCCTCGTAGCGGCGCTCGCCCATCCACTCGTCGGCGCACTGTCACGCAAGCTGCCGCGACCACTGTCGCTCCTGACCGTGGTGGTCGGCGGTACCGCCCTGGCCGGCGCAGTGGGATGGAGCGGCATCGGCGATGTGCGCCGTGCGATCGACCGCCTCCGTGGCGTCGCGCCCGACGCGGCGGGGCGCATCGAGGCGTTCGATTCATGGATCGGTCGGGCGGCGCGGGACTACGGGCTGCGCGACAAGGTCCAGATCTTCCTCGACGACCTGCCGTCGCGCCTTTCAGGGGGGGCGAGCACGGAAGCGATCCGGGCTCGAGCCGGCGAGGTCCTGGCTGTGCTCGTCATCACCGTGCTCTCGATCTTCCTCGTCAGTCACGGACCCCGATTGATCGCCGGAGCACTTCGCCAGGTACGCAACGACGAACGGCGCGGGACGGTGACACGGGCTGCGTACCGCGCGTATGTGGTGTCGTGGGGCTACCTCATCCGCTTGATCGGAAAGAGCGTCGTGG
>JANMJD010000378.1:0-17253 GCA_031371195.1 Actinomycetes bacterium | reverse complement strand
GAGATCTTCGATCTCGGCGACGACGATCGGCGTCAACTCGGCGGCAACCTCATCAGCGGCGCGCCGGTTGAGGTGAACACCGTCGTCGCGCTGTGAACCGGTCTGCTCGGCGCGGGCGACGGCTGCGGCGTACGGGATGGTCGCCACGGGCTGCCAACGCGCGTCCCATCGGGCTATCTGCGCGTTCCAGGCGGCCACCCGCTCGGCGCCCGCCATGTCGGATTTCGCAAACGACCCGGCGGTGATCGGCGGAGCGTCGGCGACGAGCACCAACCCGCCAAACGGAGCGGTCAACGCCAGCAGATCCGCCATCATCGTGTCATGCGCCGCAGTGAACTCCGGGCTGCCGGCGACCCGCCAGGCATCGGATCCCGGGTACCGATGCATCGACTGCTCGGCCAGGCTCGCCACCACGACGACGGCGTCGGGCCGCAGCGCGGCGATCGTCTGCGGCCAGACCGTGGCCACGTTCGGACACTCGTCCATCGGCCACTCGGAGCTATCCGACCATCCCAGTCGATCCACGTCGACCACCGGACAATTGGCGCCACCACCCCAGACGACGTACAACCCTCCATCCACCCGGGCCAGCGCCGCAGCCAGGTCGTACGACGTCGAATCGCCGATCACGAACACTTTGAGCGCGCCCGGGCGGGTGGCGGTCCTCCCGGCGTTCGAGGCCACCTCACCGGTCGTCGACGGTGGCCCTGAGACGGGGGTTGGTACGGCGGCGCCGACCGATGGGACGCCGGCTCCGTCGCCAACGACGCTCTCGGGATCTCCCGCGAGGTCCGACAGGTTGAGCGCCCGCTCGATCGTTCGGCGCAGATCGGCCGAGTCGACCCGCACCGCCTGGGGATGAGCGAGCACGAACTGCCCGACGCCGACCGATGTCGCATCGTCGAGCCCCGACGTGTCGAGTACGAGGATTCGCCCGCCGTCGGTGAGCGCTCCCTCCGCCGCGGCGCGCACCTTGTGAGTGAGTTCATTGGACAACTGCAGCCGATCGCCCGGCGTCGCCGTGTCGGCCAGCACCGCGCGATCGGCGGCGGTGAGGGTCAACACGGTCAGCTCAGGCGCGATGGCGGCCGCCATCCGCTGCAGCGCCTCGCGGGCATGCGGACAGCCGGCAGCCAGTTCCTCGGAGACCAGGGGGCATCCGACCGGGAGCAGATCACGCACGTCGATGCCGTCGATGCCCTCGAGGCGGGCCCGCACGCTGACATCCGAACCGGCGAATCCCACGATTACCGGGCGGGGCACGACGGTCGTCGTTGGTGGTGGTGGCGGTGGGACGGTTGTCGTCGTGGCCGGTGCGGTCGCCGGCATGACCGTCGACGGCGCGGTGGACGGATTCGCCGCAGACGGCGCGTCGGTGGACAGTGGTGGGTCGAAGGTCACGATCCCGCTCGGAATGTCGGTGGCGGCCGTCGCCGCACTGGCACTCGGCCGGGTGAGCGGAGCCGTGACGGCGACGACACCGACCGCGGCGGCGAAGGCCAGGCGGGCGACGCGGGGTACCACCAACACCTGGCGTCGCCGGACAGGTTGTTCCACGAGGCGATACGAAACGAGGGTCACGACGGTCGTCACCGCCAGCCGCAGCGCGAACAGCGGCACTGCGCCCCATCCGACACGGCGTTCGTCGAGCAGCAGGAACACGGGCCAGTGGAACAGGTACAACCCGTAGCTGACCCGCCCGATGGCTACCAAAGGGCGGGCCGACGCCACACGCCGCAGTGGGCCGTCGACCGTCGCGGCGATCACCGCCAGCGCCGATAGACCGGCGAACAGCACCAGGCGGCCGTCGTAGATCCACGCACTGGAGATCGTCGCCGTGGCGCTCAGGGCCACGATCGCGGCTACCGCCCCGGCCCCCAGCCAGCCGATCGTCCGGCGGCCGACATCGACGATGCGCGCCGCGGCGAGCGCGGCGAGAGCCCCGACGAGCAGTTCCGCCGCCCGGATGTGCGTTCCGTAGTACAGCAGATCTCGATCGTGGGTGAGTTGGGTGGCGATCGACGAGGCGGCCAGGAGCAACGTCAGCACCGCACCCAAGGCCAGCCGGGGCCGGCGGCGACCGAGCCGCACGACGACGGCCACGATGATCGGATAGACGAGATAGAACTGCTCCTCGATGGCCAGTGACCAGAAATGGAGCACTGGGCTCGGAGCGGCGAACAGCTCGGCGTAGCTCTGTTTGGCGGCGATGAAGCGCCAATTCGGCCAGTACGTCAGGGCCGACCAGACATCGAGCCGTAACGCATCGCGCTGCAGGACGTCGCTCCACCACGAGGACAGAACAACCACACCGAACAGACAGACCAGCGACGCCGGAGCCAGACGGCGAAGGCGGCGACTCCAGAAGGAAAGCAGCGCGATACGCCCGGTGCGGGCATGCTCGTCGACCAGCAGGCGTGTGATCAGGAAACCCGAGAGGGTGAAGAACACCGACACTCCGAGGAATCCGCCGGTGGCCCAGGCGAATCCGCCGTGGAACAGCAGGACCACGCCCACCGCGACGGCGCGCAGGCCGTCGATCCCCGGCTCGTATCTCAGCCCGTCCCCCGCTGCCACAGATGACTCACGGTAGCCGTCGTCGGAGCGTCTTGGGCAGACGGCCAGGTCAACCGTCGGTACCGGGCCGACGGGTGTGCTCCCTGTCGGGGTCACCGCGGTAGCCCGGTGGAAGGGTGGCGGCCAGTTCCTCGGCAGTCGGTTCGCGGACCTCGCGAGCCTCCGGTGGCAACAGGTCTACGATCGCCGCCATCATCCGCCGGGTGTCGGCATCGGGACTGCGGTACTTCATCGCCACCGGCAGCCCGGCCGTGATCGTGATCGACGGCGGGTTGAAGATGTTGAGCACGTTGGGCACCCGCGATGCTCGTGGCCACACCTTTTCGGTTCCCCAGATACCCACGGGAATCACCGGCACCCTGGTCATCGCCGCCAGCCGAGCCGCGCCCCACCGACCCTTGAGCACGGGATCGAAGAACGCACGACCCCGGGGAATGGTGCCCTCAGGCATCATCGCCACCAGCTCACCGGCGCTCAGCGCCTCGGCCGCGGCTCGCAGCGGCTCGTCGGAGCCCGTCCCCCGATCGACGGGGATACCTCCCATCGCCGTGGCGATCGGGCCGATCACCGGCGCCTTGAACACCTCGCGCTTGCCGAGGAACCGCACCGGGCGGCCGGACCGGGCGACCAGCATCGACATGGCGGCGACGTCGAAATACGACCGATGGTTGCCGACGATCAGCGCCCCGCCCCGGTCGGGAATGTGTTCGACCCCGGTGATCGAGAACCGGGCGAAGCGAATGAACTCCGGCCGGGTGAGCGCGAGGAGGAGCTTCTGCAATTCCATGTTGAGCAGCGGAAGCTTGGCCACTCCCGCTGGTACGTCGAGATGCACGATCGGCCAGCGCCGAGCATTGGCCATCACGGTCATCCGCGGATCAGGATTGACCGCCACGGGGTGGGCGACGGCCGAGAGGAGCGGTACATCGAAGATGCTGTCGGAGTACGCCCAACTCTCCCCCACCTCGACATCATGTGCCGCGGCCCAGTTCCGAACGGCAGCGAGCTTGCCCGTCGACCAGACGAACGGCCCGTCGATGGTCCCGTCGTAGGTACCGTCGGCCGCTTCGCCGTAGCGGGTGGCGACGACATCGTCGAGTCCCAGCCGGCGGGCGAAGGGGACTACGAGGTCGTACGGCGTCGTCGTTGCCAGCACGATCGGCCGGCCCGCGGCCCGATGCTCGGCGAAGGCGGCGTGAGCGTAGGGCTGGACGAGATCGACCAGGCGATCGGCGACGTCCTCGGCCGCCTGTTGCACCCGTTTTCGTGAGCGGCCCTTGGCCAGCGTCGCCCCTTGCCGGGCGACAGCCATTGCCGGCAAGGTCTCGCCGATGGCGTTGAACAGCGAATACATCAGCTTCTCGCCGGGAATCGATGTCGAGATGACACCGGCGGCGCGCATCGCGTCGGAGAGGACCGGGCCGCTGGCCCCGGCCAACAGCGTGCGATCGAGATCGAAGAACGCCGCTGCCCGGGGAACCGACGATCGAGCCGACATGACCACACGCTAGATCAGGTGGGCCGCCTGCGGACACATCGCCATCCGGCACGGGCCGAACGCAACCACCCGATAACGGGAACGGGCCGAAAACGGGAAAGGCGCCTCTTTGGGGGAAGAGGCGCCTCTCAACCTGGAACCCTGCGGATGGGGGATCCGCTTCTTGGGTTCGTCGAGCCAGACTCTTGGGGGGTGAGCTGGCTTCGATCTCTTGTGAAAGTATGCACGTGAACGCGTGATCTTTCAAGGCGCAGTTACTGATATTTAGTATCTTTGTTGGAGATGGATCTCCGACAACTTGCCGCACTCATCGCCATTGCCGATCACGGGTCGTTCTCGGCCGCGGCACGAGCGTTGTACACCGTCCAATCGAACGTGTCGGGACACATCGCCCGGCTCGAACGCGAACTCGGCGCGACGCTGGTCGACCGGGGTCGCGGCGGGCTGACCGACGACGGGGCGATGGTCGTCGACCGGGCCCGGCGGATTCACCGAGAGCTCGATGCCATCGTCGCCGATCTCTCGGCCCGCCACGACCAGATCGCCGGGGACGCGTATCTGGGTGTCATCGGAACGACCGGACGTTGGCTGATGCCCGAGCTGCTCACAGCGCTCGCCGTTACCCATCCGCTGGTCAGGGCGGTCGTGGCCGAGGGCAGTACGTCATCGCTCCTCGCCCGGCTCGTCTCGGGCCAACTCGATGCGGCGATCGTCCACCTGCCGGTCGACGACCCAGACCTGAGCGTCGAGCCGCTGTTCGCCGAGGATCTCATCGTCGTGGTTCCGAGTGATCATCCGCTCGCCGCCTACGAGGAACTGCCGTTCGCCGAAGTGGCGAAGCATCCATTGCTGCTCCCGCCGCGCGGGACGGCGCTGCGGCGGGTGATCGACCGGGCGGCAGCCAATGTCGACGTCACGTTGCGAGCCCAGGCCGAGATCGACGGGGTGCGGCTGATGTCGGCCCTCGCCCTCGACGGTTACGGCCCGACGATCATCCCGGCGACGGCGCTGCCCAAGGGAGTGCCCGACGAACTGCGCCGGATCACGGTGCCCGAACTCCCCCGCCGCGTCGTGGGCTGGGCCCATCGCCGGCGGCCAGGACCGTCGGCACCGGTACGGGCCGTCCTCGATCTGCTGCGGGAACTCATCGCCCAGACCGGCGACCTGCAGCCCGGCGTGCATGTGGGAAACATGTCGCCGACCATGGGGCGCTCGCTCGGGCGCGACGAGCCATCCATTAGGCTCGGCAAGCCATGACCATCCAGCTTCGGGCCCGCACTCCGGGAGTCGCCAAGGCCGAGGTGCGCACGCTGGGCGATCGCCAGGTCGTGTTCGTCGATGTCGACGCCTCGGTTCGGCGCGGCGCGCTCAGCCACCAATCGTCGATGAACATCGCCTATGCCGCGAATACGGCACGCGACCAGGGCTTGCCACTGATCGGGCGGATCGGATCGAGCGGCGCCGACATCCTCGAAGGCATTGCCGCCCTGCACGGATGGGGCGAGGCGGCGCGGGCGATCGCCGATTGTTCGGGCATCGTGCCGATCATCTTCATCGTCACCGGACCCGCCGTTTCCGGACCGGCTCTGCTCCTCGGTCTGGCCGACCACGTGATCATGACCGAGGAGGCCTACGCCTTCGTGTCGGGACCCACGATGGTCGCCGAATTCACCGGCGTCGTCGTCGACAACGACGAACTCGGCGGCGCCTCCACCCACGCCCGGTTCACCGGCGTCGCCTCGCTGATCGTCGCCGACGCCGAGGCCGGGCTCGAGGCCGCCGAACAACTGCTCGCCTACCTTCCCGACAACGTCGATGTGCTCCCACCCCGGTGGCCCACCGACGACCCCGGCGACCGCGACACCGACGGAGCCGCCGAGCTGATCCCGCCCTCGTCGACGGGCAGCTACGACGTGAGGGCCGTTGCTCGGTGCATCGTCGACGACGGCGAACTGCTCGAGGTGCGGGCACGCTGGGCGTCCAACCTGGTCACCGCCTTCGCCACGATCGACGGTCAACCGGTCGGCATCGTCGCCAACCAGCCGATCGCCCTCGCCGGCACGCTCGACATCCCGGCATCACAGAAGGGCGCCCGCTTCGTGGCGTTCTGCGATGCCTTCAACCTGCCGCTCGTCACCCTCGTCGACACACCGGGCTTCTATCCCGGCAAGGACCTGGAATGGCGAGGCATGATCCGCCACGGGGCGCAACTGGTCTTCGCCTACGGCCGGGCCACCGTGCCGCGGATCTGCGTCATCCTGCGCAAGTCCTACGGCGGCGCCTACATCGTGATGGACTCCAAGAAGATGGGCAACGACCTGTGCCTGGCCTGGCCGTGGGCCGAACTGGCGGTCATGGGAGCAGGCCAGGCCGCCGCCATCCTGCAGCGCCGGGCCAGCCCCGACGAAAAGGCAGCGTTCGAGGCCGACTATGCCGAACGCCTGCTCAATCCATATGTCGCCGCCGAGCGCGGATACGTCGACGGCGTAATCCACCCCATCGACACCCGCCGCATGATCAGCGGGGCGCTGCAGGCGCTCACCGACAAGCGAGAGCTACTCGGCACCCGCAAACACGACAACACGCCGCTGTAGCCGATCCTCGGCTCCCGGTGCGGGCTAGACCCGCACGGGGGGTCCTGATCTATCCTCGGTGAGGCGGGGAGGAAGCCCCCAACCACGAAACCGAAGGGGACAGATCAAGGTGCCCGACACCATTACGTTGATTGACGACCGAACCGGCAAGCAGGTCACCGTACCGATCGTCGACGGGGTCTTCCCGTCGAGCGCGCTACGCGACCTTGATCCCGACCTGTTGATGTACGACCCTGCCTACCTGTCGACGGCCGCCTGCAAGTCGTCGATCACTTATCTCGACGGCGACGCCGGCATCCTGCGCTACCGCGGGTACCCGATCGAGCAGCTCGCCGAACAGTCGAACTTCCTGGAAGTGGCCTATCTGCTGCTCAACGGCGAGCTGCCGACGCCCGAGCAGAGCACCCAGTGGAGCCACGACGTCATCCATCACACGTTCATCCACGAGAACATGCGCAAGCGGTTCGTCGACGGATTCCACTACGACGCCCATCCGATGGGCATGTTCGTCTCGGCCATCGCCGGTTTGGGCACGTTCTATACCGACGCCAAGGAGATCTTCGACTCCGAGAGCCGCGACAAGCAGATCCTGCGGCTGATCGCCAAGTCACCGACCGTTGCCGCGATGTGCCACAAGTTCTCGATCGGCCTGCCGTTCGTGTATCCCGACAACGATCTGGGCTACGCCGAGAACTTCTTGAACATGATGTTCCGTGTCGGGAAGGAAACCCCGGTCAACCCGGTCCTGGCCAAGGCGATGGATCTGCTGTTCATCCTTCATGCCGACCACGAGCAGAACTGCGGTACCACGGCGATGCGTGTCGTCGGATCGAGCCACACCGACCCGTACTCGTCGTGCGCGGCAGCAGCGTCCGCGCTCTACGGTCCGCTCCACGGCGGGGCCAACGAGGCCGTCGTGCGCATGCTCACCGAGATCGGCTCCATCGACAACGTCGACGCGTTCGTCGCCGATTGCAAGGCCGGCAAGGGCCGCTTGATGGGCTTCGGCCACCGGGTCTACAAGAACTACGACCCACGGGCGACGATCATCAAGAAGGCCGCCTACGACGTGTTCGAAGTCACCGGCAAGAACCCGCTGCTCGACATCGCCCTCAAGCTCGAAGAGGCCGCGCTGAGCGACGACTACTTCATCAGCCGCAAGCTGTACCCGAACGTCGACTTCTACTCGGGCCTGATCTACCAGGCGATGGGCTTCCCGGTCGAGATGTTCACCGTGCTCTTCGCCATCCCGCGCACGGCCGGATGGCTGGCCCACTGGACCGAACTGCTCCTCGACAAGGACCAGAAGATCTCCCGGCCCCGCCAGTGGTTCACCGGCGGCGGCGTGCGCGACTACGTCGCCATCGACGCCCGATAGCCCTGCGGCGAGCAGGCCGTGTTCCGGATCGAACGCGATGCGTTCGGCATTCCTCACATCACGGCTGACTCAATCGAGGATCTGTTCTTCGGCCAGGGCTTCGCCACGGCCCAGGATCGACCGTGGCATCTGGAGTACGACCGTCGGCGTGCCCTCGGCACGTTGACGGCCGTCACTGGATCTCCCGCCCATGCGGTGGCGGATGCCTTCGCCCATCGTGCCCGGATCGCCGACTCGGCGCGTGCCGGGTTCGACCGGCTCGATCACGAGACGCGACGAATCTGCGAGTCCCACGCCGCCGGTATCAACGCCGCGCTCGCGGTCGGCCCGTTGAGTCCGGCCTTCGACCGATTCGACGCACCCCGACCCCAGCCGTTCGAGGGGTGGCACGCGCTGGCGACCTTCATCATCCGCCACCTCAACTTCGCCACCTGGCAGAAGAAGCTGTGGAACGCCCGAGTCGTCGCCGCCCTCGGCCCGGCGGGCTTGCGGGCATTTCATCTGGGCGCTCAGCCCGTGCCGTTGATCGTCCCGTCGGGGGTGGTCGAGCTGGTCCGTTCGCTTCCGGCACCCGAGGTGCCCCGGGGATGGCTCGAAGCGTTGGAGCCACTCGGCCTGTCGCTGAACGGCTCGAACTGCTGGGCGCTGTCGGCCGAGCGAACGGTGTCGGGTCATCCGATCGTCGCCGGCGATCCGCATCGGGCACTGGAGGCCCCGAACGTGTACTACCAGATCGGATTGTCGTGCCCGTCCGAAGGCATCGACGCGGCCGGCATTGCCTTTCCCGGCGTTCCCGGCGCCCCGCACTTCGGACAGAACACCCACGTCGCGTGGGGCGTCACGAACTCCATCGCCGATTATCAGGACCTGTTCATCGAGCGACTCACCGAGCCGGGCACAGTGATCGACCGTCGCGTCGAAATCGTCGAAGTGCGCGACGGCGAACCGTTGGCTGTCGATTGCCTCGTCACCCGCCATGGTCCGGTCGTCGTCGGCTCGTCGTCCACCGACGTGGGGCTGGCACTCGCGGCCGCCGAACTGACCGAGGCGGGCGGCTCGATCCGTTCCTCGCTCGCGCAACTACGGGCGACGTCGGTCGACGAGTTGGACCACGCGCTCGCCGGCTGGATCGAACCGGTGAACAACTTCGTCCTCGCCGACCGCGCCTCGATCGCCTATCGCACGGCCGGGTCGATTCCCGTGCGGACCCCGGTGAATGCGTGGCTGCCGGTGCCCGGCTGGCTCACCGACCATGACTGGCTCGGCACGATTCCCGATGCCTCGCTCCCCCGCGAACGCAATCCGTCCGCAGGATTCATCGTCACCGCCAACCAGCAGGTCGTCGGCGCCGAGTCCCCGCACGTCATCCACGTCAATCCCGAGTCCCCCGATCGGGCATTCCGCATCTGGGATCGGCTCGCCGACGATCACGGTCGGGCCGTTTCCGACCAGGCGGCGATCCACACCGACCGGGTGCATCGCGGCGCCCTTCGATTCGCCGCGTTGGCGAGCGGCCGGCTGACCGGTTGGACCGGCTCGATGGACGTCGACTCGACCGAGGCGGCGCTGTTCGCGCTCGCCGAGTCGATCCTCGTTCGCCGTCTGGCCGCCGCTCTGCCCGAGTCGCTGTCGGTCAATCCGTTTGCCGCCTACGAGCCTCCGGCGACCGCCGCATCGCCACTGGAGCGGGTCGCAGGCTACGTGCACGAGTGGATCATCGAAGACAACTGCTGGCTCCTTCCGCCAGGTATCAGCTGGACCGATGCGTGTCGATCGGCGCTCGCTCAGGCCGAGGCCGAACTCGACGGACGCACGTGGGGAGACCTCCACCACCTGCGCCCGCTGCGTCTCGGTTCGATCGAACGCCTGGACCTCGACCCGATCGACGGCGCGGATGGATGCGTGATGGCCACCATGCACGTCGCCGGAACCTCGACCGACGCCCTGTTGGGGTCGACCGCCAGGTACGTGTGGGATCTCGCCGATCGGCGCAACTCGGGTTGGATCGTGCCGCTCGGGGCGAGCGAGTTCGACGACTCGCCCCACGTCGCCGATCAGACCTCGCACTACCGCGAGGGTCGTCTGATCCCGGCGTTTCCCAGGTTGTCGGCGCCCTAGCCTCCTGGTCGGCGCTGCTCCCTCGTCGAGCTAGATTCATCGGGATGAATTCGTCTGATTCGACTGTGGGAGTCGAGTCGGGACGACGGGCACGTCCCGAGGAGGTGGAGCGGCGGGCGTGGTTCGCTCTGGTGTTGGCGGCGTCGACGTCGCTGGTCATCGGACTGGCCGTCACCGCGGTCAATGTCGCCTTTCCGGCGATCGAGAAGGACTTTGCCGGGGCCGATCGCTCGACCCTGGCCTGGGGGATCACCGGGTACAGCATCGGTCTCGCATCGCTGCTGTTGCTCGGAGGCCGCCTCGCCGACCACGTCGGGCGACGCAGGGTGTTCAGCACCGGGGTGTCGATCTTCATCATCGCCTCGCTGTTCCTGGCGCTCGCCCCGAACGCCTGGTGCTTCGTCGGTGCCCGGCTCGGCCAGGCCGTCGGCGCGGCGCTGCTCGGCCCCGCCTCGTTGTCGCTGGTCCTCGAAGGCTTTCCCGCCTCACGACGGCTCAGCGCCATCGCCACCTGGTCGGGGATGGGCACGTTGGGGGCGGCGATCGGCCCGTCGTTCGCCGCGGTGATCACCGAGCAGTGGGGCTGGCGCTGGATCTTCGTGCTCCCGTTGATCATCTGCCTGACCAGCGTGGTCTTCGCTCCCAGACTCCTCCCCGAAGGGCTGCCGAAGGGACCGGCTTCGGGACGACTCGATGCATTCGGGTCGATCATCGGCACCCTCGGAGTCGGACTGCTGGCGGCGACGATCTCGCAGGGTCCGCGCCTCGGCTGGACCCATCCGGTGAGCCTCGCTACGACCATCGGCGCATTGGTGCTCCTTCCGTTGTTCATCCATCGCTGCCGCCATCACCCCCAGCCGCTGATGGACCTGCAGATCCTCGCCGCGCCGACCATCAAGGCGGTCAACCTCGTCAACGTCGGGCTCACTGCCGCCGGGACGGCGAGCTGGCTGCTCTACCCGTTGTTCCTGGTTCAGCAGTGGCACTACTCGCTCTTCCGTGTGGGCCTCGCCCTCACCCCACTGCCGATCATCGCGGTGGTCACCGGCATCATGATCAGCCGCCTCGCCGAACGGGTCGGCACCCGCACGGTGATCCGCTACGGAGCGCCGCTGCCCGCCCTCGGCCTGCTCACCACCGGCCTTCGGATTGGGACGACACCCCACTACGTGACCGACTTCCTCGTCGGTGGCATCCTCTTCAACCTGGGCTTCGGCATCGTCTACACCCCGATGACCGGGCTGGCGCTGAGGGAGGTGGCCGACGCCAAGATGAGCCAGGCGACGGCGATCTTCAATGCCCTGCGTCAGCTCGCCGGCGGGCTCGGCGTCGCCACGGTGATTGCGATCATGGGCAACGCTCGGGTGATCTCGCTGCCGTCGTTCCGCCACGCCTTCGTCGCCACCGGCATCATGGCCGGATTCGCGGGAATCGTCGTTCTCACCGGCCTACGGGTCCCCGAAGAGTTCCGCCGCAGCCGCCGCATGCGACTCAACTCACCCCGATCGGCAATTCCGATTCACGGCGGGAGATGAAGTCGCGCAGGCCTTCGGCGACGGCGTCGTCCATCGGCGGTGCCACATACGACGCGAGTAGGGCGCGAGCCTTGTCGCGACCGCGTTCGTCGTGGTCCTTGGCTCCTTCGGCCGACCACTGCTCATAGGAGTTGAAGTCCATGATCGAGGGGCTGAAGAACGCCGATTCGAAATGGTCGAGGGTGTGCTGGGTTCCGAGGAAATGACCCTGCGGACCGACCTCGCGCACCGCGGCCATCGCGTCTTGGAAGTCGGCGAACGACAGACCACCGGCGTACTTGTACCAGCCGACGAGCTGTTCGGCGTCGGTGACGAACTTGGAGTACCCACAGGCCAGGCCCGCTTCCAGCCAGCCCGCCGAATGCCAGATGTAGTTCGCCCCCGAGAGGATCGCCGCGTGCATCAGCATGTTCGATTCGTAACCGGCCTGGGCGTCGTTGAGTTTTGAACCGACATGGAACCCCGACGTACGCCACGGAAGGTTGTACCGCCGGGCGAGTTGGCCCATCACGTACATCATCTGGGCGGCCTCGGGGGTGCCGCCCATCGGCGCCCCGGACCTCATGTCGACGGTGACCATGAACTGGCCGTAGATCACCGGTGCGCCGGCGCGGATCATCTGGGTGTAGGCCACCCCGACCAACGCCTCGGCATTGACCTGGGCGATCGCCCCGACCGGCGAGGCCGACGTCGACGCTCCGCACAGTGCAAACGGGGCGACGATCACCGGCTGATTGTGCGAGGTGTACACCCGCATCGCGTCGAGCATCGTCTGGTCCCACACCAGCGGGGAGTTGCAGTTGGTGATCGCCACGACCACGGTGTTGTTCATCACATACTCGTCGCCGAACACGATGCCGGCCATGGCGATCACGTCCTCGGCGCGTTCCTTCGAGGTGACGATGCCCATGAATGGCTTATCGGAGTGGGTCAGCGCCGAGTGGATGATGTGCAGATGCCGCGTCGGCACCGGAATCTCCATCGGCTCGCAACAGATCGAGCTCGACGAGTGCAGGGCCGGCAACATCTGGGCCAGTTTGTGGAAGTTGTTGAGATCGGCCAACGACCCGTACCGGCGGTTGCCGTCGAGGTCGCGTACGTACGGCGCGCCATACATCGGCACGAAGACCGAGTTGCGACCGCCGATCCGCACCGTCCGTTCGGGGTTGCGGGCATTGAGGGTGAACTCGGCCGGCGCCGTGGAGATCAGTTCCATCAGCAGCTCGCGAGGTACCCGCACCCGGGTGTCGCGTACGTCGGCGCCCACCGCCTTCCACATGGCGATCGCCTCGTCGTCACGGAATTCGCAGCCGATCTCCTCGAGGATCTTCATCGACGCGTCGTGGATCAGTTCCACGGCCTCGTCGGGCACGATGTCGTACGTCGGGATGTTGCGCACCAACGTCGGGAACGACACCATCGGCACCGCCCGCAGCGCCCGACGACCCTCGCGTCCGCCGCTGCGCTTGTGGGGTGCGTACCCCCCGACGACATGGGCATCACCGGGCGGCTCGACGGCATCGTCGTTCATCACAGGTCCTTGCAGAGCCGAAGCCCGTCGTAGATGGCGGCATGGATGTTACGGCTCTCGACGGCATCGCCGATACGGAACAACTGGAAGGTGCCGGCGGCGTTGCGCACCAGGGTCTGTGGGCCGCCGACAACCAGCGCGTCGTAGTCGACCGCTCCGCCGTTCGTCGAGCGGTCGCGCAGCTCGTGGTACAGGTCGTCACTCGCCGCAGTGCCGAAGTCGACGACGACCTGATCGACGTGCCGCTCCACCCGATGATCCGTGTGATCCGAGCCGAGGGTGGCGATCAACCGACCACCATGGCCACAGCGAACGGCCACCAGGCGCTGATTGAGCGTGATCCGCGTCTCGGTCTCGTTGAACGCCTTGGCATACGGCACGTGGTTGAGTCCGCCGACGGCGATGCCGAGCATCCGCTCCGGGGTGACGATCTCCAATCTCACGCCTGGAGTCCGGGCGATCATCTCGGCCGCGGTCATCGCCGAATGCGTTCCATTGTCGTCGAAAAGCAGCACGTCACCGTGGATTTTTACATCGCCGCCAATGACCTCCCATCCGGTGGCGACCAGATCGGCGCCCGCTTCCAGCGGCGGCAGTTGGGGCAGGCCGCCGGTGGCGATGATCACCACGTCGGGGCTGAACGATGCGATCGACGCGGCATCGGCGAAGGTGTCGAGGCGAAGGTCGACCCCGAGGCGGGCGAGTTCACCAACGCGCCACTCGACAATCCCGGCCAGGTCGCGCCGCCGCGGATTGCGCGCCGCAAGCGCCAACTGCCCTCCGGCGAACGGCATCGCCTCGAGCACCGTCACATCGTGACCCCGCTCCCCCGACACCCGGGCGGCCTCGAGCCCGCCGGGCCCCGCGCCGACGATCACGATACGCCGCGGTGTCGTCGCCCGGGCGATCTCGTGGGGCATCGTCGCCTCTCGGCTGGTCGCCGCATTGTGGATGCACAACGCCTCGCCCGACTCGTAGATGCGGTCGAGGCAGTAGGTCGCGCCCACACACGGGCGGATCTCGCGCTCGCGGCCCAGCTGGATCTTGCGCACGATGTGCGGGTCGGCGAGATGGGCGCGGGTCATTCCGACCATGTCGAGCTTGCCCTCGCGGATCGCGTGGCGGGCAGTGGCCACATCGTCGATCTTCGAGGCGTGCAACACAGCGAGCTGCGTCGACTCCCGCACCGCACCGGAGAAGTCGAGGTGGGGGGCCGACGGCATCCCGTGGATCGGGATGACGTTGATCAGCGAGGCGTCGCTTTCAATGTGACCTCGGATCACGTTGACGAAGTCGATCAACCCTTCGGCATGGAACCGCCGCACGATGTCGAGGCCGGTCACCGTGTCGATCCCGTCGTCGAGCTGCTCATCGATCGCCATCCGCACGCCGACGATGTAGTCGGGGCCGACCCGCGCCCGGATCGCCCGGAACACGGCCAGCGCCACCTTCAGCCGGTTCTCCAACGAACCTCCGTACTCATCGTCACGCCGGTTGACCGACGGCGACCAGAACTGGTCGAGGAGGTGGCCGTACGCCTCGAGCTCGATGCCGTCCATCCCTCCGGCCCGCATCCGTTCGGCGGCGTCGGCAAAGTCGCCCACGATCCGCTCGATGTCCCAGTCCTCGGCGGCCTTGGGAATGTTGCGATGCGCCGGCTCGCGCCGTGGAGACGACGAGACGACCGGCAACCAGTCGTCCTGCCCCCAGCCCGTGCGCCGGCCGAGATGGCTGATCTGGATCATCGCCGCCGCCCCATGGGCGTGGATGCCGTCGGTCATCTCGCGGATCCACGGCACGATCGCGTCGTCGTAGGCGTGCAGGTTGCCGAACGCCGGCGGGCTGTCGGGCGAGACGACGGCGGTGCCGGCAGTCATGGTCAGCGCCAGACCGCCCTTGGCCTTCTCCTCGTGATAGAGCCGGTAGCGGGCCTTGGGCATCCCGTCCTCGGAATAGGCCGGCTCATGCGAGCTCGAGAACACCCGATTGCGCAGGAGCAGGTGCTTCAGCTGGAACGGCTGCAGCAGCGGATCGTCGGACACTGCGGTCTCCCCGGAGCGGTGATCGAAAGGCCTAGTCTCGCGTGGCCTGGTCGACGTCCACCCAACCACACGAAGGAACCCGATGCAACTCCCCTACTTCGATGGTGTCCGACTGCGCGCCGAACTCGACGTGCTCGCTCTGGTCGAGGACATGCGCGCCGGACACCGGGAGCCGGCCCCTGAGATGGAGCGGGTCTATCTCACCGAGCCAGGGACGGACAACGGCTACCTGGTCTGGCACGCCTGGGCGCCGGGTTCGATGATCGTGACCAAGATGGGCACGATATTCCCGGGCAACCTCAACCGCACACCCTCGCGGCCCAGCGTGCAATGCGTGATCACCGTGTTCTCCGGCACCGATGGTTCGCCGGTCGCGTTGATCGATGGCACGGAGTTGACGTACTGGAAAACCGCGGCGGATTCGGCGCTCGGTGCCGACTATCTGGCCCGCCACGACGCGTCGACCCTGCTCATGGTGGGCGCGGGCGGTTTGGCGCCCTATCTGGCGATGGGCCACCGGGCGGTACGACCGTCGATCGAACGCGTGCTGGTGTGGAACCGATCGCGCCACCGCGCCGAGGAGATGGCCGCCAACCCGATGCTCGGGGCCGTCGTCACCGTCGTCGATGATCTCGATGCCGCCGTTGGCCAGGCAGATGTCATCTCGTGCGCCACCGCAGCGACGGTTCCGCTGATCCACGGGGCTCGCCTGGCGCCCGGCACCCACGTCGACCTCGTCGGCGGCTACACGCCCTCGATGCGGGAGTCCGACGACGATACCGCCCGGCGGGCCCGCCTGTTCGTCGATTCCGCCCGATTCAACATCGACGCCTGCGGAGACCTGTGTCAACCGATCGCGGCGGGCATCCGCTCACGCGACGACGTCGAGGCGGATCTGTTCGGTCTCTGCCGCAACGATCACCCCGGCCGCCGGTCGCCCGACGAGATCACCCTGTTCAAATCCGGCGGCGGCGCACACCTCGATCTGATGGCCTCGGGCCACGTGATCACCCGCCTCGCCGTCTGACCAGCCGGCTTCGCCCGGCGTCGCTACAGTCCCGTCGATGACGGGCGCCGATTCCACGAGCAGCGGCTGTTGAGCGTCCGCTGCGGATATACCGGGTGCGCGCTGTGCATCGAATTGGACAGCCGATAGGTCCGCACCCGCATCGCTTTTTGTCGATCGTGCGGCCGTCGCCGAGACTGGTGGGATGGCAGAACACGTCGGATACATCGGTCTCGGCAATCTCGGCGTGCATCTCGCCGGGAGTCTCCTTCGGGCCGGCCACCACCTCACCGTCCACGATCTCGATCGCCGATTGGCAGCAGACCTCGAGGCCGCCGGGGCGACGTGGGCCGACTACCCTGGAGCGGTCGCCGAGCAGTCGACGGTCGTGTTCACCTGCTTGCCGTCACCGGCGGCCGTGCGCTCGGTGACCGAAGGCGACCGGGGCCTGTTCCGCGGATTCGCCCCGGGCGGCACGTGGATCGACAACTCGACGAGCGACCGCGCCGAGTTGTTCCGACTGGCCGGTGTCTGCGCCGAGCGGCATATCCAGATGCTCGAGGCCCCGGTCACCGGGGGGGTCCACAAGGCGGCGGCCGGCGACATCACCGTGCTCGTCGGCGGCGACGAAACACTGTTCGAGCAGCACCGCCACCTCCTGGCGGCGATCGGCGACCCGGTGCTGTACATGGGTCCGCTCGGGAGCGCGGCGGTGATCAAGGTGATCACCAACATGCTGGCGTTCATCCACCTCGTGGCGGCCGGCGAAGCTCTGATGCTCGCCAAACACGGCGGACTCGACCTGGCCAAGTCGTTCGAGGCGATCGTCAACTCGTCGGGCAACAGCTTCGTCCACGAGACCGAGAGTCAACTGGTACTCAACGGCAGCTACAACATCGGCTTCACCATGGACCTGGCCCTCAAGGACCTCGGCTTCGCTACCGGGTTCGGACGCGAGTTCGGCGTGCCGCTCG
>JANMJD010000361.1:0-12308 GCA_031371195.1 Actinomycetes bacterium | reverse complement strand
AGCAGCGCGTCACGGCGACTTGCCTCGCGGGCGGCCCAATGCAGGGCGACGGAACTGGTCTCGGACCCGTCGACGCCGACGGTCACAACTCGGTGTGCTGTCATTCGCCGCACGGCACCAGGAGAACCGGGCACGACGCATGACCGGCGACGCGTTGACTGACGCTGCCGAGCAGCGCTCCCGACCAGGCCCCACGCACGTGAGTGCCGAGCACGATCAAATCGCACTGCTCGCTACGAGCCGTGTCGACCAACACGTGCGCCGGAGACTCGAGGCCGATCCGAGCCTCCATCGAACTCTCGATCATCCCACCGCACGCCTCGACCGCCCGGCGGGCCTCGGCGAGCAACGTGTCGACTTCGGCGTGCCCCTCGTGAAGGAGACCGAACCGGGCGGGATGCACCTCGGTCACATGTACCAGGATCAATTGGGCACCACCCTCGCTCGACAACCGGCCCACCGTCTCCCAAACTGGTGTCCGAGTGGCGTCAACGTGATCGATACCGACGAGTACTCGCTTGAACATGCTGCCTCCCAGGGCCACCACCCGGCGTGTCGGGTGTCGCTCGGACTGGTTCCGATCGCTGGACTCAGCATGAGACGCTGGGAGACGCACGATCAGGGCCCACCGTCATCGACCGACGGGCCGTTGGTCCCGTGGCGGTGCTCAGGTACCGGTGTCCCGTCGGTGACGGCGGTCATCAGCCAGCCGGGTGGCGAACACCGCAGCCTCGGTACGTCGCTCCATCCCGAGCTTCATCAGCAGGTTCGACACGTAGTTCTTCACGGTCTTCTCCGCCAGATGCATGTCCGTGGCGATCTGACGATTCGTGAACCCCTCGGCGATCAACGCCAGGATCCGACGTTCCTGATCCGTCAACCGACTCAACCGCTCGTCCTCCTTGGGCGGGTTCCTCAGCCTCGACAGCACCCGCCCGGTGACGGCCGGATCGAGCAACGACGCGCCCGTCGACACCTGGCGAATCGCGGCAACCAGGTCGTTCCCACGGATCTGCTTCAAGACGTATCCCGCCGCGCCGGCCATGATCGCATCGAACAACGCCTCATCGTCGGAGTACGAGGTCAACATCAAACAGGCGATCTCCGGATGCGAACTTCGAATCTCACGGCATACCTCGACCCCGTTCCCATCGGGCAACCGCACGTCGAGCACCGCCACATGGGGATGCAATGCCGGAATCCGCCGAATCGCCTCCTCTGCCGTTGACGCCTCGCCGATCACCTCGATGCCACCCCCGGCCTCGATCAGCTCTCGCACCCCGCGGCGCACCACCTCATGGTCATCCAACAGAAAAACCGTAATCGTCTCGGCAGCCGTCATCGTGTCCATGATCCCACCACGACACCACAACAACGGTCATACCGCTAGGGACCAAAGACCCGACCACCGCCTGCTGAAGTGAGGAATCGCGTAGCGCCTGTTCGCCGGCGGCAAGCCGGCCTCAGCAGCGCCCGACGACGAACGCCGCGACGACGTCCTTGGCTCGCTCGACCCGATGAAACAGCAGCGATCGCGCACCTTCTGAGCCGCCCGAGCCCCCATCGGCGTGGCCGCCGGACAAGTCCAGCGGAAGCTCGATACAGGCGTCCGACACACGATGCCGAGGGAGCACGTCACCGGCGACGACGTCGGCCTCGTGCAACGCCCGGCACACGTCGTCGGCGATCCGCAGGCGGCTACCGAACAACTCGGCCATCACCGACTCCTCGGAGTACCGGGCGAGTCCTTGCCCATCGACCGCGCCCGGAAGCAGCGTGAGGTCGATCCCCAGGCGAACGCATGCCTGCACCCACGAGGTGTATAGCCCTGATCGCCGTCGGTGATCACCATCGATCGGCCACGAAGCGGGCCGAGCAGATCCTTGAGCACGAGCAGATCGGCGAGGATCTGCAACGGCCGATGATCGGAGCTGCCGGCGTTGAGCACGGGAACCGATGCGATCGTCGAGACGCAGCGAAGCGCCTGGTCGTCGTGTGTCGAATGGATCGCGGCGACGATGCGCATCGTCGACACCCGTTCCGCCGGATCGGAGCACTGCCCGGGCCAGATCGACGCGAGCGGGGTGTGGACCAGCGTGGCACCGGTCGCAGCGACGCCCTCGTGCACGACCACCTCCAGGTGGGGCAGGACGAGACTCAGCTCCACGACCACGGCGACGGGATCAAGTGCCGGATCAGTGAAGCCGGCGCCGATCGGGTGACGATCGTCGACGAAGGCGATCATCTGCTCGATGGTTCGATCGGCGACGCACACAAGACTTCCCGGACCGGTCATGCTGCCAGTACAGGGCCTGCGCACTCCGCCGTCCAGGGTCCAACGGCTCCCCACGCCGGGACCGCCGGCCCTGCGGACCACGGTTCTGCTGATCGACACTGCCCACATGTCGAACGCGCCCCGGGAAGCACCCATCGAGCGCGATGCCCTCACCGCCGACGGGCTGACCATTCATCTGCGGACCGCCCACCCCGACGATGTCGATGCCATCGGCAGGTTTCACGACGAGGAGCTCAGCGACACGTCGTCGTACTACCGCTTCTTCGGGACCAGGCCGCACCTGAGTCACGAGGTGCTGACGAGCTGGGCGACCGCCGATTCCGCCGTCAACGCCACGATGCTGGCATTGCTCGACGACCGGATCGTGGCCGTCGGGTTGTACCGCTTCGTCGATGCCCACCGGGCGGACGCGGCCTTTGCCGTGGCCGACCGGCTGCAGCACCGGGGCATTGCCACCCTCCTCCTCGAAGACCTCTGCGTTCTGGCGCGCCGGGCCGGGTACGAGCGGTTGATCGCCGAGACCCTCCCCGACAACACGGCGATGAAGCGGGTGTTCAGTGAGGCGGGACTCGAGGCCAGCCTCACCTTCGACCACGGCCTGATCGATGTACGCCTGCCGCTCGGAGACGGTTCGCTGATGAAGGACGTGGCAGATCGGCGCGATCGGGTCGCCGTTGTCGCCTCGCTTCGGTCGATGCTCCACCCGACCGGAGTCGTCGTCCTCGGGGCCAGCGCCACCCACGACCGGCCGGGCAACGTCGTCATCCGGAATCTCCAACGCGCCTTCGGCGGCCCGATCCACGTGGTCCATCCGGGATCACCGGTGATCGAGGGAATCCCGGCGTACGCCTCGGTGGCCGAGCTGCCCTCGCCGGTCGACCTTGCCGTCATCGCCGTTCCCGCATCGACCGTGCCCGCTGTGATCGACGACTGCGGGAACGGCGGAATTCGTAGCGCGGTGATCCTCTCGGCCGGCTTCACCGAGACCGGAGTCGCCGGCGCCGACATGGAACGCGAGATCCTCCGTCGGGCCCGACGTCACGGCATGCGCATCGTCGGGCCCAACTGCTTCGGGGTGGCAACACCTGCGATCGGCCTCGATGCCACGTTCGGAACCGTCCCGATCTCCTCGGGCTCGATCGCCTTTGCCTCTCAATCGGGCGGGTTGGGCATCGCCTTGTTGGCCGAGGTCGCCCGTCGGGGACTCGGGATCTCGTCGTTCGTCTCGCTCGGCAACAAGCTCGACGTCAGCAGCAACGACCTGCTCTGTTACTGGGAGGCGGATCCGTCGACGAGGGTGATCGCGCTGTATCTCGAGTCGTTCGGCAACCCCCGCAAGTTCACCCGGCTGGCCCGATCGATCAGCCGTCACCGACCGATCGTCGCCCTCAAGGGCGGTCGCACCGACGCCGGTCGCCGCGGCGCGCAGTCCCACACCGCGGCATTGGCCACCGACGACCGCATGGTCGATGCCGTTTTCAACCATGCCGGAATCATCCGCGCCGGCACGATCGAGGAGTTGATCGATGTGGTCGCCGTGCTCGATCACGAGCCGCTCCCACGGGGTTCGAGAATCGCGTTGATCGGCAATGCCGGGGGACCGCTGATTCTGGCGGCGGACACCGCCGAGGCCAGCGGCCTGGCGGTACCCACGTTGTCGGCGACGCTGCAGGCTCGGATCCGCGAGCTGGTTCCGGCTGCTGCGGCAACGGCGAATCCGGTCGATCTGCTGGCAACTGCAACCCACCTCGAGACCGAGGCGGTGGTCGACCTCCTTGCTGGGACGGACGAAGTCGATGCCATCGCCGTCGTCAAGGTACGCCTCGGCCGGCCGGACGGCTCCGAGATCGTCATCGCTCCCGGGCGGAGCATTCCCGTGGTCACGGCGGTCATGGGCGCCGACGACGCCACCCGACCGCCAGGCGCTTTCACGGCACCGGAACGAGCGATCCATGCGCTGTCACGGGTGGTCGAGTACGCCGCGTGGCGACGGCAGCCCCCCGAAACGATCGCGCCGTCGATCATCGATGTGGTGACGACCGCGGTCGCTCGGCAGCGCGGCACAGCCGTTACACCCAGCGGATGGCACCGAGCCGACGCGTGCTTCCGCACCCTGCACGACCTCGGGATCGCCGTGGCCGACTACCGATTCATCGGCGAGCGCAGCGACATCGACGACGCCACCCACGAGATCGGGTTTCCCCTGGTGCTCAAGGCCGAGGCCGACGGCGCCCTGCACAAGACGCAGGCCGGGGCGGTGGTACTCGACGTGCAATCGGCCGACGCGGCCCGCGTCGCGTTCGACCGGTTCTCGCGCGTGTTCGCCGACGACCTGCGTGGGGTGCTCGTTCAACGACAGCTCCCACCGGGAACCGAGGTGCTGGTCGGCCTGAGCCGCAACGAGCGCTTCGGCCCGCTGCTCGTGGTCGGTGCGGGCGGGACCAATACCGAGCTGATGGCCGACCGCGAGGTGCTCGTCGCCCCCGCTACCCGAACCGAGATCGGCGAGGCAATCTCCCGCCTGCGGATCGCCCGGTTGCTCCACGGCGACGATCGGCACCCCGGAGTCGACATCGGCGGGCTCGTCGACATCGCTACTCGCATCGGGCTCCTCGCCGACCTGTGCCCCGAGCTGGTCGAGATCGATCTCAACCCTGTCGCCGTCACCGCCGCGGGCGCCACCGCGCTCGATGTGCGGATGCGGTGGTCGGACTACGACAATCCCGTGGTCCCGCTGCGGGGCCTTCGCCCCGCTCAGGTCGTGTGATCCTCATCTTGTGTCCTGTCGGATCACGACCTATCCCTGGCTGACACTGACGTCGAAATCGAGGTGAGAATGTGGGGATGCAGTAGTATCGGCCCGACCCGACGGAGGCCTGCATGACGATCGAACCCCAGTCGCTACGGGCCCAGGCCAGGGTCGGTGACCGCATCGTCGCCGACTCCACCGCCGCCATCCGCGTGGAGCCGATCGATGGCCCGCCGACACTGTGGTTTCCCCGCGCCGACTGTCGACTCGACGGACACGACGAGGATTGCCTGGGCCATGCGGGCACCGGCGAATTGGCGGACTACGTCGTTTTCGACGACGCCGATGTCCGCATCGATTTTGTCGATGACATGGGAAGTGCCGATGTCCGCGACATCACGGTGAAGCGATTTCCGACATGGGGCGACCTGGCCGACCTGTGCGGCGTGCTCGACGTGCGGGCGGGCGGACATGGCCGGTACGTCGGCGCGGCGCGCGACGATGCCCGCCGGCCGGTGGTCGAGGGCAGCCAACTGCTCGCCCAAACCCTGATGGCCGCCGCTCGGCACGCACCCGGCCGTCGAGCGGTGTCGGCGAACATGGTGTTCGCCCGGGTGGCCAACACCCGCGAGCCGGTCGAGATCGAACTCGACGAAGTCGCCAACGGCCGTACGTTCACCGTGCTCGCTGCGCGCATCATCCAGTCGGGACGGACGTGCGCCGTCGGCACGCTGCTGCTCGATGCCACGACGCCGGACCTCGTCCGCCACGAAGTCCCGCCGCCCGATGTCCCCGGGCCATACGACTCCACGCCGGTCGATCTCTCGTTGACCGGTCGAGACGTCCGCATCGCCGGCACCGCCTACGACATCAGCTCCGACGCCCCGGTGGGCCCGCCACAGCTCGACGCCTGGATCCGGTTCCGCGAAACACCCGACGATCAGGCCCTCAACGTGGCCCTGCTGACCCATCTCACGGGCTTTCTCTCGCTCGCCACCGCGCTGCGCCCGCACGAGGGCATCGGACTCGACCAGGCGCATCGCACCATCACCACCGGCGTCAACGCGATCTCCTTGACGATCCATGGCGCGGTGCGGGCCGGAGACTGGATGCTCTACCACCACCGCTCGACCTTCGCCGGAGACGGCATGACCCACTCGGAATGTCGCATCCACGATGAGGCCGGCCACTTGCTCGCCTCGTTCACCGTCGATGCGATGCTGCGGGCGATGAGCAGCGACGGAGTGCCGGCCGACCGCCGCTCCGCCCTCTGAACGGCCCCGTCGGAACCCCGACCGAACGACATGGAGTCAGCCATTCCCGTGCGCCCCTTACCGCAACTCACGCCGTTCAACACCTGGTTCTGGACGTCCGGCAGCGACGGGCACCTGCGGATTCAGGCGTGCGTCGACTGCTCCGCCCTGGTGCACCCGCCGGTGCCGATCTGTCCTTCGTGCCGCAGCCGCAGCTTCCAACCGACCGTCGTCTCCGGGGAGGCGACCGTCGTCGGATTCACGGTGAACCACCATCGCTGGCTTCCCGGCTTCGAGCCGCCCTACGCCATCGCCGTCGTCGCGCTGGTCGACGACCCGACGGTCCGGCTGACCACCAACATCGTCGGATGCGCCCCCGAAGTGGTGCATATCGGCCAACGGGTCAGGGTTCGGTTCGAGCAGGACGAGGACGTGTTCCTCCCGCTCTTCGAACCAACCGGCGAGTCCGATCCCATCGATCGCGTCGGCGAGCCGAGCCTGCCGGCACCTCGCCCGGCCCCCACTGCCGATCGGTTCGAGCACAGGGTCGTGCTGTCGGGAGTCGGCCGCTCGGCCATCGGACGCCGACTGATGGTCGATCCCCTGTCGCTGACCATCGACGCCTCTCTCGCCGCCGTCGCCGACGCCGGCCTGCAGCTGGAGGACATCGACGGGCTGTCCACCTATCCCGGGGCGATCGGCATGGGTATGAGCGAGGGTGGGATCACGGCGGTCGAGGAGGCCCTGCGCATCCACCCGACATGGATCAACGGCGGCGGCGACATCCCGGGTCCCGGCGGTGCCGTGATCGCCGCCATGCTCGCCGTGTCATCGGGCCTGTGCCGGCATGTGCTCTGCTTCCGCACGGTGTGGGAGTCGACCTACGCCGCACTGGCCATGCGCAGCGCAGCGAGCGGCGGTGGTGGTAGTGGCGGCGGCGGTCGGATCTCGGGGACCATGCAGGAGTGGCGGATGCCGTTCGGCGCCATGTCGGCGGCGAACTGGATCGGGATGAATGCCAACCAGTATCTCCACCGCTACGGGGCCACCCGCGAGGTGTTGGGATGGATCGCGCTCAACGGTCGGGCCAACGCGGCCCGAAATCCGGTGGCGATCTACCGGGAGCCGATGACGATGGACGACTACATGTCGGCCCGCCTGATCACGACACCCTTCGGTCTCTACGACTGCGACGTGCCGTGCGACGCCTCGATCGCCGTGGTGGTCTCCGATGCGAGCGTCGCCGACGACTTGCCCAAGCCCGCCGTGCGCGTCGAAGCAGTCGGCACCCAGATCCTCGAACGGGTCTCGTGGGATCAGGGCACCATTACCCACGAGCCCCAGGTCCTCGGTCAAGCCGCCCACCTGTGGACCCGCACCGAACTCCGACCGGCCGACGTCGATCTCGCGTTGTTGTACGACGGATTCACGTTCAACGCCATCTCGTGGCTCGAGGGTCTGGGATTCTGTGGTCTCGGCGAGGCCAAGGACTGGCTCGACGGCGGGCGGCGGATCGCCCTCGACGGCGAACTGCCGGTCAACCCCCACGGCGGACAACTCTCCGAAGGCCGAACACACGGTTTCGGCTTCCTCCACGAGGCCGTCGTACAGTTGCGCCACGAAGCCGGTGACCGCCAGGTGGCCGCGGCGCGCACCGCGGTGGTCACGACCGGGGGCGGCACCCCGTCCGGGGTCCTGCTGCTACGCGCCGATCACTGACTTCGACGGGAGCAGGCCCAAAAGCTTGAAGTGAGCCCCGAGACTGAGAGGCATCGATGACACCCGTACGGTTCGGCTTGATCGGCTACGGCTATGGCGGCAGGTGGTTCCATCTCCCGCTCATCGCCTCGGCCACCGAGTGTTCACTCGTTGCCGTGATGACCACGTCACAACAGCGACGCGCCTTGATCATCTGATCGATCAAGCACTGTTCCTACTCGGGCCGGCCGTCAGCGTCTACGCCGAGCACCGCCTGCGCGAGAACGGCCTCGACGACGACATCTTCGTGGCACTGACACACGCCGGCGGAGCCAGGTCGCATCTGGGGGGTCACTGGCAGCAATTCGCCGACGGACCGCGCTACCGGGTCACCGGCACGCAGGCGACATACGTACACGAGCGGGGCGACACCCAAGAGAACGTCCTCGTCAGCGGAGCGTAACCCGCGTCGCTCGGCGACCGGTGGGGCGTGGAGCCGACCGAGACACGTGGCCGACTCCACCACGTCTCCGGGGTCACCGATATCGAGACCGAACGCGGCGCCTGGGACACCTACTACCCGGCCTTTGCCACCGCAGTCCGCAGTGACGGCCCCGGTTCCGGTCGCAGCACGCGACGCGTTGGCGACGGCGCTGGTGCTCGAAGCCGCCGGCCGCAGTGCAACCACGGGCGGAGTCGTCGAGCTTCGCTCCATCTGACCGGCATCGGTGTGCGGTCAACCGGAGCGAGCCGGACCTTGTACCTTCAGGGCCATGTCGCGGAGCATCCGCCGGTGGATCGGCCTCACTCCCGGCTCGTTCCTCATCCTGGCGGGGGTGCTGATCACCGGTCTCGGCGCAACGGCCGTCGGGTTCGGCCGGGCGCGCAACGATGAACGCAGCGCCGATCTGGCCGCCCTCGGGCGGGTGCAGTTGGCGGTGGCGTCGACTGTCGACCGTTCGGGCGCGGCCCTGACCGGCGCCTCGGCGATCGTCGACGACCGCGGCGTTGTCGAGACAGGCCTGTTTCGGGTGTTCGCCGACGAGGTGATCGCCTCGTCCTCGTTGCGAGCCATGGCCGATGTCCGCATCGTTCAGGACGCCGACCGGATGGCCTTCGAGCAGGAGACCGGCCGGCCGATCAACGAGCTGTCGGCCAACGGCCTGGTCCGCTCCGGGCGACGGGACGAATACTGGGTGGTGGTCGCCGTCCAACCGGTCAGCGAGACGACCAATCAGATCCTCGGGTTCGATCTGGGGTCGGAGCCGAGGCGGCGCCAGGCCTTGGAACAGGCCCGCGACACGGGCGGTTTGGGAATCTCGGAACCGATCGAGTCACAGCCCACCGGGGCGCCGGCGCTGTTCATGGGCCGGGCCCTGTATCGCGGCCGGGTGACACCAACAACGGAGAACGAGCGCCGTAGCCAGCTGATTGGATTCGTCACCTCGTCGTTGCCGGGCCGTTACATCGTCGAGGACGCTGCGACGCTCGCGCCGCGCGTGAGATTCGCCGTCTACGACGGCGCCACCGAACTCGGCGCCACCGACCCGAGCCCCCGAGATGGTCAATCCGTGACCGGGGACGCGCCGGTGTCCACCCGTACATGGACGATCACCGTCGATGACGGGAACACCGCCTCGTACGGCCTGCCGGGAGCGTTGTTCGCCGCTACCCTGCTGGCCGGTTTGGTGACGGTGCTCCTGATGCGCCGCCGTGATCGGACGGCGCTCGAACAACAACGCATCGTAGAGGTCGAGCATCGCATCGTCGGCCAGTTCCAAAAGACCGTGCTGGCGACCCCGCTGGTGTCGGCGCCGCTTGATTTCGCCGCCCACTACGAGTCGGCGACCGGCGGCTCGCTGATCGGCGGCGACTGGTACGACATATTCGAACTGGCCGAGGATCGGATCGTCGTCGTGGTCGGTGACGTCGGTGGCCACGGTGTTGATGCCATCGCCCTGATGATGGAGGTCCGCACGGGGCTGCGCACCCTGATCGTCGAGGGTCTCGATCCATCGACCGCATTGCATCGATTGGACCTGATGCTTGCCGGTCGTCGACCACTCACCACCGCCACGGCCGTCGCCTTGATCATCGATCCGGCGGCGGCGACCGTCACGTTCGCCAGCGCCGGTCACCCTCCACCGATCATGCGGATGCCCGATGGCGCCGTCGACGTCCTCGCCGAGCCGCACGGAAGCCTGCTCGGAGCGGGAATGGGCGCCCCGCCGCAGAACGCCACCGCCTTTCCCGTCGGATCGATGCTCGTCGTCTACACCGACGGGCTGGTCGAGCGGCGCCGGGAGAACATCGACGTCAGCATCGGACTGCTGGAACGCCGCGTCGGTAACGTGCACCCGGAGACAACGCCGGCTGCGGAGATCTGCGCCGGGCTGATCGCCGCACAGAGCACGCCGAACGGATTCGGGGATGATGTCGTGTTGGTGATCGTCGGCCATCGCCCCACTCCTTCGAATCGGACGTGAGCGATTCCGCCTTGCGGGGGGTTGAGATCTCGACAAAGCGGGTAGCTGCCGATGGTGGTCCGCCTGGAGCAGCGCGAAAGATTGACGATCGCGCTGGCGCTCGGTCTCGTCGCCGGGGGCGGTGTGTCATTCGTCGGCCCGTGGATTCTCGCCGCGCTGGCAGGCTGGGCCGTTGCGGCGAGCTTCATCCTCGGAACGGTGTGGTCGTTCGTCGCCCGCTTCGACGCAGCGGCCACCCGGGCCGTGGCGACCCGCGAGGACGACAGCCGGGCGGCCGTCGACGTGATCGTCGTGACAGCATGTGTCACCAGTCTGGCCGGTGTGATCATCGGCCTCGCCCGGGCAAAGGAATCGTCCCATGGGCTGTCGATCGTGTTGACGACCGTTGCCGTTGTGACAGTGCTGCTCTCGTGGGGCACGGTGCACACGATGTTCGTGCTCCGCTATGCCCACCTGTTCTACAGCAACCCCGCCACCCCCGCGGTCGACTTCCCGAACGACGGCTCGGCACCGGACTATCTCGACTTCGTCTATCTCGCCTTCACCGTCGGCATGACCTTCCAGGTGTCGGACACCACCGTCGCCAACCGGCAGATGAGACACGCCGTCATCCGCCATGCCCTGCTGTCATATCTCTTCGGGACCGTCATCGTCGGTATCACCATCAACGTCCTGGGTGGACTCGTATGACGACAGGCGAGGCGACCGAAAGAGACCGGCGACTCGTCACCGGACACGTCAGACTCGGTGGATGGCTCGTAGCCCCGCCCAGGCCAGGTCGGACACCTGCTGGGCGATGACATCGGGGTCGAACCGCATGCCGTCGGTAACGAGCTGACGGCTGACGCCTTCGGCGAGGCCGGCCAGGCCGTGAGCCACCGTACGACGATGGTGTTCGTCGACATCGACGGCGATCAACGGGGCGATCGCCTCTGCCGTGTGATCGACCACCCGGCGGACGGCCTCGGCAAATTCGGGCTCGGGCGGCGCCCCACTGTTGAACAGCAACGTGAACGCGTCGCTGTCGTCGTGGACCCAGTGGAAGTAGGCGCGGAAGCCCTGTTCGGTCTGGGCCTTACCGCTGGCCGCGTTGCTCGTCGCCTTGGAGATGGCATCGATGAGCTTGCCGCCGACTGCGTCGAGGAGGGCGAGATACAGCTCCCGTTTGGAATCGAAGTGTTGATAGAGCACCGGTTTCGTCACCCCGGCCGCATCGGCGATCTCGTTCATCGATGCGCCGTGATACCCCAACCGGGCAAAGACCTCGAGGGCGACATCGAGCAGCTGCTCACGTCGGGCGGGGGCGGTGAGACGAGCGGACATGAGTTACTAGATGGTAACCGACGCAACGGACGACCGCCCAAGGCATTCGCCCTCGGAACGGCGGACTACAGACCCTTCTCGCGGTCGTCGCGTTCGGCGGCCTTGACGGCGTAGCCCAACACCAATGCCGGGGCCAGCAGGGCCGAGCCGAGGATCATGCACGTCGTGATGATCGCCACCATCGTCCCGTTGAACGAGAAGGCGAACGCCATCACGAACACGGCGATCGCCAGCGCAAACAACAAGTAGCCCACCCGGTTGGCGATCAGCGTCCACTTCGCCACCCGAGCCCGTCGTAACCGAACCGGATCGTCAACCCGCCCCCGGACCCCATCGCCACCCGATTCCGTTCCTGGTGGCGGGTTCGTCGTCCGCTGCGCTTCCTCGCGCCGCGCGTGCCTCGTCGCTGGCGCTTCCCTCGGCACGGCGCTCGGTCGGTCGGCATTCGCTTCGCTCGATTCCACTCGGGGGCTGCGCCCCCGGACCCCATCGCCACCCGATTC
>JANMJD010000357.1:0-2243 GCA_031371195.1 Actinomycetes bacterium | reverse complement strand
TGCGGCGGCCCGTACTGGGACAGCTACTCGGTCACCAAGGGCGTCGACCAGATCATCCCCGTCGACATCTACGTGCCCGGCTGCCCTCCACGTCCCGAGGCCCTGCTCGAAGCGATCGTGCTGCTGCAGCAGCGGGTGAAGAACGAGGACATGGGTGCCCGCTGGCGTGGCGAAGGCACCGTCGCCCTACAGGCCGGAGGTGGCCGTCGTGAGTGACGTGATCGCCGAGATCCCCGGCGACCTGCTGCGCCAAGGCTTCGTCGATGAACTGCGCCGACACCTCGGTGTCGGGCTGGAAGACAGCCTGCTCAAGCCGGGTGATGATCTGTGGATTCGTGTCGCCACCTCGTCGTGGCGTGCCGCCGGTGATGCGGTCAAGGCCATGGGATTCGACTACTTCTGCTTCCTGTCGGCGATCGATTGGATGCCGTCGCCGTTCGGAAAAGGCGAGGACGACCCGACGGCGCCTCCGGTCGAGCGCGACCCGACCGTACGTCAGGGGTATGCCGGCGGCGCCACCCGGTTCCAGGTGTTCGCCCGGGTGTCGTCGAGCCGCCACAAGGTCGGCATCACCCTGAAGGTTGATGTGCCCGACTCATTGGTCGTCGACTCCTGGCTCCCGGTTTACTCCGGGGCGAACTGGCACGAGCGCGAGACGCACGAGATGTTCGGAATCGGCTTCGCCGGCCACCCCGACCTGCGCAACATGTACCTGCCGACCGGGTTCGAGGGGTACCCGTTGCGCAAGGACTTCCCGTTGCTCGCTCGGATGGTCAAGCCGTGGCCCGGCATCGTCGATGTCGAGCCGCTTCCCGGAGTCGCCGACGACGGGGAGGAATCACCTTCATGACCATGCTCGGAGATCGCCAGCAACTCGCCTATATCGCCGCGCAGGCGGCCGATGCGCGGGTCAATGTGGAGCTCGAGACCGAGGGCATGACCCTCAACATCGGCCCGCAACACCCCGCCACCCATGGAACACTGCGGATCATCGCCCGCCTCGACGGCGAGCAGGTCGTGTGGGCCGAGCCGTCGGCCGGCTACATGCACCGCGGTTACGAGAAACTCACCGAGGTCCGCACGTTTCCGCAGGTCACGACGCTCGTCAACCGCATCGATTGGCTCGGTAGTTTCGCCAACGAGGTGCCGTTCATCCTCGCCGCCGAGAAGCTGATGGAGGTCGAGGCGCCGCCCCGCGCCCAGTACATCCGCACGATCCTGTTCGAGTTGTCGCGCATCGCCAACGTCTCGCTGTTCCTCGGCGACCTCGGCGTGCAACTCGGAGCGGTGACCCCGGTGTTCCTGGCGTTCCGCGACCGCGAGTACGTGCTCAACCTGATCGAGTCGGCCACCGGTGGACGCTTCCACCCCAACTTCGACCGCATCGGCGGCCTGAAGGACGACCTGCCCAAGGGCTTCATCGACGAGACCAAGGCCGTCATGAAGAAGCTCCGTACGTTCTGCGACACGATGGAGGATCTGCTGTTCGGCAACGAGATCTTCCAGTCCCGCACCCGGGGCATCGGCGTGATCCCCAAGGATGTGGCGCTCAGCTACGGCTTGTCGGGGGCCAACCTGCGGGCGTCGGGTGTCGACTGGGACCTCCGCCGTGATCAGACCCTGCCGATGGCGTGGAACAAGGCCGACTGGAAGGTGTGGACCCACCCCGACGGTGACTCGTTCGCCCGCTGCTGGATCCGGCTCCAAGAGGTCCGCGAGGCGACCAAGATCGTCGATCAGTTGATCGACACGATGCCGGCCGGCCCGGTGATGGCCAAGGTGCCGCGCATCATCAAGGTGCCCGAAGGCGAGGCCTGGGTCTCAACCGAGAATCCGCTCGGTGAAATGGGCTACTACGTGGTCTCGAAGGGCGACACCGGACCGTTCCGGGTCAAGATCCGCTCGGCGAGCTTCAACAACGTCTCGATCACCCCGTGGGTGCTCAAGGGCGTCTTCGTGCCCGACATCATCACCGTGCTCGCCTCGCTCTACTTCATTCTCGGAGACATCGACCGATGACAATGGCCTCGATCACCTCCGCTTCGCTTCGGCTACTCGGCCTGTGTGGCTCGTCGCTGGCGCGTCCCTCGCCGTTCGTGGTGGCGGGTTCCTCGTCCGCTGCGCTTCCTCGTCGCGCCGCGGGTGCTTGCGCTTTTTTTGTTGATGCCCTGCCTTTCCGTCATCTCGAGCCTGGCGGCGATCATCGCGACGAGCCTGATCTCCCGCGCCTATTTCAACATCGC
>JANMJD010000317.1:0-12592 GCA_031371195.1 Actinomycetes bacterium | reverse complement strand
GAAACTCGGCGCTGTCCGACGGAAATCGAACATGGACTGAGAAGGTCAGCGAGCGCCAGCACGATCAGCGAGCGCCAGCACAATCAGCGAGCGCCAGCACAATCAGCGAGCGCCAGCAAGGTCAGGGAGCGCCAGCACGGTCAGGGGAGCGCCAGCACGGTCAGGGGAGCGCCAGCACGGTCAGGGAGCGCCAGCACGGTCAGCGAGACTCAGCGACGTTAGGGAGACTCGGCGACGTTAGGGAGCCTTGGCGAGGCAGGTCATCGCGGGCTGCCGTTGTCCCAGAGTTCCTCGATCAACCCGATGTCGGCCACGGCGTGGCGGGTGGCGGCAATCGACGACGACGATGCGACGACGAGGACGCCGCCGGTACCGGTGCCGTCACGATCAAGGGCGGCGGCGACGTTGGCGAGCGGCTGAAGGTGGTAGCCGCGACCGCCCAGCTGCCGATAGGTGTCGCGCACGATCACCAGATCGCCCATCGGGCCGTGGACGACGCCGGCAAGGGAGACGAAGTGGCCGACCTCCCAGTCGCCCGAACGTGCGGGAAGTGCGGTACCCGAAATCAGCAACGCGAGCAGGTCGGACAGCGAGTGCAGGGACGTCTCGAATCCAGCGGTACCCACATTGGCGATGACGAGCAGCCGGGACTCGTCGAGTGCGGCCAAGCCATCGAGGAGCGCACTCACGGATTCGGACGTCCATCGTTGGCAGCGAAGCGGCAGCACCGCCAGCTCACCATCGGAGAGCCGGTCGATCGCCCGGGCAACCCCGTGGGCCGACGTGCCCAAGGCGTCGTCGGCGGCCGATGTGGGCAATGCCAGGCGATAGGGCCACAACGGCTCGATCACTCCGCGGGGCCCGTGGCCGTGCCAGGGGAACGAAGCCGCCGGGTCGGTCGGTCCACGGGGAACAACGGTGCCGGCGACGAGTGCAGCATCCTCCTCGTCGGCGAACCGACGATCGGTGAACGCCTGCACGGCGATATCGGCCCAATATGCACCGCAGAGGTTGTCCTTCTGGGAGCCGGCCGCGTCGTACCAGGGTTCGAGGCCCGCCGGATCGCCGATCAGGTCCACGCGTAGCGTTGTCACCGGCGCATCATGGCGCATTCCATCGGGTGAGGCGAGCCCGAGCGGGTTCACCGCCCGTGGTTATCCGCCGATGCGCAAGAATCACCAGATGCCCGACGACGACCTGGTCTTCCTCGCCTACGCCGACCTCTCGGGCCACGTACGGGGGCGGGCGGTCCCCGGGCGGCGGTACCCGACGACCGTCGGATGGGTACCCGCCGACCAGTCGATCACCCCTTTCGGGTCACTCGGCGAAATGAACCCCTACGGACCGCTCGGCGACCTTCGGCTGATCCCCGACGAGAGCGCCCACATCCGGGCCGATCGGCTGGGCGCGACGGCGTTCGACGTCGTGCTGTGCGATGCCGTCAAACCCGACGGACAGCCGTTCGCCGCCTGCCCGCGCGCCGCCCTGCGCGCCGCCATCGAACGTCTCGCGGAGCAGCACCGCTTGGAGGTGAAGGCCGCATTCGAGCACGAATTCACCATGCTCGACGCTGCGGGCACCGAGGCAGCGCCGCTCCCGGCGTTCAGCCTCCAGGCTCAACGCTCGGCCGAGCCGTTCGGATCCGACCTGGTCAGGTGTATGAATTCCGCCGGATTGGAGCCCGAGAACTGGTTGGCAGAATTTGCTCCGGGGCAGTTCGAGATCACCGTCACGCCGGCCAACGCGCTGCGGGCCGCCGACCGGGCATCCCTGGTTCGCGAGATCGTGCGCGATGTCGCCAGAGTTCATCAGCGGGCCGTCACCTTCAGCCCGATGACCAGCATCGGCGGAGTGGGCAACGGTGTGCACGTCCACCTCAGCCTGCATACGGGCAACGGCAAGCCCGTCACCCACGATCGCCACGACACCGACGGGCTGTCCCGCCAGGCGCGGGCGTTTTTCTCGGGGATCATCCGCCACCTGCCGGCGCTGGTGGCGCTCACTGCGCCCTCGGCGATCAGCTATCTGCGGCTCATGCCGCATCGGTGGAGCGCGGCGTTCACGGCCTCGGGCCTGCGCAACCGCGAGGCGGCGCTGCGCATCTGTCCGGGCGCCACACCGGCCGGCTGGAACATCGAATTCCGCGCCGCCGACGCCACTGCGTGCCCCCACCTGGTGCTCGCCGCCCTGATCCACGCCGGATGCCAAGGGCTCGACGAAGGGCTCGACGAACTCCGGCTGCTGCCGGGAGACCCCAATGCGATGTCTGGCGATGATCTGGCGGCCATGGGCGTAGTTCGCCTGCCGACGTCGCTTCCCGAGGCCCTCGACGCCTTCGGCGACGACGGCGTCGCCCGACGCTGGTTCGATCCGCTCCTCATCGAGACGTATCTTGAGATGAAGCACACCGAACTCACCGAGCTGGCCGACCTGTCGGACGCGGCACGCATCGCCCGCTACCGGGCGGTGTACTGATGGATCTCGATCGGCTCGTTCTGGTCGATCAGCACTGCCATGCCATCCGCCTCGACGAGCTCGATCTCGCCGCGTTCGAGGCGCTGTGCTCCGAGAGCCCGACGACCGCCGGCAATGGTTCGCATCTCGACGGACCGGTCGGGTTCGCCATCGGCCGCTGGTGTCCGCCGGTGATCGATCTCGAACCGTTCTGCTCGTGGGAGTCCTACGTCGCCCGCCGGTCACAGCTCGGAGCGGTCGAGGTCGCCCGACGGATGCTGACCGGCGCCAACCAGTCGGCATTGCTCATCGACACGGGATACCGGGGCGACGAGCTGTGCTCGTTGACCGAGATGGGTGCACTGGCCGGCGCGCCGACCCGCGAGATCGTCCGGATCGAACTCGTCGCCGAGGAGGTCGCCGCCTCGGGGGTCCGGGTGACCGACTTCATGGACGCCTTCGAAGCCCGCCTGCTCGAGCGGTGCGACGGCGCCGTAGGGCTCAAGTCGGTGCTCGCCTACCGCTGCGGTTTCTTCGTCGACCTGCTTGCGGCCGACGACGACGCCCTCGACGGCGCGATCGGCCATTGGTTGAGCCATGGGGGCCGCTTGGCGGATGCCACGATCGAGGGCGCCCTGCTCCGTCTGGCCGCCCGGATCGGCGGCCGGCTCGGGCTGCCCATCCAGTTCCACGTGGGCTACGGCGACCCGGATGTGGTGCTCCACCGCTCCAACCCGTCACTCCTCACCCCGTTCATCGAATGGTGCGCGCCACTCGGAACCCAGATCGTGCTGCTGCACTGTTGGCCGTACGAGCGCGAGGCAGGATTCCTGGCCACGGTGTATCCGCACGTATGGATGGACATCGGCCTGGCGATGAACTACCTCGGGCCGTCGGCGCCCGACTTTCTCGGTCGTGCCCTCGAGGCGACGCCCCATCCGAAGGTGCTGTACAGCACCGACGCCTTCGGGCTGGCGGAGTTGTACCTCGCCGGTGCCGCCCAGTTCCGCTGGGCACTGGGTCGGGTGCTCGACGGGTGGGTCGGCCGCGGCTCGATGACGGCGTCCGCCGCCGAGACCATCGGCGACGCCATCGGCACGGCCAACGCGACCACGCTCTACCGGCTCTGACAGACTGCCCGACCGTGCCCGCGCGTCGTCCTTCGGTGTCACCCGTCCAATGGTTGGCGGTGCTGACGGCCGCCTTCTCGGGTGGCGCGGCGATCCTGGAGTTGGGTCGCGATCATCGGGCCTGGTCGGTGTTCGTCCAGTCGGCCGTGGGACTCACCGCCGCGCACCTGGCCTTCCGCCATCGCCGAATCGGTGGCCGCCTCGGGGTGGCGTGGGGGGTGCTCCAAGGAGTGGTCATCGCCGTGAACGGCAAGGGGTGGATCGGGCGCCAATTCCTCGCCGCCTACGTGGGCACGCACGCCTCGGACCCGGCGGTGGCCAGCGGGACGATCATCGCCGTGAACGCCATCGGCGGGTTTTTCGCCTGCGTCTGGGCCTGGTTCCTGCTCAAGGAACGCTGGGCCGACTGACACCCGGGCGACACCGATTCGCACCGTCTCGCCGGTGCGCCGGCCCCGGGGGTCGGACATGGTCGTGGGGTGGCGGACCGCCCGATCCACCACCCCACTGATTGTTCAGACGTACCGGGCGCCAAAATGTCGCGCCGTTTTCGTCCGATGATCCGTTGGAATCACACCCCGGAGTTCACGAAACGGCCGAGCCGGTCGTACAGCTCGGGTTTGGCGGAGCGGATGTATGCGGCAAAGGCGACGCCTCCGCCGACGACGGCGAGGCCGAACCAGGGGATGAACGGGACGAATCCCTTGCTGCCGCCGCTGAGCACCGTCAACTTGCTGAGCAGCAGGTAGATGACGACAACCTGAGCAATCGCGGCGACGATCGGAGCGACCGTGGTCTTCCAGATGTGGGAGTCGGCCAGATGGTTCTTGCGGAACCACAACGGGATCGAGATCGACACCAGTGTCTGCAGGATCAGGATCAGATACGTCGCCACGAGCGCACCCTGGGTGTACAGCCCGAGGTAGGCGGCGTTGAACGTCCAGGCCTGGGTACTGCCACCGTCGACGGCCCCACCGATCATGTAGATGACGACGACGATCAGGGCCAGCGCGCTCTGGAACAGGCTGGCGTTGTGGGCGCTGCGGTGCTTCGGATGCGTCTTGCCCAACGCTCGGGGCAACAGCCCCTCTCGACCCATGGCATACCAGTAGCGCGTGGCGGCGTTGTGGAACGCCGTGCCACAGGCGAACGATCCGGTGATGATCAACCATTGCATCAGCTTGGTGAAGAACTTGCCGACGTATTCGGACGTCGGGATGTAGAACAGGTCGGGGCCCAGGTTGCCCGCCGCCTGCAGGTCCTTGCCCTGCCACGCGGACACGACCATCCACGAGGTGAACGTGTAGAAGACGCCCAACGAGATGACCGACACGTACGTCGCCCGCGGCACGTTGCGAACCGGGTCACGTGACTCCTCGGCGTAGTTGGGGGCGGCCTCGAACCCGACCCAGCTCCAGAACGCCATGAAGATGCCGATCGCCGCGGCGCCCCCCGGTACGCCCTTGAACGCGTTGGCGAGGTTGAGGGCGGAACCGGCGATCCCGTCACCGGTCGCTTTCACCGCAGTGCCGTCCGCGAGCAGTCCCGAGAGGTCCTTGCTCGCACCGTTGAACAGGATGCCGAAGTCCATCAGCAGCAGGATCGCCACCTCGGCGGCCATCAGCACACCGAGCACCTTGAGCGACAGATCGACGTCGAGGAAGGTCATGATGGTGATGAGCACCAGCCCGATCAGGGCGAACACCGGCCACGGAACGACGACGCCGAGCCGTTGTTCGAACGTGATCTGGGCGAAGTAGGCCATGCCGCCGAGCAGCGCCGCTTCGATCGACATGTAGGCGATTGCGCCGACGAGACCGCTGGCGACACCCATCATCCGGCCGAGGCCATGGCTGATGAAGGCGTAGAAGCCGCCGACAGCGGTGATCTTGCGGCACATCGCCACGTACCCCACCGAGAAGATGGTCAACACGATTGTGGCGAAGTAAAAGCCCGCCGGGGTACCGATGCCGTTGCCGGCGGCGACGGCGAACGGCACGTTGCCGAGCATCGCCGTGATCGGCGCGGCACCGGCCAGGCAGGCGAAGAGCACGCCGCCGAGACCGACCGCATTGGCCTTCAACTTGTCGACATCATCCCGTTGGGAGATGTCGATACTCTCCCGAACCTCAGTCAAGTGAGACCCCCAGTTGACGCGGAACACCCATGCCCCGAACCCCCACGATGGGCCGAATGGCCCAACGTTTCGGCGAACGGTAGCCGATCCTCACCACCCCGTGTGACGTCGAGGTCGGCGGGATACCGATTCAGTACATCTCGGTGTATTCGTTGACCTCCCAGTCGGTGACGTGGTCCTCGAAACGGCGCAACTCGTGCCGTTTGACCGTCAGATAGATGCGCACGAACTCCTCGCCGAGGACCTCGCGCAGCTCGCTCGACGATTCGAGCGCGGCGAGCGACTCGTGCAGGCTCCACGGCAGGGGGGCGAAGCGCGGATCATTCTCGGCGGGAGTGCCGACCGCCGAGGGCTTCGGGCACTTCAGCTTCTGTTCGATACCCAACAGACCCGAGGCGAGCACCACGGCCATCACCAGGTACGGGTTCGACAGGCCCGACGGCGAGCGATACTCCACGTGGCGACTCTGGACGGATCCGAGCTTGACCCGCACCAGAGCCGAACGATCCTCCATCCCCCACGAGATGTTCGACGGACTGAAGGTGTGCGGCCGACGGCGTTTGAGGCAGTTGACCGTCGGCGCGCAGATGGCGTAGGCGGGGCCGGCGTAGGCGAGGCAACCGGCGATGAACTGCTCGGCGAGTTTCGAGATGCCCATCGCCGACTTGGCGTCGGCGAAGACATTCCGACCGGACGACTGGTCGCGCAGCGAGACATGGGTATGCGCCCCGCTGCCCGACATCAACGATGAGGGTTTGGACATGAACGTGGCGAGCATCCCGTGCTGCAGGGCGATCTCCTTGACGGCGTTCTTGAACGTGAACGTGGCGTCGGCGGCGGCCATGCCTGTCTTGGGGCCGTAGTTGATCTCGAACTGACTCGGGCCGTACTCACAGTTCGCCGTGATGATCTCGATCCCGACGGCGGGCATGTGCTCGATCAACGCTCGGACCACCGGGTGATACTCGTTACGCACCGTGTTGAAGATGTGGTAGCCGCCGAACAGCGCCGGCTGCTTGGTGACCGGATCGAGCAGGTAGAACTCGTTCTCCTGTCCCATGAAGGCGTCGAACCCGAGTAGGGCCAGTCGGTCGAGCACCCGATGCAGCACGTTGCGCGACGCCGCCGCCTGAACACGTCCGTCGTACCACCTGCTCGCGCAGATCACCCGGGCCGTGCGATCCGCCCATGGCAGCACCGCCGCCGTCGACGGGTCGGGCCAGAACTGCTGGTCGGCGTAGTTGATCGCGTCGTGATACTCGCTACCGCCGACCAGGTCGCTGCGCGAATCGAGGACCAGCGCTCCGCCGTAGACATTCAAACCCTCGGCGCAATACCCATAGGCCTGCTCGACCGGTACCAGCTTCGAGCGCGATGCGCCATGCAGGTCGGGCGCCTCGAAACGCACCCAACGGATGCCCTGGGCGGTCCATCCGTCGAGTATGTCGGTCATCTCCGTGGTCATGCTCAGACCTCCTCGGTGAGGGCGTGCAGTCGGTGGTTCGGTTCGACCATCGCCGCCTGCACGGTGCGGTACACGTGGAAAAACTCCTGATAACGGGCGTGAACAGCGGGATCGGGCCGATGGTCGGCGACGATCCGACAGCAACGGTTCACCGCATCGTCGACGCCCGAGAACACCCCTGCTCCGATGCCGGCGACGACCGCGGCCCCGAACGAGGCGTCGCCGTTGGCCGGGAGCAGGATGGGCCGGCCGAGCACATCGGCCATGATCTGGCGCCACGTCGCGCTACGCGCCCCGCCGCCGATCAGGCGGATGGTGTCGTACCGCATGCCCAACTCCTCGGCGACGGTCATCGCGTCGCAGATGGCATAGGCGATGCCCTCGTACAGCGCCCGGGCGAAGTGGCGGCGGCCGTGCTGCATCGTCAACCCGACGAAGTCGGCGCGCAGCTTCGGGTCCCAATGCGGGGCGCGCTCGCCCTGCATGTACGGGTGAAAGATCAACCCCTCGGAGCCCGGCGCGACCGTGGCCGCCAACTCGTCCATACCGGCAAAGCCTTCGCCGGGAAAGAACTGATCGCGCAGCCAGCGGTGCGCCGACGCGCACGAATTGATCCCCGTCGCCGTGTAGTACAACCCATCGACGATATGCGGATAGCACGACACCGGCGGACGCACGAGCGGGCCGTCGGCCACTTGATAGGTGACTCCGGCGGTGGCGAGTTTGACCGCCCCGTCACCCGGATGGGTCGCCCCCGCCCCGAAGAGCTCGACGGTGGTGTCGTTCGACCCGCATGCGACGGGTGTGCCGGCCCGCAGTCCGCTGGCGGTCGCAGCAGCCGCTGTCACCGTGCCGACGATGTCGGTCGGGCGAACCACGGGCGGCAACGTCGCCGGATTCCACCCTCCCAACTCGCACAACTCCGCCGACCACTGCCGGGTCGAGGAGTCGGCCATCAACGCCCCGACGACATCGGAGTAGTCGGTCTCCCATGTGCCGGTCACCTGGGCGCGTAGCCAGTCCTTGGAGAGGTACAGCCGTCGCGTCGCCGCGGCCGAGGCGGCGTCGTGGCGGTTGATCCACATCAGTTGCGGCAACAGCCAGGTGGGATTCGCCCGGTTGAGCGTCAGTTCCACGATGCGGTCGTCGGCGCGTGCCCGCAGCTCGGCGGCCTCGGTGGCAGCTCGCGAGTCGCTCCACAGAATCGCCGGGCGCAGAACCTCGCCGTGAGACCCGCAGAGCACACCGATGTGGGCGCCGCCGGAGAATCCTGTCACGGTCACGGCCTCCCCGGTCACTGCGGCATCGGCCAGCGCGGCGGGCACGGCCGCACAGAACGCGGTCCACCAGTCGCGTGGATCCTGCTCGGCCCAGCCGAAGCGAGGGTTCGCCGTCGCCACCGGCGCGCTCGCCTCGCCGGCGGTCGTTCCATCCGCACGGACGAGGGTGGCCTTCAGGCTGCCGGCCCCCAGGTCGATGCCGAGCATCAATGGTTCACCCACGGGCGTCCGCCATATGGTTCGGCGAGCGGGACCGGCCTGCTGTTGTGACCCGTGCTGCAACCCCTGCCTCGACCCCCGCTGACACCGTCATCGGCAGGCGTCCAGCACATCTCGGAGCTGACCGGCGAGGAGGCCCCGGCGGGGCGAGAACGAGCCGTCGAGCACCGCCGAGCCGATCGTGAACGCGTCGGCTCCGGCGGCGGCCAGATCGGCGATCTGTTCAACCGTCGAGATACTGCCGGCCACCACCAGGGTGCCCCGGGTTCCCCGGCGGGCGGCGGCGACCAGTTCGATCGGCTCGGCATCGATCGCCCGGTACGCGAGCAGGTCGACACCCCCGCAACCGACGGCGTCGAAGTGTTTGCAGTGCTGCTCGATCGTCTCGGTCGAACCACCCAGGATGGTCGGATGGCCGATCGGCACTCCCGGGAACGGCAGGTACTCGATGGCGGTGCCGTCGAGAATGGGCAGGATCTCGGCTGCCTGCGTGCCGCCCATCAACCGGTTGACGCCGATCGCCCGGCCGACCTCGGCCGACCGCAGGCAGGCCTCGGCCGTCGTCGACACCACCTCGAGATAGGTGGTCACCCCGTTGGATTGCATCCGCCGGTTGAGTTCGTCGAGGGTGTCGATATCGACACCGACGTCCTTGAAGCCGGCGTGGGCGACGCCCACATGATCGACGGCCGACCACGTCTCGAGGCAGTCGATGATGGTCTCGTCGCTTCTCGTCAACATGAAGATGAAGTCCACGGGCCCCCAACCTCATCGATTCTCAACAGGTGAAGATGTCTAACATCTTTTCCATGACGGACGCCCCACTCGATGCATCGCTACTGGGTGACCGTGTTGCGGTCGACCAGATCCCGGTCATCGACATCGGTGGCCTGCTCCACGGCTTGCTCGCCGACCGGCGGGCGGTGGCCCGTCAGGTCGGGACGGCATGTCGCGACATCGGGTTCTTCGCCATCACCAACCACGGCATCCCGCGTTCGATCGTGTCGCGGGTGTTCACCCTGGCCGCGACGTTTTTCGCCCTGCCCACCGAGGAGAAGGCGCTGATCGCCATCGAGCACTCGTCGTGCCATCGCGGCTGGTTCTCGGTCGGTGGCGAGAACCTCGACCCGGCCCGCCAGCAGTACGCCGGAGACTTCAAGGAAGGCATCAAGATCGGTCAGGACCTGCCCGACAATCACTGCCTGGTGACCGCCGGGGTGCCATTGCACGGCCCGAACCAATGGCCGGCCCGGCCGGCCGAGTTCGTGCCCGCCTACCGGGAGTACTACGGGCTGATGTCGAATCTGGCCCGCTCGCTGATGCGGGCCTTCGCCCTCGCGCTCGAACTCCCCGAGGACCACTTCGACGACTCGCTCACCCGCCCAATGGCGACGGTCGGACCGCTGCACTACCCCCCGCCGGTTGGCCCGATCACCGACGCGCAACTCGGCGCCGGTGCCCATACCGACTTCGGCGCGCTGACGATCCTGGCGCAGGACGACGTCGGCGGGCTCCAGGTGCGCAATGCGGCGGGCCGGTGGGTCGATGTGCCATCGCTGCCCGACGCGTTCGTGGTCAACGTCGGCGACATGATGGCCCGCTGGACGAACGGGCTGTTCGCCTCGACCGTTCATCGGGTGATCAACGCCTCGGGGCGCGATCGTTACTCGATTCCCTTCTTCTTCGACCCCGACCACGACGCCCGGGTGACGGTGCTGGCGACGTGCACCTCGCCGGACAACCCGCCGCGCTTCGCCCCGACGACCGGGCTGGCCCACCTGCAGGAGATGATCGACGCCTCGTTCGCCTACCGCTCGGCGTGACGCTCGTCGTGGCGGGTTCGTCGTCGGCCGGCGTGTCCCCCTCGCGCCGCATGATCGCGCCGTCCGGCGCGCCGCTTCACGCTCGCTCCTACCGCGAGCCTGTGAGTTGCGCCCCGGAGAGGCCGAGCTGGGCGAGGTCGGCCGCCACCTTGCCGGCATGCCACCCGGCTGAATTGCTCACGCTCGTCCGCCGGTAGACGACATCGGGAAAGGCATCCTGGAAGGCGCGGTCGACCTGCTCCTGACGACCGGCGAGCACCGGCAGCAGCGACGCCGACGAGGCGACCGCCGCCTGCTCCTCGGCGGCCGTCACCTCCTGGAGACGGATGCCGATTCGGTGAGCGAAACCCTGGAGGAACGACCGGCGGAACGATCGGGTGCGGGATTGGCCGGTGTTGTCCTGCACGCTGCCGTGGCGGATCATCGACGTGGTGGCCTGGGCCAGGAGGGACGTGTAGAGCAACTCGACGGCGGCGACGTCGTGGTCGAACCCGAACAGCGTGACGAACCTGAGGCTCGGGTCCCAGACGCAGCTGCAGCGGTTGGCGTCGGCCACCCGGGCGGCGAGCGACGACTTCGGCTCGGTGTACGGATCGTCGATCCAGATGCGGGTGCCGATCGGCCGGGCGCCTGCATCGCCGGCCGCCGTGGACACCAGGGCCTGGTCCAGCGAGTAGCGGGCGATCAGCTCCTGCGCCTTGGCCGTCAACGCCTCGGCCTCGGCATCGAAGGTGGTCGATTCGGCCTTGGCCAGCAGCGCCCGCACCCGATCGAGTTGGCGTTGGTCGGCCGAGTCGGTGGAAGCCGCATGACGGGAGGCGACGGCACCGGGCGGTGCCGTGATCGTGGCCAGCCGGGGCATTCTGGAGACGGTGTGCAGCAGCTCCAACCAGTCGCGCATGTCACCGGCGCGCGGCGGACCGAGTTCGGTGACGAACGATGCGGCGGCCTCGGCGGACCGACGCCACCGATCGCCGACCGACTGGGCGGCGAGCAGCCGCGCCACCTCACCGGCGACGGCCTCGGCGACACCGACCACCTGCACCGACTCGCACTGGCGGGCGGCGTAACGCACGACGTCGTAAGGCAGCCAGCCGTGCACCCATAGGCGGCTGACGTACAGGGTGAGCTGCTGTTTCGCGACCGGGAGGAATCGGTCGCTCGCAGAGCAGACGAGGTTCACGCGCTGCCGGCCGGCCGCTGACGGATCGGCGATCGCCCGGGCGGCGTGCCACAACAGCTCGACGTCGGAGGCGTGGTCGTGACCTTCGGACCCCGGCCGAGGCGGAGGTTCACGACGCGACTGTTCACGATGTGGGCCGGTTCCTGCACCCGCCGCTGCCGCCGACTGGGCGCGCCGGCGCTCCTGTTCCGCCTGCCGGCGACGCTTGTCGGCCCGCCGCTCCCGGTTGCTCTTCCCCACGCTGGTATCTTACGCGAGCCCTGTGTCGGAGATCCTCGATGCGTTCCGAAGCCTGACAGGTAGGGGCCGACCGGACGAGCCGTCTTCGCGTATCTTGACGTGATGGCAGCGACCCCACTCGTGCTCATTCCCGGTCGAATCGGTCCGACAGCGGCCAACGTCCGCGGCGATGCCTTCGCCGTCGGTCAGCGCTATGCCCGCGCCGTGGTGCGCGCCGGCGGTCACGCCGTGATGGTGCCGCCGATCACCCAGAGCCTGGCCTCGATCGATGCTCTGGTCGCTCGCGTCGATGCCGTGATCCTCCACGGGGGCGGCGACATCGACCCGGCTCGCTACGGCGAGGAGCCGGCCGCCGAGCAGCTCTACGGCATCGTGCCCGAGCACGACGCGCTCGAGGTCGCCGTGCTCGAGGCGGCACTCGAACGCGACCGGCCGGTGCTGGCCATATGCCGGGGTGCCCAGCTGCTCAACGTCGTACTCGGCGGCTCACTCGTCCAGGACATCGGCAGTGAGGACCATTGGCATGCGTTTCACCCGGTCAACCTCGACTACGGCTCGCATGTGGCGGTGGCGATGGGCACGATGCGGCCCGAGGCGTGCCACTCGGTCCATCATCAGGCGCTGAAGTCCCTCGGGTGTGGCGTCACCGTCACCGGTCGGT
>JANMJD010000305.1:0-15201 GCA_031371195.1 Actinomycetes bacterium | reverse complement strand
CGCTCGTAGACGGCCTCGACCATACCGTCGACCTCCTGCCATTTTCCGACGTGGCAGGCGTACGGCATCGCCTGGCGATCGGTCAGCGACTCGATCTCGCGGGCGACCGCCTCGCAGTTGGCCAGCTTGCGACTGGCGATGACCACGTGGGCACCGACGGCGGCGAACGCCTTGACCATCTCTTTGCCGAGTCCACGCGAACCGCCCGTGACCAGGGCAACCTTATCTGTCAGCGAGAATCGGTCGCGCGGGTCGGTCACTGGAGCAGGCATTGAATCCTCCGAACGAACGGCTAGTCGACAAGCGGTGCGACGGCACCGAGCTGTTGCACGATCGACCAGATGACCTGGCCGATCGTCACGTGGAGTCGCTCGGCGTCCATCGCCGCACCGTACAACGCTCCGTAGCTCCACGACCGCTCGAGCAGACTCGACACGGCCAGACCGAGGGCGGTCGGATCGTCGGTCGTCGGCGGGTTGGTCGCCGACGAATCGGTCGCGGCCAGGTTGGTCGCGGCCAGCCTGCTGCCCAGGCGGGTGCACATCTTGAGGTGGCGTTTCATGCCGGCGGTGCGGATCTCGATGTCGTCGTGGGCGGCCTCGGTCCAGGCGAACGCGAAGCTGCCATGGAGCTCGAGGTACTTGAAGTACTCGGCCACCCACTGGATCGCTCCGGGCTCGCTGGCCACCAGGTCGGCCGCTCGGTCGATGACGTCCTCGCCCTCGGCCGCCGAGCGGGCGCCGGCGGCGAGCATGATGTCACGCTTCGACGGGAAGTACGTGTAGACCGAGGCGCGGGACATTTCGGCGACCCTGGCGATGTCGTCGATCGTCGTGCCGCTGTAGCCGTTGGTCAGGAACACCTGGCGGGCCGCGTCGAGGATGCGAGCAATCGTGCGATGCGCCCGCGGCCCCAACTCGTCGGCGGGCTGACGCATCGCTGCGGGCACGAGGAAGACCTCATCGCCCGACGCGTCGCTTCCGTCGGTGATCGACCGGCTTGAACGATTCGCCGGAGTCTCGTCGTCAGCCACCCTGAGAACCTACCCGGTGGGTTCAGGCGGTGGGCCGCACACCGCGCCGTCTCTGTCGCCGACTGCGGCGTCAGCGGACGGTGAAGCCGGCGTCGAGGGGGAGGGCGATGCCCGTGATGAACTTGGCCTCGTCGCTCACGAGCCAGGCAACCGCGTTGGCGATGTCCTCCGGTTGCAGGATCTCGATGGGCAGGGCGTTCTGCATCGACGCCAAGGCCGGATCATTCGACGCCATCAGCGCCATCATCGCCTCGTTCATCACCATGCCGGTGGCCACGCCCGTGGGGTGGATGGTGTTCACGCGGATCGAGTGCTTCGCCAGGTCGGCGGCCAGACATTGCATCAGCCCGACGAGCCCGCGCTTTGCCGCGGTGTAGGCGAGACCGCCCGCCTTGTTGGTCGCCGTGCCCTTGAGCCCGGCCGTCGACGAGGTGATCACGATCGACCCGCCGTTGCCGCCATCGATCAAGGCGGGCACCGTCGCCCGGACGGTGTGGTACACCCCGGTCAGGTTGGTGCCGATGATGTCGTTCCATTCGGCGAGGAAGTCCTGTTCGGTGCCGAGTCGGACGATTCCGGCATTGGCGATGACGATGTCGAGTCGGCCGAACGTCGCCAGCCCATCGTCGACCGCGGCCTGGACGGCGGCGAAATCACGCACGTCGGCGGTTCGGGCGACGATCCGCCGATCGAGTGCCTCGACCATCTCGACGGTCTCCGCCAGATCGGCCGGCGACGCGTTGGGGTAATCCATCGAGTCGATGTCGGCGCAGATGTCGACTCCGATGACGTCGACACCCTCCTTGGCCAGGCGGACGGCATGGGCCCGGCCCTGGCCGCGGGCGACCCCGGTGATGAATGCGACCTTGCCCTGAAGCGACATGTGGAGCCTTTCGTGGTGGCTCAGCGCGGGCGGCGCTGGGCCTTGAGTTCGTGGTGACGGGCGAACATCTGCGCGGCCTTCTCGGCCAGGTCGGCCGGGACGTTCGGATAGATCGGCAAGCCCTTGGCCCGCGACGGCAGGGCGACGGTGCCGGTGGCGTACGCGGTCTCGGCATCGCACTGGTTGACCATGTGGATCTCGACGTCGACGACGTGGCGGCCGTCGTCGTCGACGCGCTTGGCCGTGACCTTGCCGGTCATGAACTGGGTGTCGCCCATGTAGTTGAACTTGCGTATCGAATCGTCCATCGTGACGACGATCCCGTCGTCGCCCATCCAATCCGAGAGCATGTGCCAGAACCAGCACTGGCGCATCACCCCGTAGTCGTACGACATCGGGTTGCCGATCGCCTTGGCCCATTCCGAATCCCAGTGCAGGCGCTGGGCGACGTCGTAGATGCCGCTGGCGTTCTTGATGTAGAAAGGGGCGATCCGCTTGCGATTGGTGTAACCCAGGCGCGAGGACTTCAGTCCGTACGGCACGAAGCCGTAGCCGCCGGCGTGGACGGCGATGATCTCGGTCGTCGTGAGGGGCCCCTTGACCATGGGCTGCAGCTCGTCACCGATCTGCACATCGTCCCACCAGCGCTTTTCGGCGCCGCGTGGTCCTTCGGCGGCATAGATCGCGTCGATCCGCTCGTAGTCCTCGTCGGTGTACGTGGCTGCCTCGATGGCTGCGTTCTTGCCCTTCTTGCGGGCCGTGTCGCGCTCGGCGAGTACGCGCAGGATGCGGTAGACGCCGACCACCTCGCCGCGTTGGTTGAGCGCCACGTCGCGCCGAACCTGGATCACCGAGCGGTTGGCGAATTCCGATTGCTTGACCTCGAGCGTCTCCTCGCCGGCAAAGGAGTAGATCCGGTCACCGGGGTACATCGGCCGGTACCACTCCCACGATCCGCCGGACACGAACACGTGGATGCCGCGAAACACGCTCTTGGTCTGCGCCTTGATCTCGGCGGGCATCGGGTCGCCCAACATCGGGGTCTTGACGTGACCGACCATGGTGCCGTGAGCGATCTGCGAACCCCAGCGGGTGGACGTGCCGTACTCCTCGTCGGTGTACAGCGGGTTCGGGTCGCCCATGCCCCGCGCCCACGAGCGCATGGAATCGGAGGTGGCCACACTGAACAACTCCTCGTGCCGGCTGGCCGTATCGACGCCGATCAGCAGGCGGGCCCGCTCGATGTCCTCATCGGTGAGCTTGTAGGCGGTCGCCTTCTCGAACTCCTCGGCGACTGCGTCGCTGACCTGCAGGCTCTCCGGGTTCCCGGACTGATCGGTGGTCGTCACGAATTAAATCGTAACCTATTTTCCCGACTTGCTCCCGAGCCGGGATTCTCACACCGGGTGACGCTCAATCCTCGAAGATGTCGAGCGGTCCGTTGGCGCCCTCGGTGGCCATCCAGCCCATCTGCTGCTCCCAATGAGTGCGGGCTGCGTTGGCTTCGCCGTTGCTGATCAGGCGCACGAGCTTGGCGTACGACCGGGCGGCTCGTTGCATGAGGGCTTGGGAGCTTCCCGAGGCAGCACCGACGTAGCGATCCAACACGATGCGGTGCAGCACCTGTGACAGGACCGACAGCGTGTTGTTGCCGCTGCGCAACAGGAGCGTCTCGTGGACGAGCGCGGCGGCGCGACCGAACTGGGTTTGGTCGTCCGCGTCGGCGGCAATCTGGGCCTCGTGGGCGGCCGAGGCCAGCGCGGCCAGGTCGTCATCGGTGTGGCGAGCGGCCAGCCACGCCGCCATGTTCGGCTCGATGATCGCCCGCGCGGCGTCGAGATCGGTCGTGGTGGTGCCGCGAAGTTGGAGGACGACCGCCAGCGGCTCGGCGAGGCGGTCGAGGTCGGGCATGGTGACGACCGGCCCACCGCCACGGCCACGTTTGATGGCGATCAATCCCTGCGACTCGAGAATGCGCAAGGCCTCGCGCAACGTGGTGCGGGCGACGCCGAGGTGCTCGGTCAGCTCCTCCTCCGACGCCAGGCGGTCGCCGACCTGTAGTTCGCCATTGGCAATCCGCCGACGAATGCCCGCGGCGACGACCTCGCCGGTTTTGGTCGACCGTGTTGCATGCATCGTCCGAGCACGCTACGCCGGTCGGGAGTTGCACGAAAAGAATTCGCCACCTAATTTCCATTGGGGAGGTTGGATGGAAAGCCTGGACGAGTTCCGCAGCCGAGTTCGCATGTGGCTGGCCGATCGGTTCGAACCGCGCGACCCGGCGCGTGACGACGACCGTGTCGACATCATCTCGCGTGCTCCTGATGGGCATCGGGCCTTGATCGGCGGGGCGATCGCATTGCAGCGCGACCTCGCCTCGGCCGGATTCATCGGCCTACGTCATCCCGTCGAGTACGGCGGGGGAGGGCTGCCGGGAGACTACGACCGCGTGGTGGCCGAGGAACTGGCCCGCGTCGACTGCCCATCGATCCGGCCGTTGTCGATCGGGATGGCGCTGGTCTTCCCGACGCTGTCTCAACATGGCACCGAGCAGCAGAAGCGCCGGTTCCTGCCCAGGCTGCTCGCCGGCGACGAGGTGTGGTGCCAGTTGTTCTCCGAGCCCGATGCGGGCTCTGACCTGGTCTCATTGCGCTGTCGGGCCCACCGTGACGGCGATGCGTGGGTGATCGACGGCCAAAAGGTGTGGTCGTCGATCGCCGCCGACGCCCAATTCGGCATACTCCTTGCCCGTACCGATCCGGCGGCCGCCAGCCCCCATGCCGGTATCACGATGTTCATCCTGCCGATGGATCGCCGCGGCGTCACGGTTCGGCCGCTGGTCGACATCGCCGGAGGCCATCACTTCAACGAGGTCTTCCTCGAATCGGTGGTGATGGGCGACCACGAAGTGATCGGCGAGGTCAATCGCGGCTGGCAGGTCGCCACCGGGACGCTCTCGGGGGAGCGCGGCGCCTACACGGGCGGGTCCGGCGCAGGACGCCGTCGACGTCAGGTCGCCGCAGCCATGGCGGTCTCGCCGAGTGGCGGTGGTTCGATCGCCCGCCAGCGCGCCGTCGACGTCGCGGCCCGAGAGCTGTTGCTCGAACTCCTCGTCGAACGGATCATGTCGGGGGCTGCCCTCAACGGTCACCCCGCGGCCGGCTCGCTGGTCAAGATGGCCGCAGGCAATCTCGAACAACTCTCGGCCGAGGTCGTCATCGATCTGCTCGGCGCGGGCGGCGTGGCATGGTCGTGCGACGACCGCGACGGCGACATCGCCTCGCACATCCTCAACGCCGCCCGTCAGTCGACGATCGCCGGCGGAACCCATCAGATCCAACGCAACCTCATCGGTGAACGGCTGTTGGGTTTGCCCCGCGAGCCGAAATAGCCGTCGAGTCCACAATGCCAGGAGGCGACATGGCCGAGTTTCAGACGATCGAGTTCGAGGTCGGTGACGACCACGTCGCCACCATCACGCTCAACCGACCGGATCGGCTCAACGCGTTCACCGAGACGATGGCCGGCGAGATGGGTCAGGTGTGGGCCGTGGTCCGCGACACCGATGCGATCCACGCCGTGGTACTGCAGGCGAACGGGGAACGGGCGTTCTGCACCGGGATCGACATTGCCGAGGGAGCGTGGTGGTTCGATCAGAACATCTGGAATCAGGTTGACCCCGGCGAGAGTCTGGGGCCACGACACCACCGGGTGTGGAAGCCCGTCGTGGCCGCCATCAATGGCATGTGCGCCGGTGGCGGCATGTATTTCGTCAACGAGTGCGACATCGTCATCTGCGCCGACACGGCCACGTTCTTCGACCCGCATGCCAATGCCGGCATCGTCTCGGCGTTGGAGCCGATCGGAATGCTCAAGCGCGGCGTAGCGCTGGGTGAGGTGCTCCGCTGGGCCCTGATGGGCACCGAGGAGCGGATCGGTGCCGAATCCGCTCTGCGGATCGGCCTGGTCAGCGAGATCGTCGCCGCCGCAGACCTGGGCGATCGGGCGCGCGACATCGCCGCTCGGATAGCAGCCCGGCGTCCCGAGGCGGTACAGGGCACAGTGCGGGCGATCTGGGAGTCGCTCGACATGACACGCACGATGGCGTTGCAGAACGGCCTGGCCTATACCCATATCGGCAATCCCAAACCCGGCGAACGGGCGTCGATGACCCGGGTGAACTCGTCACCGACCACGCGGTGATCCGGCTCGGGTAAATCGTCACCTGATTTACGGACGGCGAGGGGCGGAGTGCTAGTCTGACAGTAGTGTCAGGTTGGGGCCAGGGGCAGCTCTCCGAGCGCCGATTCGGCACTGTCCACAGACCTAAGGGGGAAATGTGAAGCAATCTCGTACCGCGGTTCGCGTTGCAGCCGTCGTGTGCTCGTTGGCGTTCGTCGCTGCGGCCTGCGGCAGCAGCAAGACGACCGAATCGGCGCCCACGACTGCCGCAGCAGTTGCGACCACCGTCGCTCCGGCCGCGACCGAGTCGGCGGCCACCGAGGCGCCGGCTCCGACCGAGGGCGTGACCGAGGCGCCGGCTCCGACGGAAGCCGTGACCGAGGCACCGGCCGCCACGCTCGTGCCCGACAATGGCCCGTGCGATGAGGCGAAGCCGAAGCTGACCGTCTCGATTCAGACGGTGATCGAATCTCCGACCCTCAGCCTGAAGCGTCAGGTCGACGCGTTGAGCGCCTCGGTGAAGGCGTTCAACGGTCGTGGCGGCGTCGGCAAACGCTGCCTCGATCTGATGATCTGCGACGACAAGGGTGACCCCAACGTCGCCACCGACTGCGCCCGGTCGATCGTGGCCTCGGCCGCAGTGGCCTCCCTGAACGACACCACCTCGACGGCTGATGCCGCAGTGAAGGACATCTTTACCGCCGCCAACTACCCCCGGGTCGCCCAGAGCCCGGGCACTCCTGACTACGGCGCGCCGAACAGCTACAACCTCGGCGGCGGCGGCCTCGGCACGACGTTCGAGATGATCCCACCGTTGATCGAGGCCGGCAAGAAGAAGATCGCCGCCATCCACGTCGACATTCCCGCATTCCAGGGTGCGTTGCCGCTGCTCAAGGCCGTGATCGAAGGCAGTGGTGGAGAGCTGGTCGCCACCATCCCGGTTCCCGCCGGCACGACCAACTTCGACCAGTTCATCCTCGCCGCCGAGGACAAGGGTGCCGAAGGGGTGATCATGCCGCTCGGCGACAAGGAATCGGGCCAGGTGCTCGCCGCGGCGGCCGACCTCGGCACCGAGTTGATCTTCAGCACGAGCCTCGGCACGTTCAGCGCCAACGCCGTCAAGGAGTTGGGCGACCTGGGCAAGCAGATGGTGTTCAACGCCGAGGTCCCGCCGGCCACGGTGACGGCCGAGCAGTTCCCGGCGATGGAGCAGGTCGTCAAGGACATCGGAGCCGACGCTGGGGATATCGCCTCGAGCGAGATCCGTTCGTGGCTCGCCGTCTACGCCTTCGTGACCGTGATGGGCGCCGGCGATGTCGACAACATCACCCGCGAGTCGGTTACGGCCGCCTTCAACGCCGCCAAGGACATCGACATGCTGGGGCTGATGAAGCCCTGGACACCGAATCAGGCCAGCCCCGGCGCGTTCAGCCGCATATCGAACCCGAACTACTACTTCGCCACCTGGGACGGTTCGACCTTCGTGACGAGTGATGCCCCGACCGGCGACCTGCTGGCCACCCTGAAGCCGACCGGCCTCGCCGGCTGATCGCCTTCTCCAAGGTTCATTCCTGACGATGGTTGGGGGCAGCGCGGTGCTGTCCCCAACCATTGCCGTCTCCAGCCAAGTAACGGAGTGAGATGCAGCAGTTCTTCCAGTTTGCGCTGCTCGGCCTGGGTGCCGGCGCGGCGTATGCGCTGTTCGCCCAGGGCGCGGTCCTGATCTATCGGGGTTCCGGCGTCGTGAACTTCGCCCACGGGGCGCTGGGCATGCTGTCGTCGTACGTGACGTACCGCACGCTGCACCTCGACCACAGGGTAAATCTGTTCATCGCCGCCGTGGCCGGTATCGCCGCAGCGGTGCTCGTCGCTCTGGCGTTCCAACACTTCATCCTCTGGCGCCTTCGGCATGCCGCCGCCATCGTCCGGTTGATCGCCACGCTCGGTCTGCTCGCCGTGGTGACGTCGGCCGTGCAGCTGAAGTACCCGGGGACGGCGACCGACAAGATCCGCCCGTTCCTTCCCCATGAGCGCATCAGGTGGGCCGGCATGCGGCTCAACGAGGAGACCTTCTACCTGCTCGCCATCGCCATCGCCCTGACGATCGTGCTGTGGGCGATCGGCCGGTTCACCCGGATCGGGTTGGCGATCACCGCCAGTGCCCGCAACGAACGCGCCGCGCAAACGCTCGGCTGGTCGCCCAAGATGCTGGCCGGATTGACCTGGGGCGTCGGGGCGGGTCTCGCCGGCCTGGCCGGCATCCTGCTCACCCCGAGTACAGGCCTGTCGACGGCCACGTTCACCCAGGTGGTCACGATTGCCGCGCTGGCTGCGGCATTGCTGGGCGGGTTCAACAGCTTCCCGATGACCCTTGTCGGTGGTCTCGTCGTCGGCATCGGCGAGAACCTGGTGACGCTGTACAAGAGCGACATCGAGGACTTCATCGGTCGCGGCGCGATCACGGGTCTCAACCGGGCGGTGCCGTTCCTGTTGATCCTTATCGTGCTCGTCGTGCGCGGCCGAGGACTGCCGCTGCGCAGTCACATCGCCGATCGTCTTCCGCGGCTGGGCACCGGCCTGGTGAGCATCAAGGGCATCGTCGTCGGAGCAGCGGTGCTGTTGCTCCTCCTGTTCGGCGTGTTCAACGACCGCTGGGCGTCGGCGACATCCACCAGCCTGATCGCCGGCGTGATGATCCTGTCGATCGTCGTGCTCACCGGGTATGCCGGGCAGGTGTCGCTGGCGCAGTGGGCGTTTGCCGGCCTGGGGGCGTTGTTCGCCGGCCAGCTCGTCCGCTCCGGTTGGCGGATGGAGCCGGCCATCCTCGTCGGACTGCTGCTGACCATTCCCGTCGGCATCGTGTTTGCCCTGCCGGCCCTGCGTACCCGCGGGGTCAACCTGGCCGTCGTCACCCTAGGACTCGGGTTCACCGTGTCGGAGGTCATCTTCGCCAACGCCTCGTTCGTCGGAAACGTGGTCGACGGCGGGACCAAGATCGGGCCGGCCAGGCTGTTCGGGGTGGCGGTCGACAACACCTCGCACCCTCATCGATGGGCGGTGGTCTGCCTGATCGGCCTGGTGCTCACGTCGTTGCTCGTCGCCAACCTGCGTCGTTCACGCACCGGCCGTCGCCTGCTGGCCGTACGGACCAACGAACGGGCGGCGGCATCGCTCGGCATCAGCGTGTTCGCCGTCAAGCTGTACGCCTTCGGAGTGGCGGCCGGCATCGCCGCCCTCGGCGGCATCCTCAGCGGCTTCCGGGTGTCCACGATCACGTACACCGAATTCAACGTGTTCTCGTCGATCAACTCGATCGTGTACGCCGTGATCGGTGGTCTCGGGTTCGTACTCGCCGGAGTGCTCGGCGCCGGCAACGCCGTCGGCGGACTCGGCACCCGAGTCTTCGATCTGTTGCACATCGGCAAGTGGGACCAACTCGTGGGTGGCTTCATCCTGCTGGCGATCCTGGTCGCCAACCCCGACGGCGTCGCCGCGGTGGCCACGCGAGGGCTCCAGCCCCTGACCCGCAAGCTGCACCTGTCCAAGGCGCCGACGCCCCGCTCGGTGCTTGCCGAGCCGGTCGTGACGCATGTGATCCCGGCGCCGTTGTCGGTCCACGGGCTGACGGTCCGCTTCGGCACGGTCACGGCGGTACAGGAAGCCGGATTCGAGGTTCATCCGGGCGAGGTCGTCGGGCTCATCGGTCCGAACGGTGCCGGCAAGACGACGATCATCGACGCGGTGACGGGCTTCGTCAAGCCGTCCTCCGGCACGATCGAGCTGGGTGGCACGAGCATCGCCTCGTGGGCGGCGAGCAGGCGTGCCGCGGCCGGTCTGCGCCGCTCGTTCCAGTCGCTGGAGCTGTTCGAGGACATCTCGGTCGAGGACAACATTCGCAGCGGCGAGGACGTCGGCTCGGCGCTCTCGTGGATCAAGGATCTGTTCTGGCCGCGGGAGCCCGAGCTTTCGCCGACGGCCGTCGCCGCGATCAAGGAGTTCGATCTCGAGCCGATGCTCGGCAATCTGCCGGGGGAGCTGCCTTACGGTCGTCGGCGCCTGGTGGGGATCGCCCGGGCTGTCGCCAGCGGTCCGTCGGTGATCATGCTCGACGAACCGGCCGCCGGACTCGACGAGGTCGAGAGCCGCGAGCTGGCCCGACTGATCCGTCGGCTCGCCGACGAACGCAAAATGGGCGTTCTCCTCGTAGAACACGATGTCGGTCTGGTGATGTCGACCTGTGACCGGATCGTAGTGATCGACTTCGGTCGGGTGATCGCCACCGGCTCCCCGTCCGAGATCCGCGATCATCCCGAGGTGCGCCGGGCCTACCTCGGCGACGCCGATCCCGACGAGCCCGTGACCGATTTTGCCCTCGACGCACCGATGGGGAGCGCATGATGACTGCTACTGCGACCGACACGACCACCGACACCGACGTGGTCCTCGCGTGCCGGGGTGTCTCGGCGGGCTACGGCCCGATCACCGTGATCCGCGACATCGACATCGAGGTCCACCGAGGCGAGGTCGTCGCCATCATCGGACCGAACGGCGCGGGGAAGACCAGCACGCTGCTCACCCTGGCAGGTGAACTCGTCCCCTCCGCCGGCGAGGTTCACCTGCTCGGCAAGCCGACGACCGCCCCGATGCATCTGCGCTGTCGACACGGTCTCGGGTTCGTGACCGAGGAGCGGTCGGTGATCATGGACCTGTCGGCGCGAGACAATCTCCGCCTCGCCAACGTGAGCGATGCCGATGCGATCGCTCTATTCCCCGAGTTGGAGCGCCTGCTCGGCCGGAAGGCAGGGCTGCTTTCGGGCGGCGAGCAGCAGATGCTCACCCTGGCCCGGGTGCTCGGTCGCAAATCTCAGGTGATCCTGGCCGACGAGCTGTCATTGGGACTTGCCCCGATCATCGTCACCCGGCTACTCACCGCCCTGCGCGCCGCGGCCGATGAGCGCGGGCTCGGCGTCCTCCTCGTCGAGCAGCATGTTCGCCAGGCGCTGAAGGTGGCCGATCGCGTATACGTGATGCAGCGGGGCCGGGTCGTGCTCTCGGGGACGGCCGGCGACATCAGAGGTCGCCTGTCCGAGATCGAAGCCGCCTACCTGTCAACGGCGGCGTCGTCATGAGCGTCGACGGCTGCCCTGTGACCGACTACAACCCGTTCGGGCTCACCGCCGCGTTGGGCCACTTCACCGACATCGATCGCTTGCGGGGCGAATGCCCGCATCTCAAGTCGACGGTCGGCCCGCAGGGCGGGTTCTACGTGTTCACCGAGCCCGAGGCGATCCGCGAGGCGCTGCAACGGCCCGATCTGTTCTCGAGTCGGGCGGTCACTCCACTCGACCCGGACCCGCCGTATCTGTGGATTCCCGAGATGCTCGACCCGCCGGAGCACACCAAGTGGCGTCAATTGTTGGCCCCGCACTTCACGCCGACGACGGTCAACGCGATGGAGGCCCGGATACGCAACCGCGCCGTTGAGCTGATCGATCCGCTCGTCGGGCTCGACCGCATCGACTTCATGCACGATTTCGCCTACCGCTTCCCGACGACGATCTTCATGGAGCTGTTCGGGCTGCCGGTCGCCGACCTCGACATGTTCCTCGGTTGGGAGCACGACATCCTCCATGGCTCGACCGACACCGATCCCGACCGCTCCACGGCCGGCGCAGCGATGATGAACGTGGTCGGCTACTTCGCCGAGCTGATGGCGCAGAAGGCGACGAATCCGGGCGATGATCTGCTCACCCATTCGCTGGCGTGGCAGATCGAGGGCAAGGCGATCCCGCACGACCAGATGCTCGCCTTCTGCCTGTTGATGTTCATGGCCGGGATGGACACCGTGTCCACCCAGCTGGCGTACTCGTTCCTCCACCTCGCCACCCATCCTGCCGATCGCCACCGCATCGTCGCCGACCCCTCGATCATCGCCGCGGGCGTCGAGGAACTGCTGCGGGTGTATGCGTTCGTCGGGCCGGGGCGCACCGCGACCCAGGACGTGCATTTCCATGGTGTCGACATCAAGGCCGGGGAGATGCTGTACCTCCCGATGTGTGGCGCGACCAGGGATCAATCGGTCGGTGGCACCACCGTCAACCTCGATCGGGAGGTGAGCAACCACATCGCCTTCGGGGCAGGCCCGCACCGGTGTCTCGGCTCGAACCTGGCCCGGAGGGAGTTGAAGATCGCCCTCGAGGAGTGGCATCTGCGTATTCCGCAGTACGCGCTCGACGAGACCGTGGCGATCACCGAGCATGGCGGCATGTTCGGTCTCGACTCCCTCTCGTTGATGGTCGGATAACGCCAGTGGGAGCCCTCGCCGGGTTGCGGGTCATCGAGGTCGGCTCGGGGCTGGCCGGTTCACTGGTCGGGATGATCCTCAGCGACCATGGCGCGGAGGTGATCAAGGTCGAGCCGCCGCACGGTGATGCGTTGCGCAGCTACCCCGGCTCGGTGGTCTGGCTCCGCGGGCGGCGAAGCGTGGTCGGCGATCTCGACGACGAGGCCGCACGTTCGTGGTTCGGCGATCTCGTGGCGAGTGCCGACGTGTTGATCGAGTCGTTCGAACCGGGACGAATGGATGCGTGGGGACTCGGATACGAGGTCTTGTCCGGCGAGCTACCTGGTCTGATCTACTGCTCGTTGACCGGCTATGGGCGCGGCACATCGTCGTCGGATCGTCCCGATATCGATCTGTTGGTCCAGGCCCGCACCGGCCAGCAATGGGAGCAGCCGGGCTGGCGGGAGGGTCCGATCTACCTGTATGCGCCGCTGCCGAGCTTCGGAGCGTCGTTCATGGCACTCAACGGCATCCTCGCAGCGCTCCACGCCCGCGAGGTCACCGGCCGCGGCCAGTGGGTCGAGACGTCGCTCCACCAGGGGGTACTGGCGATCACCACCCAGCTCTGGCAGGACGTCGAGCGGCCCGGCGACAACTTCTGGGGCATCCCGATGAACCCGCAGATGAATGTCTTCGAATGCTCCGACGGGCTGTGGGTGCACTCGATGTACGGCTCGGGCGGGCGCGGTCGAGACCGCAGCGCACTGTTCCGCATCCTCGACCTGGAGCCGTTCGAGTTCCAGATGATCACCGATCCGGCGGCGGCCGCGGCCACCGAGGCCAAGGTGCGGGCCGCGGTGGGCAAGATCCCCCGTGAACGGTTGCTGGCCGAGTTCTGGGCGAACGACTTCGCCATCGCCCCGGTGCTCCAGGCCCACGAGGCGTTCGAGATCGATCAACTGGTGCACAACGGGATGATCGTCACCGTCGACGACCCGGTCGAAGGCCCGACGCGCCAGGCCGGCATCACGTTCAACCTCCACGGTGCCCCGCCGGCAGTGGTGCAAGGCCCTCGTCCGTTGCTCGGCGCCGACACCGACACGGTGATCGCCGAACTGGCCGCAGCCCCCGGTCCGGATCGACGGGCAGCTGCAGAACGCCGGGGGAGTCGGCCGCTGAACCATGCCCTCGAGGGCATCAAGGTCCTCGATCTGGGCAACTTCCTCGCCGGCCCGTTCGGTCCGATGCTGCTCGGCGACCTCGGGGCGACCGTCTACAAACTCGAGTCGCCCGACGGTGACCAGATGCGTTTTGTGACCAAGCCCTTCAACGGCTGCCAGCGAGGAAAGCTCGATGTCGTCGCCGATCTGAAGACCCCCGAGGGCTTGGAGATCGCCCACCGGCTGATCCGTGAGGTCGATGTGGTGCATCACAACATGCGTCCGGGTGTGGCCGAACGGTTGGGCATCGACTACGAGATGGCCAAGCGGCTCAACCCGTCGGTGATCTACTGCCAGACCACGATGTGGGGAATCGATGGGCCTCGGCGCGACTGGCCGGGGTTCGATCAACTCGGCCAGGCGTCGTGCGGTTGCGAGTACGAGTTGGGCGGCGATGGCAATCCGCCGGTGTGGTACCGGTTCGGCATGTGCGACCAGGTCTGCGCCTGCCAATCGGCCGTTGCCGTGCTGATGGCGTTGTACTGGCGCGACCTGACCGGTGAGGGGCAGTTCGTCGACACCTCGATCATCAACGGCGGGATGTTCCTCAACTCCGACGTCTGGATCGGCGACGACGGGCCGCACGTCAGGCCACGTCTCGACGCCCGCCAGACGGGCATCTCGCCGCTGTACCGGTTGTACGAGACGGCCGACGGTTGGCTGGCGCTCGCGGTGCTGAACGAGGCGCATTGGGCCGCCCTGGCGACCGTGTTCCCCGAGCTGGGCACTGATCCGCAGTTCGCCGACGCGACCCGTCGGCAGCAGAATGCGGCAGCACTCGGAGCGATCATGGAAACCCGACTGGCGTCGGAGTCGGCGGCCACATGGTGGCGACTGCTCGACGCGGCCGGCGTGCCGGTCGAGATCAGCGACCCGACGGTCGGGTCGACGTGGTTCGACGACCCGACCCTCGTCGCCGCCGGGTTGGTCGCCGACTACGAGCACCCGACCTATGGGCGATTTCGCCAGTTCGGGCAGCTCGTCCACCTTTCCGGGACCCCCGGCCGCATCGCCGGACCTCCTCCGCTGCTGGGCGAGCACAGCTCGATGGTGTTGACCGAGTTGGGGTACTCGCCCGATGAGATCGCCGATCTCGCCGCCCGGCGAGTCACGGTCCTGGCGAGCGGGTAGGACCTCAGGCCCGCCCCGATCGGGATCGGAACGCCGCAATCCCGCTTGTTAGTTTGACCACAATCAACTCGGAGGAATCAATGTCGGAACTCGCAGGCACCATCTCGTTGGAAGCGGCTCCCATGGCCGACAGCCGGGACGCTGGTTGGGGGTACGTCCGGGAGGGTGGCGACGTGTTCGAGAGCGCCGCAGGCACCTGGCATCTGACCAGCATCGAGGCGGTGCAGTTCGCCCATCGTCATCCCGAGATCTTCTCGTCGACGGCGATCCAGCAGATGATGGGCGTGCCGGTGCCGATGATCCCGTTGTCGATCGACCCGCCGAGTCATCTGCGATTCCGCAAGGTGCTCGACCCGCTCTTCGCGCCGCGGGTGATCAACCGGATGGAGGACAGCCTGCGCGCCCAGGTGCGCGAGTTGATCGCTGCCTTCGCCGGTGATGGCGAGGTCGACATCGTGCAGCAGTTGGC
>JANMJD010000282.1:0-1771 GCA_031371195.1 Actinomycetes bacterium | reverse complement strand
CCCTGAGTGTTGTAGGTGCGGTACACGATGTCACCCACCCGGAGGAAGACGTTCACCTGAAAGCCACCGCCGGGAGGAGCACCCACGTCGGCGCCGAACGCGCTGTTCGCAGTGGAGTACCACGACATCCGGTTGCCGACCCTCGCCTTGTAGTCGAGCGCCTCATCGATCGGACCCTGGGTGACGATGACGAAACGGGCGTCATAGGCGGCGAGGAACTCGAGCCGGGTGAACTGGCTGGTGAACCCGGTACAGCCCGGGCACTGCCACGTCTCGCCCGGAAACCACATGTGGTTGTACACGATGAGCTGGCTCTTGCCCTCGAACACCTCGACCAGCCGAACGGGGCCGTCCGGCCCCTCGAGCACGTAATCGGGAAGCTTCACCATGGGAAGGCGCCGCCGGGCCGCCGCGATGGCGTCGAGCTCATGCGTGGCTGCCTTCTCCCGCAACCGCAGCTCAGCCATCGCCGCTTCCCAAGCTGGCCCGTCCACGATCGGCGGAGCAGCAACCGGGCTGAGCCCCTCGTTGACGTCATGCGCGGGCATCTTCATCTCCATCCAGGACGACACAGCGAGCCGTCCGCTCACCCTTGCAGACGACCGCCGGATCCCCAAGTCATCGGCGGGATCCGATCGAAGCGAGCTTCGAGGCTCGACGACTGATGCAGGTCGTCCCTCCCAACATCGGCATGGCGCCGATCACGGGTCCGGCCGAGTGTGCAGATGTCAATCCACAACGTCATGCCGTCCGACCCTCGCACCCTCCCGCCGATCCACAAGTGGTCAACGATGCACAACCACAACCGTGAGACGCGACACTCCAAGAACAGCGTTCACGGTGACTACGCCTGGCGCATGTACGTGCCCTTTGCAGAATGGTCACTTCGACCCCCCGCGAGGGCGACGTGGAGATACGGGACGGAACTCCCGCGCAAACTTTGGCGACGATCGCCCGTACGACGGGGGGTCGAGCCGTTCGTGAAGACGCCGGCGGGGAGACGCTGCGTACGGGCCGATATGCAGTGCAACGGTCGGCCTTCATTCTCGTGCACTCAGTCGCCCGCAGAGCGGGCGGGTTCACGAACATGCCCAACCACATGTCGTCTCGAACGCCGCCCACATTTCGCTCACACCACGGCCATCCACCCGACTCCCGGCGTTCCGAGCGTTGGAGTGCACGGGATCGGGCTCGCGTGTGTTGGCGTTCGCATGCAGCATGACCCCTGCGCTAGACGGGCTCGCTAGCACGGACACGTGGAGCCCTGGGCCGACGATGAGACGGTCGAAGCGGCGCGCGCGTCGCCAGTCAGTCGGGGAGTCGCCCCCAAGCCGTGACGAGGACTGGAGTTCCGATGATGGTGTCAGGATCCCTCAACAGCTCGATGAAGCGGTCGATGTCGTCGCGACTGATGTCGAGGCCAAGGAAACCTTCGTACACCTGACGGACGTTGGCCGCCGTCACTTGGGTGTAGCCGTCGCCACCACAATCGAACACGACGTGGCCGCTGGCACCAGTCTCGACCAAGCCGCGCTGACGGAGATGCCGCCAGGCATCGGCTGCGAAGTCGTTCGCACCACCTCGCTCGCTTAGGAGGCGATTGAACGCTTTCGCCATGCGAACGATGAGATCGTGGCAAGGCCCGCCACGGTCGGTCGTGCGGACCTCGCCGGTATCGAAGTCCTCGAGGAGCAGCCAGCCTCCGGGTGCGAGCCGGGCAACCAGCTGATCGAGGATCTCCAGTCGGGCCGGGATGTGCTGCAGCACGAGC
>JANMJD010000273.1:0-2292 GCA_031371195.1 Actinomycetes bacterium | reverse complement strand
TCCACACGCTCGAGTTCGAACCCGGTGATCTCGTGCTGTTCCGCGGCCGCGATGCCATGCATCGCGTCACGCCGACGGTGGGACCGATCACGCGCTTGCTGGTCGTGTTCGCATTCAACGACCGACCAGGGGTGAGGCTGTCCGAATCGGCGCTGGCCACGTTCTACGGCCGCACTGCCTGACGGTCGACAACTGATCGTCGTGGATCACCCCATCGCCTGGGATTGGGATGACTTCACCGTATGTGCCGGTCTGCAGGATGGGCCGATATGGTCTCGGCACCGCCCTGCGGCGCCTCGGGACCGTTGTCCCCGTTAGATCCACCGATCGACCAAGGGGCTGCAGCATGCATCACGATCAACGGCAATTGCCAGACGACCGTTTTGACCGGAAGGTGGCCTGATGGCCGTCTGCGGGTGGTGTTACGGCGAGATGAACACTGCCGCGTCGTGTGTCGTCGAGGCCTTCCACCAGAACGGGCGCCGCTTCGCCATGATTCCCTTCGGCGCCCGACCCAGTCGGCGTGCGAGTGGTGGGCGGTGCGGCGACTGCGGGGTCCAGCGTGGCGGCTGGCACCACCCCGGCTGTGACCTCCAGCGATGCCCGGCGTGTGGCGGCCAGATGCTCTCGTGCGGATGTCGGTTCGACGAGGATGCGCCAGATGCGAACCCCTCGCTCGTCGAGCCTCTGGGAGTGGACGGCAACGGCCTGCTCACCGAGCGGATGTGGTTTGGTGGGCATGAGGTCGTCATTCACCGAGACGATGTTCCGGAATCGGATGTCACCACGGTCAAGGGCATCCCATGCACGACCGCGCTGCGCACCGTGATCGACGTGGCGCCGGACATCGAGGACGAGCACTTGGAGAGGATCGTGCAGGACTGTCTCGAACGCGGGCTGTTCACCGTCGAGGAGGCGTGGCGGCGGATCGCAGAGCCCGACATGGCCGAGCGACGAGGCGCCGCACTTCTTCGTCGAGTGCTGCCTCCGTCGACGGCGTGATGTGACGCGACGATTCTGCGCTCGTCGATCAGCGTTTGGGCGTGACGGACGTCGCCACGATCGATCGCCGTCACTTCATCGTCGTGCAGTCGAAGATCGGTGCATTGAATCTGGTCCCCTGACAACGGGGTGCGTGACGCGCACTCGCTCCTCGACGTTTACGATGCGCCCGTGAGTGCACGTGAGATCGTCGACTGGGTGTCGTTCGGGGCAGTGCTGTTCGACCTCGACGGGGTTGTCACGCCGACCGCCGAGATCCACGCTCGGGCCTGGGCGGAGCTGTTCGCGCCATGGGGCTTCGACGGCAGCGACTACCTGAACTACGTCGATGGCCGGCCGCGCTACGCCGGGGTGCAGACGTTCCTCGCCTCCCGCGGCGTCGAGCTCCTGTGGGGCGATCCTTCTGATCCGCCGGGCGACGACACGGTCTGTGCGCTGGGGAATCGAAAGGACGAGACGTTCAATGCCGTGCTCGCCCGGGAGGGGATCCAGCCCTACCCGGGAACGCTGAAGGTGATGGATCTCCTCGATCGTGCCGGGGTTCCGAGTGCAATCGTCTCGTCGTCGAACAACGCACGCACGGTGCTGCAGGCGGCGGGAATCGCCGATCGCTTCGTCGCCGTCGTCGACGGCATTTTCGCCGTCGAAGAGCACCTCGCCGGCAAGCCCGACCCGGCGATGTTCGTCCACGCCGCCGATCGCCTCGGCGTGACCAGGGCCGAGGCGGTGGTCGTCGAAGACGCCACCTCCGGAGTCGCCGCCGGGCGTGCCGGGGAGTTCGCCTTGGTGGTCGGCGTGGACCGGGGCGGCAATCGGGAAGCACTGGTCGCGGCGGGAGCCGACATCGTTGTCGACGACCTCGAGGAGACGCTCCCGTGACACGCCAAGCCAGCACGATTTCGATCGATCGCCAGCGGTTTCCGGTCGATGGCTGGCGGCTGGTAGAGACGAGTCTCGGCGACGACGGCGGACTGACCGGCACCTTGTTCGCGATCGGCAACGGCTATCTCGGGATGCGCGCCGACTGGGCGCCCGATCCGGAATCGGCGGGCACGTACGTCAACGGCTTCCACGAGACGTTCCCGATCATCCACGCCGAGCACGCGACCGCACTGGCCCGCACCGGGCAATCGTTGCTCAACGCGCCGGAGGCGAAGTCGATCGAGCTCATGGTCGGCGACGAGGTGTTGCACCTGGCGCCCGGCCCCGAACGGTCGCAGGTGACCGACTTCCGCCGTGAGATCGACTTCCGCACCGGGGTACTGCGTTCGGAGCTGACCTGGCACACTC
>JANMJD010000204.1:0-5031 GCA_031371195.1 Actinomycetes bacterium | reverse complement strand
GCGTAATTGGCCGGGTCGAGGTGGAAGTTGACGAACGCCTTGGCGAGATCGTTGCGTGGACCGTCGAGGATCGCCAGGCCTTCGAGGTAGGCGACCTGGCCTTCGCTCTGATCGACCCAGGTGATGGCATCGTCCTGCGTCTTGGCGTTGTAGATGTCGTAGGCATCTCCCAGGGCGAGCACGGCTTCGCCGCTGGCCAGTTGCTTGCCCACCTCGGTCGAGATGGCCAGCAGGCTTGGCTTGAACTTCTTGAGGATCTCGACGACCTTGTCGATGTCGGCCTGGTCCTGGGTGCTCTCGGAGAGCTTGAGCATGCGCAGTACCGAGCCCATCACGCTGCGTTGATAGTCGAGGATGACGACCTTTCCGGCGTACTTCGGAGCGATCTCGAAGAACTCCGCCAGTGTCGTCGGCTTCTCGGTGACGATGTCGGCCCGGTAGGCCATGCCCGTGCGGCCGTAGTCGGTGGCGGCGAAGCGGGTGTCGGTCGGATCCCAGACGTTGCCCTTGTACGCCGCATCGACGTTGGCGAGGTTCGGAACGCCGTCACCGAACTCGGCGAGCACGCCGAGTGCATCGAGCGACGGAAACGTCGTGCCGTCGACCAACACCACGTCGATGTCGCCGGCGCGACCCTTGGCCTTGGCGATGGTGTCGTCGACCGAGGCCCAGGCGACGGGGTTGACCTTCGCTCCGGGGTACTTGGCGGTGAACCCGGCGTACTCGCCGGCCCCGATCCAGCCCTCGAAGTTCAGAAAATTCACCGTGCCGGTCAACGTCGTCGCCGACCCGCCATCGGTGGTTTTCGCCGCATCGGCCGTCGCCGTACCGCCGATCGTCGTCGCTGCGTCCGTCGCCCCGCTCGAACTCGGTGAGTCGCTTCCGCATGCGGCCAGCCACGCAGGAAGGGTGGCCGCGGCAAGCGCACCGGCAGCTCCCCGCGTGAGGAACTGTCGTCGGTCATAGGGGCGGGTCTCGTACTGGCGGGTCATGTGGTTGGCTCTCCCCGGGTTGTCGGTGCTGGGATCAGTGAAAACGGGTCAGCTGAAATGGGTGTGATCAGGGCGATCGACCGCTAGTCCGGCGGCTCTCCAGGCCATGACTCCACCGATCAGATCAGTGGCGTGGCGAAAGCCGAGGCGTTGCAGACTGGCCGCGGCGAGACTGGAGCTGTACCCCTCATTGCAGACCGCTACGAGCAGCTGCTCGAATCCGTCGAGCCGCTCGTGCGAGTAGCCCGAGGCCGGGTCGCACATCCACTCCAATGTCGTGCGAGGTGCGTGGATCGAGCCGGGGATCACTCCGAAGCGCTCGCGGTCGGTTGGAGTGCGGATATCGAGCACGATCGCCCCATCGCGAGCGAGCAGATCGGCGAGTTCGATCGGGGCCAGGCGCCGCAGCCCCCGGCGTGCCTCGGCAACGAGGTCGTGAATCGTGGTGCGCGCCGTTCGCCGGTGAATGACCGCCATCGCGGCCGAGTCGGCCGGATCGGGCACTGCTTTGAGACCGCACGCCTGGGCGTAGGCGAGGTACTCGCCGTGTCGGTGAGCGGCGTCTGCCACGGGAAGCAGGGCGATGACCTGCGCCGATGGTTCGAGATGGGTGACGACGTTGTGCACCGCCAGTCGGTGTTCGTGCACCGGGATCACATCGAAGAAGCCGGGGCCGAACACGGCGAGATCGAACCGCTCGGCGAGTTGCACCGTACCGACGATGTCGGGGGGCACGATACGCAGCGTCGGCGACTGCCCCATCACGGAGTTGAGTAGCGTCGACGTAACCGCCGGGGATGCGGCACCGAGAGCGAGGAGACCGCTCGCCGTCGTACGAGTCAGGGTCACGTCACGACTCCTGCCGGCCGAGTCGGTGGACGCTGACTGCATAGTCGCCCCCAGCGTACGGAGCCCCCTCCCAGGTGGCGAACCGTGCTCCCAATGTCAGGCCGGCAGTTCTGCACTCCGTGTCGTAGTCGACGAGGGTGATCGCATCGGGGCGTCGTTCCAGGCTGAAGCCGGTGATCAGACGGCCGCCGGGGGCGAGATGGGCCGAACATCGGGCCACGATCGACCGACGGTCGTCGGGTCTGCAGTAGATCATCACGTTGCCCGGCATCGCCACCACATCGAAGGTTCGCCCGATATCGAATGCGGACAGGTCGGCGGTGACCCAGGTCAACTCCGGGGCCTTGGCCCGGGCCGCAGCCAACATCTCGTCGTCGAGGTCGATGCCGACGACATCGAGACCTCGGCGGGCGAGTTCGATGGCAACCCGGCCCGTTCCGCAGCCGGCATCGAGCACACTCGCGGGAGCGAACGACGAGATCAGATCGGCCTCGCCGTGGACGGCCGTACCCGCCGTATCCATCTCGGCGAATCGGCGTTCGTACTCCTCGATCGGCAGTTGGGCGCGCCATTGGGCCCAGCGCGCCGACACGTTCGCCCCGGGGGCCCTGTTCGCCGACATGACGAGCAGTCTGGCGAACGGATCGAGCGTTACAGCGATCCGTGCCCCTCAGACCCAGGCGAGCACGTCGTGGACCGATGCGATCCGTTCGTGGTCGTAGTCGCCGTAATCGCCGTACGGATCGAGGTGTAACGGGGTCAGCCCCGCGGCTGCGGCCCCGGCGACATCGTTGATGAACGAGTCACCGATGTAGGCGATGCGGGCCGGTTCGAAGTGACCCGACTCGGCGAGCGCGGCCAGGGCGGGGGTGAAGATCGCCGGATCGGGTTTGGCGACTCCGACGACGTCGGAGTCGATCACGCACACCATCCCGACGCCGGCGCCGGTGCCGACCTGGCAGACACCCTCGTAGCGCAGCGAGTGTTCGACCTGACCGCTGGCGTTGGAGACCACGCCCATCGGCACCCCGGCCTTGCGGAGCTGCCAGAGGGCGCCCATCGACTCCTCGATGCGGAATCGCCACAGGATCGGGCTCCAGATGCGACCGAGCCGGTGGACCGCCTCGTCGAGCCGATCGTCGGCGACGCCGATCGATGCTGCATATGTCCGGCGGTAGACGGTCCAGTCGACGGCTTCGAGGTGGCTGTCGCTGTTGGACAACGCCCACCGTTCGAGGGTGGAGAGGGCCAGATAGTGCGCCCGATGGAACGACTGGATCGGTTGGGGACCAGCCAGATCGTGGAGTGCGGCACCGATGGCGGCCGGGTCGGGCATGATCAGCACTCCGCCGGCGTCGAACAGGACCGCGTCGAACCGCTTGGTGGTCTGCGTCACGTCGTATACGCCTGCTTCAGACGGCGGTGGTGCGCTGCAGGCCGGCCCGTTCGCCGCGGGAGATGAACTTCAGGGCCATCTTGCGGCTCGCCTCGTCGATCATCTCGTCGCCGAACATCACCGCACCCTTGCCCTCGCCGACCGTCGCGGTCTCGTAGGCGTCGAGGATCTGATGCGCCTTGTCGAACTGTTCCTGGGTGGGGGAGAACACCTCGTTGAGGATCGTCACCTGATCGGGGTGCAGCGCCCACTTGCCGTCGTAGCCGAGGGTGCGGGTGCGCTGGCAGTAGTCGCGGAACCCGTCGGGGTCGCGGATGTACAGATATGGCCCGTCGATCACCTGCAGACCGTTGGCCCGTCCGGCCATCAGGATCTTGGAGAAGACGTAGTGGAAGTGGTCGCCGGGGTACGTCGGGATCTGTACGCCGCCGGTGAGCACCGGCATCTCCATCGACGCGGCGAAGTCGGCCGGGCCGAAGATGATCGTCTCGAGGCGGGGGGACGCGGCGCAGATCTCCTCGACGTTGATCAGGCCGCGGGCCGTCTCGATCTGGGCTTCGATGCCGATGTGGCCGACGGGCAGACCGGCGGCGATCTCGACCTGGCGCAGCAACATGTCGGTCGCCCTCACCTGATCGGCGGACTCGACCTTGGGGAGCATGATCTCGTCGAGCCGCTCGCCGGCATTGCCGACGACTTCGAGGATGTCGTAAGCCGTCCACTTGGTCGACCAGTCGTTGATCCGCACGCACAAGACCTTGTCGCCCCAGTCCTGATCGCGGATGGCCGTGACGATCTTGCCTCGGGCGGCTTCCTTCTCCGATGGCGCGCAGGCGTCCTCGAGATCGAGAAAGACCATGTCAGCCGGGATGCCGGGGCCTTTGCCCATCATCTTTTCCGACGACCCGGGGATCGAGAGACAGGAGCGACGAGGGAGATCACGGGAGCGTGCCGACATGGCCTCAGGCTAGGCGGCACCCCTCCCGTCCGCCCAGCCGGCTCGGGCCCCGTAGTGTGTGACATATGCAGGTTCGCGGCATCCACCATGTGTCGATCAACGTCGACAACCTCGCCGAGGCGCTCGACTTCTACGTCGGCAAGTTGGGTTTCGCCTGTCTCGAACGACCCGACTTCGGGTTTCCCGGGGCCTGGCTGGAGACGGGTAGCCACCAGGTCCACCTGATGGAGATGGTCGGCGAACCACGCAGCTCGATGCAGCACTGGGCCTTCGAGGTCAGCGACCTCGACGCCGCGGTGGCGGAGCTCGATGCCGCCGGCGTGCCCTACCGGCTGAGCAATTCGACCGATGGGGGACGACGCCGCCAGGCATTCCTCACAGATCCGTCGAACAACGTCATCGAGCTGCAGGCGTCGTAGTGAATCCGCTGACATGAGCGCGACGGGTGGCATTCGGGCGTGGTTGCGGGGCGAGAACGTCCGTCGCACCCCCCGCGACGACGAGATGGTCGAGGTCGCCTGGTTGCCCCTGTGGCAGTCGCATCTGGTGTCACACGGCTTGTGGGAGCGGGGCATCCCGAATGCCATCTCCGAAGACCACACCTCGCATCTCCGATTCGCCGCCCGCGGTCCGATGGGCCGCATCTTCGTGCTCGGCATCCGTTACGAGGCAGCGGTGGCCGCAGCCACGGAGCTGATCGGCGACGAACCGATCACCCAACACCGCTGATCCTCGGCCGCGACTCGGCCGATGAATGGATCGCCGCCCAGCCCGCCCGCCCAGCCCGACCAGCCCGACCGGCCGCCGCCACGCCGCCGGCCGTCGCCGGGCTGACC
>JANMJD010000189.1:0-3850 GCA_031371195.1 Actinomycetes bacterium | reverse complement strand
TGCCTGTCGGTGGTGCTGGCGGGAGGCGCCTGCAACCTGCCGACGATCCCGGCCTTCGCGGCGGGGCTGCCTGACGGGATCGAGTCGGTGAGCCCGCTCGAGTACCGCAACCCCGACCAGCTTCCCGCCGGCGGCGTGCTGATCGTGGGCGGGGCGGCAACCGGGGTCCAACTCGCCGAGGAGATCCAGCGCTCGGGACGGCCGGTCACCATGTCGGTCGGCGAGCACGTCCGCATGCCCCGCACCTACCGGGGTCGGGACATCCAGTTCTGGATGGACGCGATCGGCCGCCTCGACGAGCGCTACGACGAGGTGGAGGAGATCCTCAAGGCCCGCAAGGTCGCCTCACCCCAACTGATCGGCACCCCGGAGCGGCGGACCCTCGACCTCAACTGCCTGGTCGACATTGGGGTGCAACTGCGCGGCCGGCTCGGCGCCATCCGCGACGGTGTCGCCCTGTTCTCCGGTGGTCTGCGCAACCACTGCGCGCTCGCCGACCAGAAACTGCGCCGTCTGCTCGACGACATCGACGAATGGATCAGCGCCGAGGGCCTCGACAGTGAGGTCGACCCGCCCGAGCGGTTCGAGCCGACACTCATCGCTCCCGGCGCGCCGCTCACGCTCGACCTGCATCGCGGCGAGATCCGCTCGGTCATCTGGGCCACCGGCTTCCGGCCCGACCTGTCGTGGGTCGACCTTCCCGTGTTCGACCCACACGGCCGCCTTCGCCATGACGGTGGCGTGGTCGACGCGCCCGGCGTCTATTTCCTGGGCGGCACGTTCCTGCGCCGGCGGCGTTCGAGCTTCATCCACGGGGCGGCGGCCGACACCGGCGACCTGGCCGACCACCTGGCGGGGTTCCTCGCCGGCTGACCGATCTCAGGTCTTGGTGCCGATGTAGCCGAAGACCTGGATCCGGCCCCGCAACGGCAGCCCGGCACGGGTCTGCTCGGCCGCGAGTTCGGTCGCCCGCCGAAGGAACTCGGCTTCGCCGATGCTCTGGATCGACTCGAATGCGGGCCCGTTCGACGCGATGCCTCGGGCATAGGTCTCCGGATCCGGGTACTCGAGCACGAAGGGGATCTCGAAACGCTCGTGGACCTCGAACCCGCGCTCGGCCAGGAACGCCTCGCCCACTCCGGGCCGTCCCAACACAACCATGTCGGCCTGCTGCTGCACCTTGTCGGGGGTCGCCCACGAGAACGGTCGCAGCATCCAGCCCCCCGGCGACTTCCCGACGTTGCCCCACACCGTGATTGCCAGCCGCCCGCCGGGCACCAGGACCCGCCTCGCCTCGTCGACCGCTGCCGGAGTGGTACCCCAGATGCCGCGGAAGCTCGTCACCACATCGAAGGACTCGTCGGCCCACGGGAGGTGCGCCATGTCACCGATCCGGATGTCGGCGTCGGGGACGCGATCCTGTGCCACCGCGACGAGCCGGGCGGAAGCATCGATCCCGGCACACCGCGCCCCGGACAACGTCGCCAGTTCCATCGCCAGACCCGAACCGCAGGCCACATCGAGGACACGGTCGTCATCACCGATGCCGAGTCGATGGTGTACCGCGACGTACTCGCGGCACGCGGACAGCTCGAAAAGCGTCGAGAATTCAGCGGCGCGGCGACCCCACCCCTCATCGACCATCTCCCACGACATCGTCTGCCCTTCTGCCGGCGGCCCGAACCCCACAACTGTCCCATCTGGGGCCCGTCGGAGGTGCCCGAGCGTGATTGATGAGCGCCGACTACCTTCGCGACGTCACACGAGTGACGAGACGGAGAGCGAGGCAGACATGTCTGACGCAGTGGCGGGCGAAGTCAACGGAGTCCCGTGCGACAAGCTGTTCGGGGCGATCGCCAAGGTGCGAGAGAACGCCGAGATGGCCCAGTTCCGGTTCTCCACCAAGAACGAGTGGCTTACCGGCACGGCCAGCCGCTCCTCGATCCACGAGTGGTACGGCATGGGCGGCGACCACCTGCATGTCCAGGAGTTCACCTTCCAGGCTGATCACCCGACCCTGGGCCACGGCCATGGGCCGACCCCCCAGGAGTACGTGCTGCACGCGCTGACCGCGTGCGTCACCGCCGGCATCGTCACCGGCGCGGCGGCCCGCAACATCAAGCTGAACTCGATCACCTCCGAGGTGACTGCCGACATCGATGTCCGTGGCGTGCTGGGGGTCGATCCTGATGTCCGCAAGGGCTTCAGCAACGTGAGCATGACCTTCGACATCGACGCCGAATGCGACGACGACCAGAAAGATGCACTGCTCGCCGCCGGCGCCAAGTACTCCGCGGTGTTCGACATGCTCGCCAACCCGACCGAGGTCGACGTCTCCCGCAGGTAGGGCCGCCGGAGCCGGCGGTGGCGGCCGAGGTCAGCGGTAGAACTCCACCGCGAAGATCGCTTCGTCGGCCGGCTCCACGTGGTGGAGCACCTCGGGTTCGATCCCCTTCGGGAAGTGACAGCGACTCGAGCACGCCACCTGTGTACTAGCGCTCGCCCACGACCTGACGGCCTCGGGCCCAGACGCCCCGCACTTCCAGGAGCGCGGCGGGGTCGGTACTCGGGTCGCCGGCCACGCTGAGCAGGTCGGCCGACAGTCCCGGGGCGATGCGGCCGGTGAGGTGGTCGATCCCGATCGCCCGGGCCGCGACCGAGGTGAGCGCGGCAAGCGCGTCCTCGCCCTCGATGCCGATCTGGGCGAACATGTCGACGGCCCGCGGGAGCACATCGTGGGGCTTGCCGGGCGAGATTCCGGCGTCGGTGCCGGCCACGATGGTGCCGCCGTAGGAGCGGAGCGTCCGGAAGGCGTCGAACACGGTCGCCAGCCGTGCCGCGATCTGAGGCGGGGGGCTGAACTGGGGGAGCATGCCGAGGGTCGCGGAGACGACGATGCCGTCGGCGGCGATCCGCCGCAGCGTCCGGTCGTCGGGCTCGGCCCTGTCCCCCTCGGTAGCGAACGAGCAATGCTCGATGGTGTCGACGCCGGCGGCAACGGCGTCGGCGATGCCTCCCGGCCCGTGGCAATGGGCGGCGACAGGCAGTCCGAGGTCGTGGGCCAGCGCCACGGCCCGCGCCACGTCGTGCCCGTCGAACTGCGATCTCCACATGGGATAGGTCGGGGTGAGCGCACCCCCCGTCACCATGATCTTGATCACGTCACAGCCACGAGCGTGTCGCTCCCGAACGGCATCGAGAATGCCGTCGCCGGGACCACACTCGCCGCCCAGGAACCAGCAATGGCCCTCGTTGACGGTGATCGGGGGACCGGAGCAGAGGATGCGGGGAAGTTCGGGATCGTCCCGCAGGTCGAGAGTTACGTAGGCGCGGTCGCCGAGGTCGCGCACCGTGGTGATGCCGGCCTGGAGCGCCCGCGCGGCGTGGTCACGGGCACGCTGGCGCAGGTCCTCGTCGGAGACGCCGTCGACTTGCTCGAAGAGACCGCCCTGGCCGTTGAACACCAGGTGCTGATGCGTGTCGATGAGCCCGGGCAGCAGCGTGACCTCGCCCAGGTCGGTGACGGGCACGTCGATGTCCGGATGGCCGACATCGATGATCGTGTCGCCATCGATGACGACGACCGGATCGGACACGAAGCCGACCCCGTCGAACAACCGTGCAGAACGAATCGCGTGGATCTGTGGACTCTGCGACAAATGTCCCCCGACAGTCAAGGCCGGACGCGGCAGCGAACCCGACCCGATCGTTCGGCGCCCATCGGCGACACAGTGTCGGTGCCCGCCATTCGACAGGCGACGTCAGAGGACGGCGCGTTCCTCGCGCAGATGCTCACCATCGCGGCGGACTGGCGACCGGATGCCGTCCTTCGCTCGGTCGGCGAGATCAT
>JANMJD010000184.1:0-19421 GCA_031371195.1 Actinomycetes bacterium | reverse complement strand
CGAGCCGGTCAACCGAGAGGGCTGGCGCAACACCCTGGCGGTCGAACTCGACAGCCATCCGTCCCGCCGCGGCCGCATCGGCCACGGCGTGTTGATCGGGCCGCTGTCGAGCGCCATCGCTCTCGACAGTGATCTCGTCGTCATCCTCGGCGCCGTCGACGGGTCCCTGCCGACCCGCGCTCATCCCGACCCACTTCTCGGTGAGTCCGACCGGCTGCGGGCGGCGATTCCGTCGACGCCGGGCGAACTCACGGTCGGCGACCAACGCCGCGCGTTGATGGCGACCATCGCCAGTGCCCCCCAAGTGCTCATCGCAGTGGCCCGCGGCGACCTGCGGCGCTCGGCGGCGCGCAATCCGAGCCGATGGATCGTCGATCTCCATGACCGCGCCGATGTGCACCACGTCCATGTCGCCTCGCATGTCGAAGGGTTGGCATCGAGCGAATTCCCCTTGCATGCCACCGAATTCGCCGGACGGGCGTTGTTGCGCCACGTTCGCGCCGGCGGACGGATCGATGATCACCCACTGGTCGTCGACAGCCCCACTCTCACCGGTGGGCTTCGTCTGATCAGAGCGCGAGATCTGCCCCGGCTGACCGAGTATGACGGCGATCTCTCGGGTGTGGGGGTGCCATCACCGTTCGGGTCGGCAACCCCCATCGCCCCGACGCGACTGGAGCGCTGGGCCCGATGCCCGCACAGCTACCTCATGCGCCACATCCTGCGGATCGACGCCGACGACCTGACGATCGACGAGTTGGTCATCACCCCAGCCGATCGGGGATCGTTGATCCACGCCGCACTCGACGGCTTTCTGGCCGCAATGCTCGGGCTTGCCGATGCTCCGTGGCCGAGTGATCTCGCCTGGACCGACGGTCATCGAGCACAGGCCCATCGAGCGCTCGACGAGGCAGCCGAGGTGGCGGCCAAGGCCGGCACCATCGGACACCCGACGATCTGGCACCACGACCTGGGCCGACTGCACATCGAACTCGACATGTGGCTCGATCACGACAACGGGCAACGGGCAGCCGAGCGCCGCCGACTGGTCGGATCGGAGACCGAATTCGGAGCCCCCGGCTCCGCCTGGCCACCTGCTCCGGTCGTCCTCGACGACGGCCGACGGGTGCTCTTCCGGGGAGCGATCGACCGGATCGATCAGCGCGACGATGGCACTCTGGTCGTCGTCGATCACAAGTCCGGAGGAGGCTCGCGCTACCTCAAGATCAGTGACGCCAACCCCGTCGACCGCGGGCTCTACCAGCTCGGCACATATGCCGCCGCGGCGGCCACGGCCTACCGCGTCTCGCCCGTGGGCGTGCGCGCCGAGTACGCCTTCGTCGAGCGCAAGGCGCCGAAACGCCGCGTCGGCTTCACGGTGACCGACGAGATTTGGACGACATTCACCGATGCCCTGGCTGTAGTCGCCGACGGCATCGAAGGTGGGCTTTTTCCCCACCGACCCGAGCCACCGGTCTTCAAACCGTTTGTGAGCTGCCGATATTGCGATCCCGACGGCATGGGTACGGCCGATCGATATCGCCAGTGGTTGCTCAAACGCCACGATCCCCGTCTCGAACGGTATCTCGACCTCGTCGGCGAGTCCGGGGAGTCCGGCCAGTCCGGCCAGTCCAGCGAGTCCGGCCAGTCCGGCGACGAGGTGGGCGGATGACCCGCCGGTCGGAACCCCTCGATGGTCAACTCTCGATGCTGGACGGTCTCGATGGTCTCACCGAGACCCGTCCCGATGCGCAGCTCACCGATACGACCGGGCCGTCCGCACCGGATCAACCGGCCCGCGACCGCATCGCCACCGACCTGCACGACACGCTGTTCGTCGAGGCCGGCGCCGGGGCGGGCAAGACGACGGCACTCGCCGGGCGCATCGTCGCGGTGGTCGGTGTTGGGCTACCCATCACGGGCATCGCCGCAATCACGTTCACCGAGAAAGCCGCCGCCGAACTGCGGGGCAGGACCAGCGAGATGCTCGCCGTACGGGTCGCTGATCCCGCCGAAACAGTCGAGCGCCGTCGACTGTTTGCCGTTGCACTCGACGACGCCGATGCCGCTCCGATCGGCACGTTGCATGCGTTCGCCGGACGGCTGCTACGCGAGTTCCCTATCGAGGCAGGCCTTCCCCCCGGCTTCAGCGTGCTCGACGAAGTGGCCTCCGACATCGCCTTCGAGGAGCGGTGGCACACGCATCTGCTCGACATGCTCGACGACCCGGTCCAATCCGCTCTGGTGCTCTACGCCCGCAGCGACGGACTCAGGATCGAGGGGCTCCGCCGGCTCGCCCGGGCGTTCGGCGACGGCTGGGATCTCGTGCGCGAGCGCATCGACCGCCGTGTTCCGCCGCCCGAACCGACCTCGATCGACGACTTCCTCGTCCGTCTCGACCGGTTGATCGCCGACACCGACCCCCCCGACGGCGACAGGGTCGAACTCCGGTTGGCCCAACTCGCCGATCGTTCGCGCCTGCTGCACGCCTCGGGTGACGACCCGTTCGTGATCTTCGACGACAGTGCCCCCACCCTGTTCAACAGCCACAACCTCGGCAACAAGGCGAACTGGAAGCGTACGTCGGTCGGAGAAGCCGGATTGCACGCCTTCCGCAGCGCCCTCGACGAACTGCGGGCGAGTTGGGAGTCGATGCGAACCTCGGCCCGACTGGCGTGGCACCAGGCAGTCGGGGCAGGTATCGCCCGATTCACGCTCGATGCCGCCGAACAGCGCCGGGCTCGCGGCGAGCTGGAGTTCCATGATCTGCTCGTGCTCGCCCGCGACCTGATCACGAGCGACGACCGCGTCCGTGGCGAGTTGCACCGTCGGTACGCGCGCATCCTGATCGACGAGTTCCAGGACACCGATCCGGTACAGCTCGAGATAGCCGTTCGGCTCGCCGCCGACCCTGCCCTGCCCCAGCCGGCGGATTGGCGTTCATTGTCACCGGTGCCGGGCCGTCTGTTCTTCGTCGGTGATCCGAAGCAGTCGATCTATCGCTTCCGGCGCGCTGATATCGCCCAGTATCTCCGCGCCCCCGGCCAACTCGGTGCAACCGAACTCGCGCTGACCACCAACTTCCGTTCGAGTCCGGCGGTACTCGACTGGGTGAATCACACGTTCGGCAATCTGATCCGAGCGGAACCTAATGCCCAACCGGAGTACCGCTCCCTCGATCACCATCGAGTGGCGCTGGTGGGATCGGTGACGGCGTTGGGTATCGATGCGCACGACGACGCCCCATTGGCCGAAGAGCTGCGCCGCCGTGAAGCCACCGACATCGCGACGACCATCACTCGGGCGTTGCACGAGCAGTGGCCGGTCGAGGTACGCGATCCGGGGGCGACCGCGCCGACGGTACGGGCCTGCCGACTCGGCGACATGGCCATCCTCATTCCGTCGCGGCTCCCGCTGGCGATGCTGCAACAGGCCCTCGGTGAGGCCGGGATTCCCTACCAGGCCGAGAACAGCTCGGTCGTGTACGCCACAGCCGAGATCCGCACGCTGATCCTCGCGCTGGCCGCCATCGACGATCCCACCGACGAACTGGCCCTGGTCACGACGTTACGATCGTCGCTGTACGGGTGTTCCGATCGAGACCTGTACGCATGGTTCCAGCGCGGTGGGCGGTGGCGGCTCGACGTTGCGCCCGATCCCGATGTCGCGGCGTTCGATGATGTTGACGGCCTGCGGGTCGACCAGGCGTTTGCCTCGCTACGCGCCCTGGCCATCGTGCGCCACTGGAGCACACCGAGCGAGCTCCTCGCCCGGTTGGTGGCCGAACGGGGCGTGCTCGAACTGGCGCTCGCCGGTCCGTCGACTCGCGATGTCTGGCGCCGGATTCGCTTCGTCATCGACCAGGCGCGGGCCTGGAGCGACGCCGGCGGGGTCGGTTTGCGCAACTATCTCGCCTGGGTGCGCCGCCAGGGCGAGGACGGCCGGTACATCGCCGAGGCGGTCCTGCCCGAAACCGACATCGACGCGGTGCGGATCATGACGATCCACGCCGCCAAGGGCCTCGAATTCCCGATCGCGATGGTCGCTGGGACCACGACCCAACGCTCCCGGCCGCGGTCACAATCGCTGGTATGGACCGAGGACTCCTGGACCCTCACCTCGGGCGCCGACTACGAGACGTACCAACCGGTCGACGAGTTGCTCGGCGACCAGGAACGGCTCCGACTGCTGTACGTCGCGTGCACCCGCGCCCGTGACCACCTGGTCGTCTCGCTGCATCGGGTAACCCGGGCTCCGACCTCCAAAGCGGGCACCTCGGCAGCCGAGGAGCTGGCGAACGGGAGCGCCGGGTCGGCGAGCGTCGCGGCGCCGGCCCGGCCCGCCGGAGTCGGCGCCGTTGTCGAACCTGCCGACCCCGAGCTTCCTTGGGCCGACATCGGGGACTGGACGGCCGAACGGGCCGACGTGCTCGCCCGGGCCGGACGCCCGTCCACGCTGTCGGCCACCCGGCTGGTCGCCGAGGCCGTCGCGCCGGAGCCGCACACCATCGACGACGGCGAGGACCCGACGTTGGACCCGGGCCTGCTGAAGGGCGCCGTCGACCTGGAACTGCCCGCCTGGCAGCGCGGACGTTATGGCACGAGCGTTGGACGCGCCGTTCACGGCGTGCTGCAGCTGGTCGAGCTTCCCAATGCCGGAAACCTCGATTCACTCGCCGCCGCTCAGGCCGCCGCCGAGGGAATCGCCGACCGCCATCGGTTGATTGCGGCCCTCGCCCGCAGCGCGCTGGGCTGCCCGATCGTTCGGCTGGCCGGACAAGGGGCGCCTTCATGGCGTGAGCTGTTCGTCGCCGCCCCGCTCGGTGACACCCTGCTCGAAGGCTACGTCGACCTGTTGGTGCGCACTCCGGGCGGGTTGGTGCTCGTCGACTACAAGACCGACCACGCTCCCGACGAGCAGACGATGCACGCCAAAGTTGCTCTGTATCGCGCCCAATTGGCGACGTACGCGGTCGCTTTGGAGACGGTGCTGGGCGAGCCGATCATCGAGGCCCGCCTCATCTTCTGCCGAGCTGGCGGGGCTACCGAGCTGACGGTTCCCGAGTGGGCAGCAGCGCAGGCCGAGCTTCGGGCGCGTCTGGCGGCTTAACGGCAGCGCGATCCCGCGAGCGTGTCCGTCGCCCGAGCCACTTCGCCAATCGACCGGTACCGATGAGCAGGCGCTTGAGCACGACGAGACCCACGAGTCCGGCGACAGCAACGAGCGCGGGGCGAGCGAGCCGCATACCGATCTCGCTCTTGTTCGACAGGATCGGCGACAGCACGCCGACGTCGATGGCAGTGCCGTCAGCGAGTTTGGTTACGACGGGGTCGTCGAACTTCGGGCAGGTCACACCATCGTTGACCCCGACCACCTGGTTGTCGCCGAACAGCGCCGGTCGCACCCGGGCCTTCGATACCAACCGGCCGGTACCCGGGTCGATGTCGGCAGCTACCAGGTACTGATCGCCGATCTTCAGGTATCGCCAGTCCCGCCCGAAGTCGACGTTGATCCGTCCGTCGGCGCCCTCGAACCCACTGAGGTCGCCATCGGCGAGTTCGACCACCCGGAACTGGGCCAGCAGATCGGGCGAGTCCTGGACGAGTGGACCTACGGCCAGCAACTCGCCGACGAACGTCCCGCGAGGCGGCGGCGGCGTGGAGCAGCCGGGAGGCAGGGTGGTCGCCGGCGGCTCGGTCACGATAGGCGGTGGAGCCGAGGTCGCCGAGGGATCAGGAGGCAGTGTCTCGGGTACGATTTCGCCACCCTGGTCCTCCTGCGCCGACGCATGCGACGCACTGACGACGAGCGCGACGAGGCTCAGGACCAGAACCAGCCAGCGACGCACACCACGACGCTAACGCCTGGCGCCGTACCCGGGGCGGCAATACCGCGCCGAAAGTACCGCCGTCAGCGTCCGCGGAAGCTCGGCTCCCGCTTGGCGACGAACGCTTCGATCGCCTCCGCCGTGTCCTTGGTCGCGAAATTGACGGTCTGACTGGCCGCCTCGGCCGCCAGCGCCTCGTCCATCGACATCTGGAACGAGCCGTTGAGGAGGCGCTTGGTCTGGGCGAGTGCGATCGGTGGACCGCCTGCCAGTCGCGCCGCCCAGTCGTCGACGAAGGCGTCGAGTTGGTCGCGCGGGAGCACCCGATTGACCAGGCCGAATCGGTCGGCCTGCTCGGCGGTGAGCATCTCGGCGAAGAACGCCAGCTCCTTGGCCTTGGCCAGGCCGATCAACCGAGGCAGCAGCCACGACCCACCGGCGTCGACGGTAAGACCGCGTTTGGCGAAGATCTGCGAGAACCTGGCGTCGTCGGCGCAGACCACCAGGTCGCAACCGAGGGCGAGGTTCGCACCAGCTCCAGCCGCCACTCCGGCCACCTTGGCGATCGTCGGCTGAGGGAGATCGTGCAGCGCCTGACAGACGGTGCCGACCTGGCGCATCTTGGCGAGGCCATGGCGGGGAGGGCCGCCGGGGGCCCATAGATCCGCTCCCCCGCAGAAGGCCCCGCCGGCCCCGGTCAGCACCATCACCCGGTCCTCGTCGCTCGCCCCGACCTCTCGGAAGGTTGCCAGCAGCTCCTCCCACATCCGGACGGTGATTGCGTTCTTCTTCGCCGGCCGGTTGAGGGTGACCGTCACGACACCGGCGAGGCGAGTGACCTCGATCGTTTCCACGACGAGCGACCATACTGAGCCCATGGGATTCAACCCGTACCGCAAGTTCGTCGCCCGCCCGGCCGACTACCTGTTCATCGGCGTCGGTATGGCCGTCGCCCTCGCCCTCGTCCTATGGGCGTTCATCGGCTGATCGGGCTGATGGGGACCGAACCGGGCTCACGGGCGACTGCCGTGGTCGTCGAGGGCATTCCGACGGCTCGGCTCAGAAGGCGTCCTCGTAGACATCGAGCCGGGTTCCGGTGACGCACACCACATCGAAGCGGATCTGATTCGCCGAGCGATCGTGAGTCGCCAGCCAGGCCGCGGCAAGACGGCGGATGCGGAGTTGCTTGGTCGGCGTGATCGCCTCGGCCCCGCTGCCGTATGCGTCGCTGGCACGAGCCTTGACCTCACAGAACACGACGAGACGGCCGTCGGCGACCACCAGGTCGAGTTCGCCGAGCCGCCCGGAGCGCCAATTGCGATCGAGCACGGCGAAACCTCGGGCGACATACCATTCGGCGGCCCGGCGTTCGCCGTAGGCGCCACGGGCCCGGTTGGCCTGACTCCTCACGATGGGCGCAGCGGCCGATGGGTCGCGCCGCGACTCGTCAGGCACGTCAGATCTCCTTCGGGGGGAGTTCCTCCACGTTCACGTCCTTGAACGTGAGCACCCGGACGCTGGGCACGAACCGCGAGCGTCGATACATGTCCCATACCCAGGCGTCGGTCAGCTGCAACTCGACGAACGGGCGGGCCCCGTCGCCGAGCATCTTCACGTCGACCTTGTTGGCCAGGTAGAACCGTCGCTCGGTTTCCACCGCGAACCGGAACATCGACGAGACGTCCTGGTACTCCTGGGCCAGCTGCAGCTCGCGCTCGGACTCGAAGTTCTCCAGGTCGTCGGCGCTCATGGCGAAGCCGTTCCGACCGCCGAGGCGGCGGGGTGGGTCAGCGGTCCCGCTTTTCCTTGATCTTGGCAGCCTTACCGACGCGATCGCGCAGGTAGTACAGCTTGGCGCGGCGCACGTCGCCCTTACGGGTGACTTCGAGCTTCTGGATGATCGGGGAGTGCACCGGGAAGGTGCGCTCGACGCCGACCGAGAAGCTCACCTTGCGAACAGTGAACGTCTCCTGCACACCGCTGCCGGCGCGGGCGATGACGTTGCCCTGGAAAACCTGGACACGCTCCCGGTTGCCTTCGACGACACGTACGTGGACCTTCACCTCGTCTCCCGGGACGAACGCCGGGACGTCGTCACGGAGGTACTGGGCATCAACGAGATCGGTGGTCTTCATGGCGCGGCCTTCTGATCGGCAGGCGGACTGCAGGACGCTCAAGGATAGGGGACGGGGGGGAACTCTTCCAACAAACACTGTTCGGCTTGTGTCACTCCGCCGCGCAATTCGACCAGATCGGGCCGAAACCGCAGCGTTCGATGCAATGCCTGCGCCAGACGCCACTTCTCGATCCGGGCATGATTGCCGGAACGGAGCACCTCGGGAACGGGCCACCCCCGGAATTCTGCCGGACGGGTGAAGTGTGGCTCCTCCAACAGGCCATGGGCTCCGAAGCTCTCGGTCACCGGCGAGATTTCGTTGCCCATCACCCCGGGCAGCAGGCGGGTGACCGCCTCGATCACCAGGCACGCAGCCACCTCTCCACCGGCGAGCACGACATCGCCGACGGAGAGCTCGTCGTCGACGAGATGCTCCCGCACACGGTGGTCAATGCCCTCGTAGCGGCCGCAGAGCAATGAAAAGCCACCTGTCGCAGCCAGTTCGTGAGCCATCGCCTGGTCAAATCGGCGACCGCCGGGGCCGAGTAGGAACAAGGGCCGGGGCGGATCGGCCGCCTCCACCGCGTCGAAGATCGGTGCGGCGCGCATCAACATGCCCGCCCCGCCGCCGAACGGATTGTCATCGATCGTGCGGTGTACGTCGGACGTCTGCTCCCGGGGATCGTGGCAGCGCAGATCGACGATTTCCGTGGCGCGAGCCTTGCCCAGCAGGGCATCCGCGCAGAATCCGTCGACCAATCCGGGAAAAATCGTGAACACGTCGATACGCATGGCGCACCGAGCGTACGACGACAACGACCCGGGGCGACCGACGACGGCCGGAATCGAGGCCCTACACTTTCTCAACGGTGCACCTCTCCCCCACTCTGGCCCTGTCCACCTACCTCGATCCAGCGGCGTGGCAACGCGAGCGCGACGAGATCTGGGCCAAGGAGTGGATTCACGTTGGCTACCGCCATCAGGTCGATCGACCGGGCGGCTACGTCACCGAGGATCTGGCTGGTTGGCAAATCGTCGTCCATCGGGGAATCGACGGCGAGGTCCGCGCCTTTCACAACGTCTGCCCGCATAGGGCCGGGCCGCTGTTCTACCCCGGCGAGGGCTGCCAGCACGGTCTCGTCTGCCGCTACCACGGTTGGGGGTACAACCCGGAAGGACGGCTGACGATCGCCCGGGACTTCGGCGCCGACGTGCCCGACGGCATCGGGCTCACCCCCGTGCGGGTCCATGAATGGCGGGGTTTGATTTTCGCCTGCCTGTCGCCCGACACGGTGGCGTTCGAGGAATGGTTCGGCGGGTTCGGTGCCGAATGCGACGAGTTTCCGATCGAGAACTACCGGTTCCACAGCCGCACGGTGCGCACGATGAAGTGCAACTGGAAGACCTACGGCGACAACTACCTGGAGAACTATCACGTCCCGCTCGTACATCAGGCGATGGCGCAGCGAGATTTGTATGCGCTCGAGTCACGCAACATCACCGGGGACGATCGTCGCTGGAACGTGCAGCGCGCCCCGGCCAAGGAGGGCAACCTCGCTTCGGGGGTCTACACCTGGTTCTGGCCCAACTTCGCCTTCGACGTGTTCCCCGGCGGCATTGCCATCGAGCGTTACGTGCCCCGCTCGATCGATCGCACCGACCTGATCTTCGACTACTTCTTCGACGACGACGCCACCGAGATCAACGAGATCATCAAGGCGTCGGAGGAGGTGGTCGACGAGGATGTCGTCATCGTCGAGGTCGTCCAGCGCAACATCGAGAGCGGCGCGTACCACACGGGCCTGTTGAGCCCCCGCCACGAGAACGGCCTGGCCAACTTCGTCGCGTTGATGAACGAAGTCCTCGCCGAAGGCGGCCCAGCGCGGCCGTAGCCGCACGACGTGCACCCTCACCGTCGGTGGGAGCCCCGACCGCCGTTGATCGTGTCCATCCCCACGATGTCGTCGTCGGCGTCGCCGCCCCACAACTCGTTGCCGACGCCGCCGGCCCTGATGACGTCGCGCCCGGCGAGCCCGAAGACGTTTCCGCCGGCGGTGATGTTGTCCGCGACGAACGAGCCGTACACCCGGTCGCCGCCGCCCGCACCGTCGAGGGACGTCGCGCCCAGGTGGCTGAACGCCGCCGCCGTCATCGGCCGCAGGTCGATGGTGTTGGTGACCGGAGTGGCGCCCGGGCTGATTCGCACCGTCAGGTTGACCACATCGGCGCAGTTCACCGCCACCGTCGTTGCGGCAGCGTTGACCGTCACGTTGCCCGCAGCACAGCCGATCACGAAGTTCTTGAACACCCCGCCGACGATGCTCAGGTTTCCGGCCGAGTAGGTCACCGCTGTGGCCGCGTAGGCCGGGCCCGTGCCGAACACGAACGCCTAAACGGCCACGCTGCCAGGGATCACCAAGCGTTTGGACATTCCGAGTCTGCTCTCCCCGACCATTTCACGGTGGCGATCCGCCGCGGAACTGCGTCAGGGTAGTGACTCACACAGGGTGGCCGCAAGGCCTCCCTGCGTGAGATGACCGTATCTCAGCCGTCGAGGTCGAAAAGCCCATCGGGAGGATCGATGGTGATCACGCCGCCGATGTTCGAGACGACGAAGATCACCGGAACCAACGCGCCTGACTCCAATTCGAGGATGTCGTGCGCCGGGTTGGAGATCACTGCGGTGCAGGTGCCCCGAGAAGTCCCGTCGGTTTCAACGACGGATGCCCCGATCAGGTCGTGGACCCACAGGGCGTCGGGGTCGTCGACCGGGACCGCCATCAACGCCGTGCCGGTCAGGCGCTCGGCCGCGTTGCGATCGGTGACCCCCTCGAACCACACCAGCCAGCGGTCATTGGCGGGCTTGGCCGAGACGACCGTCAACGGCTTGCCGGCGGTCTGCAACACCGATCCCGGGGCGAGGCGATCGGCCCGGTCGGTCGACAACACTACATAGACCTCACCGCGCACGCCGTGGGCGCGGCCGATTCGGCCGACTTCGAGCAAGCCGGGCGGGACGTTGCCGGGCGGGACGTTGGAGGATGATGGCCCAGTGGGGGCCGGCATCAGTCGACGAATTCGATGTCGACTTCGACGTTGTCGCGGGTGGCCGCGGCGCGCGTCAAGGTGCGGATGCTCATCGCCGTACGACCACGACGGCCGATCACGCGGCCCAGGTCACCCTCGGCGACGCTGACCTCGAGGCGGGTGCGCTGGCGGCCCTCGGTGACATCGACGCGTACATCATCGGGATGGTCGACGATCGAGCGCACCAGATGATCGAGCACGGCGACGGCCGTGGCCGCCGGGACCTCGTTGTGGCGATCGTCGACGTTGGAGTCGGAGTCGCTCACTTGGCGCCCTGGAACTCCGACCAGGCCCCGGAAATCTCGAGGAGCTTCTTGACGCGTTCGGTCGGCTGTGCACCCTGCCCGAGCCACTTGACGGCCTTGGCGTTGTCGACCTTGAGCGTCGACGGGTTGGTCAACGGATTGTAATTGCCCAGGATCTCGATGAACTTGCCGTCACGCGGCGAGCGGGCGTCGGCCGCGACGATGCGGTACTGCGGCTGCTTCTTCTTGCCGATGCGGGTGAGACGCAGTTTGACTGCCATGGTGCTGTGTGTGTCCTTCGTGTATTGACGTTTCCGGAAACGTCAGTTGAATTCGGGGAATCCCGGTGGCATGGCCGGCATGCCTGGCATCCGGAATTTGCCCTTCTTCTTGCCCTGCTTGCCGCCCCCGAGGGAGCCGCCAAGGCGCTTCATCATCTTTTGCATCTCGCTGAACTGCTTGACGAGACGATTCACTTCGCCAGTGGAGGTTCCACTGCCGTTGGCAATACGGAGTCGACGCGAACCGTTGATCACTTCCGGCTTCGCACGCTCGGCCGGGGTCATCGATCGGATGATCGCTTCCACCCGCTTCAGCTCGTCGTCGCCGATGTTGGCGCCCTTGAGCTCTTTGGGCATCCCGGGCATCATACCGAGCACGTTGGACAGCGGCCCCATCTTCTTCAGCTGCTGCATCTGCTCGAGGAAGTCGTCGAGGGTGAAGCCACCCCCGAATAGCTTGCCGGCCGCCTCTTCGGCGGCCTCCTTCTCGTAGACCTGTTCGGCCTGCTCGATGAGGCTGAGCATGTCACCCATGCCCAGGATGCGCCCGGCCATCCGGTCGGGATGGAACTGCTCGAAGGCGTCGAGCTTCTCTCCCGTGGAGGCAAAGGCGATCGGGCGCCCGATGACGGTCTTGACGCTGAGCGCCGCTCCACCGCGGGCATCGCCGTCGAGCTTGGAGAGGATCACGCCGTCGATGGCGAGGGTTTCGTGGAATCGCTCGGCGACCTCGACGGCGTCCTGCCCGGTCATGGCATCGATGACCAGGAAGGTGTAGTTCGGCGACAGGGCGGCCGAGATCTGGCGGACCTGCTCCATCATCTCGGCATCGATCGCCAGACGACCGGCGGTGTCGACGATCAACACGTCGCGACCGAGGCGGCGGGCCTCTTGCAGACCCCGCTCGGCGACCTTGACCGGATCGGTGGCTTCGGAGAACACCGGCACGTCGATCTGGCGACCGAGCGTACGCAACTGCTCGACGGCGGCGGGACGCTGCAGGTCGGCGCCGACCATCATCGGGTTGCGCCCCTGCGACTTGAACCAGCGGGCCAGCTTGGCCGAGTTGGTCGTCTTGCCCGAGCCCTGCAGGCCGGCCATCAGGATGACGGTCGGCGGCCGCGAGGCGTAGCTGATCTTCAGCGTCTCGCCGCCGAGCATGCCCGTGAGCTCGCCGTTGACGATCTTGATGACCTGCTGAGCGGGGTTGAGCGCCTTGGACAGCTCTGCCCCGACGCACTGCTCGCGGATCCGGGCGACGACCTGGCGGACCACCGACACGTTGACGTCGGCTTCGAGCAGGGCGGTGCGGATCTCCTTGAGCACTTCGTCGACGTCGTCGGCCGTCAGGCGACCCTTGCCGCGCAGGCGCTTGAAGATTCCCTCGAATCGGTCGGACAGCGTGTCGAACATGCGGTCGACCAGGCTATCCGACCGCCGGCCCCGTCACCCGCGTTCGGCACACACTTACGACACGCCGGCCAAGCATCCGCTGGGCCGGCGTGTCGTCACACATCAGCCGAAGCCGAGCACGGTGGTGACCTTGTCGCCCTGAACGGCGATGTTGACCCTGGTCGTCGAGAAGTCGTCAGTCACGGGCAGCGACTCGCCATCACGCTCGGTGACCCGCAGCGTCCATCCATTGGCGATGGCGTAGTTGTTGGCGGCCTCTTCGACCATACCGACAAGCGTCGCCGCCCGATCGACCGTCGGCGCGCCGTCATCGACCGGAATCGACTCGGGACCGGGCACCGGGGCCTCGGTCGAGAGCACCGGAGTACCCTCGACCGGGACGTTCTCGATATAGCCATCGGCCACGGCATTCACCTGGTACCGGCCACCATCGGCCGAGGTGAAGTCATAAGCGGGCAACAACCAGACGGTGTTGTCGGTTGCCCACACCATCGTCAGGCTCTCGGTGACTCCGTTGAGATGGACGGTCACCGGCGTGGGCGGCGTCACGATGCCGCAGTCGACGCCGGGCTGGGGAGCCACGTCGACCGCGGGATTGACGGCCACGACGGTCTCGTCGGGTGCAACCGGCGGGATCGCCGTGGCGGCCGGTCCCGAATCTGCGGCGCTGACCACTCCCGGAGCGACCACGGCCCCACCGCCCGCTCCGGCGCCAGCCGTCGCTGCGGAGTCACCGGCTCCACCCGACTGGGCGGCGAGGTCGCCCGAGGCCGGGCACACGACCGGGACGACGGCAATCCCCGGTGCTCCGACCGAGGGTTCGATCGGAGCACCCCCGGCACTGCCGACGATCGGTCCTTCGGCCGGGAGGTCGATCGCCGCGCCGCGCACCAATGGGCCCCACGCTGCGGACTGGTCATTGAGCCGTTGAACTGCGTCGGCCACCGTGACACGGGGATAGTCAGCGCTGCGGACGGGTGTGCCGAGCACACCACCGGCCCAGGTCACGGTACCATTCTCACCGTAACCGACCGACTGGGCCACCGGCGACCTGTGGCCGTCGAGCAATTGGGTGATCGTCACCGTGCGGCCCCACTCGTCGCCCATCACCGCCAGGTCGTAGCCCGTGAGATCGAGACCGATCGCCGTGAACAGATCGCGTGCCTTGGCCAGGGCATCGGCCTCGTTCGGAACGCCGCCAGGCGGAGTCGGAGCGGGACACGGCTCGGGCGGCGCAACAGCCGGCGGCGCGGGGACTGCGCCCGGATCGGCCGCAGGGTCGACAGCCGGATCGGCCGAAGGGTCGACGGCCGACTCGACGGCGACGGCGCAGCTCTCCACCGGCGTCACGACGCCAGGTGCCGGGTAGTACCACCAGTCGAGGGTGGCGCTCGGGCTGACCTGCAGTCCTGCGCCCGTGCCGTCTGTGGCCCCGAAGGCCCAGCCGCCGCCCTGGTCCTCGGGGAGGGTGCGGGGTGCGTCGGTGAAGCCGAAGGCCGCGCCCAAGCTGCGCAGCTGCTCGTCGGAGGGGGCGGCGCCGACGGGGAAGTACCAGGCTCCGGCGGGTCCATCGAATGTCGGCGTCTCGCCGTCGTAGACGTAGTCGACGTTGGCGGCGTAGATCTTCGAGGCCGTGTTCCCGGCGGAACCGGCACCAGCGTCGGCCGCTGGTGCCGCTTCGGCCGCGGCGGAAACGCCCCGAGTCGAACCTGTGCCGGCGATCTTGATCACCGCCGGCTTGACCCCGGCGACAATGGTCGTCGACGGGGAGCCTGTCGACGTGGACGAGTCACCGCAAGCGCTCATTCCGAACGCCACTGCGGCGAGAGCGAGCATCACGCGGCGGGAACGGGGGATGTTCATGCGTGTCATGGTATTTGGACGTCGCACGATGCGCCGGCGGTTCCCGCCTTTCGCAGAAATCCGACGTCGTCGACCCGGCGGCGAGGCCGCTCAACCCACGGCCTGCGGGTGGCAAGGCGGCTCAGCCGTCGGCGAAGAGGGCGTCGATGAACTCCTCGGGATCGAATTCGACCAGGTCACCGATGGATTCACCGAGGCCGACGAGCTTGATCGGGATTCCCAACTCCGTCTCGATGGCGAAGACGATGCCGCCCTTGGCCGAGCCGTCGAGCTTGGTCAGCACGACACCGGTGACCTCGGTGGCCTCCCGGAATTCGCGGGCTTGGACGAGGCCGTTCTGACCGGTCGTGGCGTCGATGACGAGCAGCACCTCGGCAACGCGGCCGGGCTCGCGATCGGCGACGCGCCGGACCTTGCGTAACTCGTCCATCAGGTTCGACTTGTTGTGCAGTCGCCCGGCGGTGTCTCCGAGGACGAGGTCGCAGCCCCGAGCGGCCGCAGCCTGGACGCCGTCGAAGATCACCGCACTCGGATCGCCGCCCTCGTTACCACGGACGAACTCCGCCCCCGACCGTTCCGCCCAGGTCGCCAGCTGCTCGGCGGCCGCGGCGCGGAACGTGTCGCCGGCGGCCATCAACACCCGATGGCCTTCGGCCGCCTGTCGGGCTCCGAGTTTGCCGATCGTGGTCGTCTTACCGACGCCGTTGACTCCGACGAACAGCCAGACGTCGGGCAACCCCGGGCCCCGGTTGGCGAACTTCAGCGAACGATCGGCCCCGGTAAGACGGCCGGTCATCTCGCTGCGCAGGGCGTCGAGCAGCGCATCGGGATCACCGATCTCCTTCGACTTCACCCGCGCCCGCAGACCACCGAGCAACTCATCGGTGACCCGAACGCCGACATCGGCCCTGAGCAGGGCCTCTTCCAACTCGTCCCAGGTCTCGTCGGTGATCACCGCCCGCTTGCGAACCCCGAGCATCGCCCCGACCAGCCCGGCGCGTGCCCGACCGAGCCGGTCGCGAAACCTGGGGCGTTCCAGATCGAGCGACTCGAGGTGGGGTCGCTCGTCGATCGTGCCGACCGCCGCTCCGGCCAGCTCATCAGCATCACCGGCATCGGCATCACCGGTATCGACATCAACCGGAGCCGCGCCTTCGGGTGCACCCATCGGGACGGGAGTCGGTGGGGCGGGTTGCGGTGTCACGGCGGGGGTGCGTCCCGCCGACACCGGCGGTGCAGACGGACGGCCCGCGGCCAGGCGGGCCGCCTCCCGCCGTCGATTGAGGACGAGAACACCGAACCCGAAGATCGCCACGGAGACGAACAGGGCGACGAACGTGATGATCAGCGATGCATCCATGCGGCCCCGAGGCTACCGAGCCGACGCGGGGCAGGTCACGATGCCGACCGCCGAACCGGCCGTGTTCTGCTCCAGGCCGCCGGTTCAGCGCAAGAGGTGGCGCACGCGTTCGGTCGGCATTTCTCGACATCAGGCGATGACACCGACGAAGCCGTCGGGATCTACCGGCCGGCGGCGTTGCCGCCGTCGGTGAGGCGTTGCACAACCCACACCGGGATCGCCGACAGCAGCACCACTCCGGCGGCCACGACATTGACCGTGGTGACGTTCTTGCCGCGGAATACGTTGTCGAGGATCCACTGGGGCAGGGTGTCGCGACCCTGGTTGGTGAACGTCGTGACGACGATCTCGTCGAAGCTGAGGGCAAACGCCAGCAACGCCCCGGCGAGCAGCGCAGTACGCAGCATCGGGAACATCACATAGCGGAAGGTCTGGAACGGGTTGGCGCCCAGATCGGCCGAGGCCTGCTCGATACTCGGGGTCAGGCGGCGCATGCGGGCGATGACGTTGTTGAACACCACGACGATGCAAAACGTCGCATGGGCAACCACCACGGTGAGCAGTCCGAGTGACACGTCGAGTTCGCGGAACGCCGAGCGCAGGGCGATTCCAGTGACGATGCCGGGCAGGGCGATCGGCAGCACGACCAGGAAGTTCACCGTGCTGCGACCGAAGAAGTCGAACCGATGAACGGCGAAGGCGGTGAGACTCCCCAGCACCAGGGCGATCAGTGTCGCCAACAGGGCGACCTTGAGCGATTGGGCCAACGAAGCCCGCCAGCCGCCCTGGTCGAACACGCCGGACCACCACTTCGTCGTCAACCGCCTGGGCGGCCAGGCGGCCGACTCCGACGCATTGAACGACTGTATGACGACGATCACCAGCGGCATGTACAGGAAGGCGAGCACAACCGCGGAGAAGGCCATCAACGCTCGACGGACGCCCCGACCGAGATACATCAGGACCTCACAGGCTGTCGAAGGCGCCGAGGCGGCGCACTCCGGTGAGGTAGCAGCCCATCACGGCGATCGACCCGACGGCGAGGGCGGCGGCGAACGGCAGGTTGGTCGACAGCTGACGCTCCACGGTGGAGCCGATCACATCGGTCGTCCCACCGACCAGCTTGACCGAGATGTAGTCGCCGAGCGAGAGCGAGAACGTGAAGATCGATCCGGCCGCCACCGACGGTACGAGCAACGGCAACACCACCGATCGCAGCGTTCGCCCGGCGCGTCCACCCAGGTCGGCCGATGCTTCGAGCAGCGAGTCGGGCAGCTTCTCGAGCCCGCTCATCACGGGCAGGATCATGTACGGCAGCCATAGGTACGAGAGCACCAGGATCAGCGAGAACAACGAGAATCCGGGTGAGGCACTGAGCGACTTGCGCAGCACACCTCCCTCGGGGTTGAGCAAGGTTCGCCAGGCATACACCTTGACGATGTAGCTCGCCCACAGGGGCATCAGCACGGCGACGACGGCGATGCGTCGCCATCGGGGACGGACCACCTTGACGAAGCAGAAGGCCAGCGGCACCGCCAGCACCACATCGATGACCGTCACCGAGGCAGCGACGCCGATCGTGCGCAGGATCTTGGTCGGATACGGCCCGGAGAAATCGACGAGTTCGCGGAAGTTGGCCAGTGTCCACGTCGAACGGATCGGCTGGCTGGTGAAGTCGTCGATCGGGTGCAGCGATGTCGACAACATCAGCACCAGCGAGCCGACGTAGGCGACGACCAGCCAGAGCATCGGTCCGGTGAGGAATGACCACAACCGCAGGCGCGGATGGCGGTCGAAGAATCGCGCCACACCCCCGAACGCGCCGGCCGGCAGGGCCGGCGGTTCGGGGGCGGTGACGAGGGTCAATGGATCAGCCCTTGATCGCGTCCCAGGCCTTGACCCACTCGGAGTACGGGATGCACTTGTCACCGCGGCCGTCGAGGCAGGTCGTGGTCGGTGTCGTCCAACCCGAGATCCGGGCGGCATACGCCGTGTCGGCGGCATGGTAGGCCTCGCAGTGGGCCTTCATATCGGCGTTCAGGGCACAGGCCTTCGAGTTCGACGGGGCCTCACCGAAATACGTCGTGACCTGCGACTGAGCCTCGGGGCCGGCGATCCAGTCCATCCACATGTACATGCAGTTGGGGTGCTCGGCCTTGGCCGCCACCATCCAGGTGTCGAACCAGCCGGTCGAGCCCTCCTTGGGCAGCACCGAGGCCACCGGCACAGCCGGATCGGCACCGGTGAGCGTGTTGGTGATGATCTGCCAGCTGGTACCGAGCACGATCGAGCCGGCGGTCGCCGCCTCCTCGTACTTGAGGTAGTCGCTCCAGTACTCGCCGATGATCGGCTTCTGCGCCTTGAGCAGCTGCACCGAGGCGTCGAACTGCTTCTGGTCGAGGGCGTACGGGTTCTTGATCCCCAGATCGGGCTGCGTCGACTTGAGGTACAGGGCCGCGTCGGCAATGTAGATCGGGCTGTCGTAGGCGGTGATCTTGCCGGCGTAGGGCGACTTCGGATCGAACACCGCGCCCCACGAGTCGGGCGCCGGCTTGACCACGTCGGTGTTGTACTGGAGCACGTTGGCGCCCCAACCGTGGGGGATGCCGTACATCTGGCCGTTGACCGAGTTATAGGTCTGGTCCTTCAGGAACGGGAAGACATCGGCATACGAGGGCACGAGATCGGTGTTCACCGGGGCGACGAGACCTGAGGCGATCATCCGCAGGCTGGCGTCACCCGAAGCCGACACACCGTCGAAACCACCTCCCTGGAGCAGGCTGACCATCTCGTCGGAGGTCGCCCCGTTGGTCACCGTCACCTTGCAGCCGGTCTTGTCCTGAAACGGCGTCACCCAGTCGTAGGCCGGGTCGGTGGAGCCGTTTTCGGCGTAGCCGGCCCAGGCGATGATGTTCAGCGCACCCTCACCGGTCCCGAGCTTGTCGAGCTTCGGGATGTCGGGCACCTTGAACTTGGCCGCGCCGCCGGAGCTGGTCGAACTACTCCCACAGGCGCCGGCGACCAGGATCAGGCCTGCGGCAAGTCCGGTCGTTACACGTCGTGATGTCATGTTGCATCTCCCCTTGGTTGAGTCGCCGAAACGTCTGCTGCCAGGGCGAATGCAGCCGTTTCGGGCCAGGCGAGGGTGACGCCCTCGCCCACGCGGACGGTGCCGAGCCCACTGGTCGGCACCGACGCCATGAGTCGGGCGCCGTCCGGAGTGGGTTCG
>JANMJD010000136.1:0-5137 GCA_031371195.1 Actinomycetes bacterium | reverse complement strand
AGCGATTCTCGAAGGTCGTGCGGGCCATTCGACAGGTCGGCGACGCCCGCGGGGAATGACGGAATTCACCGAAACGTTTGCACATCTCGGTGTGTCTCCATCTCGCAAGTCCGTAACCGACGCGCCAAGCTGTGAATGCCCGGGCCCCCGCCGGGCCGATGCCGAGGAGGCACATTGCATATCGACCGTATCGAGGTGACCGGCGTGCGCGCCGTGGGCACCATCGGCCTGTTGCCCGAGGAGCGCAGCCGCCCCCAGCCGTTCGAGGTCGACTTCTTCATCGAACTCGATGCCCGTGCCGCCGGCGCGACCGACGATCTGGAACTCTCGGTCGACTACGGCACGGCGATCGGCCTGGTCAACAAGGTGATCGAAACCGAGCACACCCTGCTGCTGGAGCGGGTGGCCAACCGCATCGCCGAGGAGATCCTCGGACTCGCCCGGGTCGATGCCGTCGAGGTGATCGTGCGCAAGCTGCGGCCGCCGGTGCCGCACGATGTCGATACGACTGCGGTACGTGTCCGGCGGCGGCGAGCCGACCTGATCCAGTTGGAACGCAAACTGACGTCGGCGTTCGTCGCCATCGGCTCGAACCTCGGCGACCGCCGCGAGCACTTGCGGTTCGCCGTGCTCAACCTCCCCGGCGTGCATGCGATATCGGGGGTATACGAGACCGATCCGGTCGGAAGCCCCGACGAATCCGGGCCGTACCTGAACATGGTCGTCGAGGTCGAGACCCGCCTCAACCCGTTCGAACTGCTCGACACGTGCCGACGGATCGAGACTGCCGACGGTCGCGAGCGCAAGGTGCGCTGGGGGGCCCGCACCCTCGACCTCGACGTCCTGCTGTACGACGGCGTCACGGTGCAGAGCGACGAGTTGACGATTCCCCATCCCCGGATGTTCGAGCGGCGCTTCGTGTTGACGCCGCTCGCCGAGATCGCACCGGATCGGTGCCCGAAGGAGTGGGATCAGCGACTTCCCGCCGGAGGTATCAGGCGGGTCGATGATCTCGATCTATGACCGCGTCCCGTTCGGCCGCGCGCATTTCCGCAGCGCGGATGCGGGCCGCATAGTGGCAACGCCCATACTCGGGATGCTGCGAGATCACGATGTCGAGCAGCTCGGCGTGCTGCGCGGTTTCCTTCCACGGCAGCGCGATATACAGCGGCAGGCCGAAGACACGCAGACGCTCCAGTTGGCTGTACACGCGCTTCTGGTAGACGAAGCGCTCCTCCCACGCCCAATCGTGGGGAGCGAAGCCGGTGCCCGGGTCGATGACCACGTTGTGGCGGATGCCGAAACGGTCGGCTCGCCGCAGGATCGACTCGGTGTACTCGACGATGACGCCCATCGGATCGTCGCTGGTCACCAAGGCCATCCGCAGCGGGTCGGGGCCGCTGAGGAACGGCAGCACGACAGGGCAGCCGAACTCGGCGGCGACCTCCATCATCTCGTCCTGCTGCAGACCATCGGCGGCGTTCAGCCAGGTCGCTCCGGCGGCCAGCGAACGGCGGGCCGTGTCGGGCCGCCAGGTGTCGACGCTGAACGGCATGCCGTAGCCGGCGATCGTCGGCAACACGACTTCCAGCCGGGCCCATTCGTCATCGGAGGGAACCTCGGTGGCGGCGAAGGTCGAGCCTTGGCCACCGATGTCGAAGCCCCACACGCCTTCGTCGATCAGCAGATCGGCGCGGGCCCGCGCTGTCTCGGGGGTGGTGGCGATCGAGTCGGCATTGAGGGAATCTGGGGAGGCGTTGATCACGCCGAACAGTCGCATCATCGTTCGTGCAGGCTAAGGGGGACGACGTGAGATCAGCCGTCCGCACCATCACCCCGACCACCCGGTCGGTCGCCGAGTTGGTCGCCCTCAAGCGGGGCAAAACGATCTCGGTGTGCCTCCCCGCCCGCAACGAGGAGGCGACCGTCGGACCGATCGTCGGCGAAATCGCCCAGCACCTCGTCCATACGCCGGGCGCGCCGTTGGTCGACGAGTTGCTCGTTTTCGATGACGGGTCGACCGACGACACCGGTTTGATCGCCGCTGCCAACGGAGCCAAGGTGATCTCGGTGTCGTCGGTCCTTCCCGAGGAAGGCTTGGGCCGGGGCAAGGGCAATGTGCTCTACCGCACCGTCGCCGCCTCCACGGGCGACATCATCGTCTGGTGCGACACCGACCTGACCAGCTTCACGCCGTCGTACATCACCCGCCTCGTTGCTCCGTTGCTCACCGACGATGACATCGACATCGTCAAGGGGTTCTACGTCCGCCCGATCGACCAGCAGGGACAGGGCGGAGGCCGCACGACCGAGTTGGTCGCCCGGCCGCTGATGTCGTTGTTCTTCCCGCCGCTGGCCACTATCCGCCAGCCGCTGGGCGGGGAGTGTGCGGCGCGGCGCAGCCTGCTCGAACGGCTGCCGTTCATCGAGAGCTACGGCGTCGAGAGCGCGCTGTTGATCGACACCCTTCGGCTCGTCGGCATCGAACGGATGGCCCAGGTCGACCTCGGGATTCGCCAACATCGCCACCGAACGCTGGTGCAGTTATCCGATCAGGCCGCCGAGATCATGACCGTGGTCCTCGAACGCGCCGGTGTCGCACTCGCCGACCCACTGCCGCCGCTACTCAACATCGACGGTGAAGTCCACCCCATTCAAGTCCGCGAACGGCGCCCCCTCGTCGACGTGCGTGCCTACCATCGGGCCAATGCGTGAGGTTGGAACCCAGTGAGTCGGCTCCACCGACGCGCTGACGTAGTTACGGCTCGTCACCGAGGGCGCTGACCACGTCGGTTTGACCGAAATCGCGTCCGACGAAGAGCAGCGGCTCGTTGCGGCTGATCGCCAATGCGTACGAGAAGCAGTCGCCGTAATTCAGTCCAGCGGGGTGACGGCCTTTTCCGTACCGTCGCCATGCTTCGATGGCCGTGATGGCAAGGTCGGCGTCAACTGCGACAACGCGCAGTTCTACGCGACGGATCAATTCGCCGAGGAGCAAGGATCCGGCCGACCCGGCACGCCCTTCGACGACGATCGCCAGCTCCACGTGCGTGGCGGCCGATATCAGCAGTTCGGCCTCGCTCGTGAGGACTGCGTCGATTCGTTCCGATTCGGGTTCGCCAAGGAGCACGGCCACAATGGCCGAGGTGTCGACCACCATCAGATGGGCAGCCCGTTGCTGTCGTAACCGATGATCTCGTCGGCGGGACGGGGGTCGATCACTGGGAGTCGCCGAAATTCCAGCGCCAGATCAAGAACGGACCGGCGCTTCTGCCGCACTCGACGTGCAGCGTCGACCTGTTGGGCGAGTGCATTGGTCACGGCTTCGGTGATCGATGTACCGGTCAGCTCCGAAAGCTCACGGGCCAATCGATCGGCTGTCTCGCTTTTGATGCTCAAGGCCATGGTCGAATTCTATCTCATCAGGAGCCTTTCTACCTTGCGATCAATCGCTGATCAAGGAGGCGTGATCAACTCTGTATCCGTGACCGACCGTCGGATCGCCATCGAGGCGAAGCGATAAGAGATCAACGGTCTCGTCCGGCGGCACCGTGGGTGCGCCATTGCGCTCTTCGGCTCCACCGCCCGGGGCGACGACACACCCGGTAGTGACGTCGACTTCCGGCGGAGTTCGAGAAGGGCATCATCAACGGCCCGTTCGGCAACGAGGTGACAGCCGACTGAGGCGATCGGCGCCACCGGTAGCCTCGCCCCATGCCGTCAGACGTGGTCGAGAGCCTGCCGGCCCCGAGCGCTCGCCGACTGGCGGTGCGACTGACGCCCGATGCCCTGCGCCAGGTCCGTGGTGGGCATCCGTGGGTGTATGACGCCTCGGTCGCGTCGGTCGCCGACGGCGGGCAGCCCGGCGACCTGGCCGTGATCTTCGATGACAGCCGGCGATTCGCAGCGATCGGGCTGTACGACCCGAACTCGCCGATCCGCATCAAGGTGCTGCACACCGGCAAACCGGTGACGATCGATTCCGGCTGGTGGCGGATGCGCATCGCCGCGGCGCTCGCTCGACGGGACTCGTTGCGGACGTCGGGCCACACCACCGGGTACCGCTGCATCCACGGCGAGAACGATGGATTCGGTGGGCTGGTCCTCGATCGCTACGCCGACGACTACGTCCTCAAGCTGTACTCCGAGGCCTGGTTCCCCTATCTCGGCACGTTGATCCCGATCTTCGAGGAGTTGCTGGAGCCGCGTTCACTCGTCCTGCGGTTGAGCCGCCGCGTGGCCGGTGCCGGTACACCGTTGCCCGAAGGAACGGCGCTCATCGGCAATGTCCCGTCGTCCCGGGTGCGGTTCCTCGAACACGATCTGATATTCGAAGCAGATATCGCCGAGGGTCAGAAGACGGGCCACTTCCTCGACCAACGCGATAACCGGGCGTTGATCGGCACGATGGCCAACGGCGCCCACGTGCTCGACGTGTTCTCGTCCTCGGGCGGTTTCACCGTCCACGCCGCCGCGGGAGGCGCGGCGTCGGTGCACTCCATCGACATGAGCCCGGCGTCGATCCAATTGGCTCGTCACCACATGACGATCAACGCCTCGCGCCCGACGGTCGCAGCATGCCGCCACGAGACCACGATCGGCGATGCATTCGACGCGATGGACGACCTGGTACGGAAGCGGCAGCGGTTCGACATCGTCATCATCGATCCGCCATCGTTCGCCCAACGCCAGTCGAGCGTCGCCGGCGGCCTGCAGGCCTACCGCCGACTGACCGCCCTCGGGCTCTCGCTGGTGCGACCCGGCGGCATCCTGCTGCAGGCCTCGTGTTCCAGTCGGATCACCGCCGACCGGTTCTTCGACGCGATCGTCACCGTGGCCAACAGCCGCGGCGACGAGTTGGACGAGATCGCCCAGACCGGCCATGCCATCGACCATCCGATCGGCTTCCCCGAAGGTGCCTACCTCAAAGCAATGATCGCCCGCGTCAACCCCTGAACAGCCGGCTCAGCGGCCGATCGATGCCAACCGGGCGACAGTCGGCGTAGGATTCGGGCCATGACACCGGGGTCGGCCGTCCTCAACTCGCTCATCGAGCGTCATCGAGATTCCATCCTGGCGCTCGTGAAACACCACAAAGGCCGTTCCATCGCCGTCTTCGGCTCCGTCGCGCGAGGTG
>JANMJD010000092.1:0-2347 GCA_031371195.1 Actinomycetes bacterium | reverse complement strand
CTCGATGCCAGGGCGCTCGCCAACCTGGTGCTGGAGTCGTCTCGGGCGAAACGACCGGGAGCGACGGAAGTCGTCGTGCTCGTCGATCTGGCGACTTTGGAGCAGGGCGTGCACGCCACCACGGTCTGCGAGACATCCGATAGCGCGCCGTTGGCCGTTGCCTCCGTGCGGCGCCTGCTGTGTGATGCGGCGGTGCTACCCGCCGTGCTCGGCGGCGACGGGCAGGTACTCGATCTGGGGAGGCATAAGCGTCAGGCCAGCCGGGCGCAGCGCCGGGCACTGCGAGCCCAATACCGCAGCTGCGGGTTTCCCGGTTGTGATGTCTCGTTCGATCACTGCGAAATCCACCACGTCACCCCGTTCGAGCGCGGCGGGCCAACGGATTGGGTCAACCTGCTGCCGATGTGCAGTCGCCATCATCACCTGGTCCACGAAGGGCGATGGCGGCTCACCATGACCCCAACCAGAACCGTCAGCCTGTGGCGTCCCGACGGAACGCTGCACACGCGCCGGCCATTCGCCGCCGCGTACGCTCGGCCGCTTGTCGACCAACGGCCGAGGTCCGGGGCCCCTCCCGGCCATCTTCCGGAACGGCGAGCGAGTTGATCCACGGCGACCAGGTCCGGTCCGTCAGGTGCGGCAGACCGCGACCGGCGATCCAATCGATTATCAGCCAGAGGCTGGCCACGAAACGAAACTCGATGCCGGCGCCCACGTGCAACCCCGACAGGTCGTGAATGCCTCGACTTCGAGGCGGCGGTCGATCAGACGGGCACCGTGCGGCGGATGGCTACGCGGCGGTCCAGCTATGCGCCGCCGAGTGCGAGCCACTGGCTGGCGGCCTCGGCGCGGCCGACCACGTCGATGGCGCCATCGGCGACCGGGCGGCCCCACAGGCGAAGCAGCAGGTCTTCGGCGCGACCACGCAACGCCGCATCACCTTTTGCATGGGCCCGCGTCATCACCAACGTGGCCTCGTCACCCACGCTGACCAGCCATTCTCCATGGGTGTCGAGACAATGGACGTGCAGGCTGCTCGTCGGCAAGGCCACCGCCGATCCCTCGGCGGCCGAGCGCTTGATCAGACGGGGCAGCATCATCTCGAAATACTCGTCGATGCCGTCCGAGGCGAGCTCTGGGCTCATCGGCGTGGTCGAACCACCAGCGACCAGGGCGACGGCCTGTTCGGCGTCCCACCGATGGACGAGGGTCTCGTGTGCCTGGCGGCGAGGCCACACCCGATTGACGCGCTCCACGGGGAAGATATGCCACGTCGGACCATCAGGATCGAGTCCGTCAAGCACCTCGATCAACGAATCGGCAGCTGCGACGTAGGGCGTCGCGTAGTCGCCATCGGTTGGCGTCGGGGGATCGGCGAAAGCGACCCGTTCGCCGGTCGACGCGGCGGTTCGGGCCCACATATGTACCGAGGTCAGGTGCTCGGCGAGTCGGCGGAGGTCCCAGCCTGGGCACGCGCTGATCGGGGCATCGAGCGGGCCACGGCGCACGGCATCGGCGAACAGCTCCGCCTCGTGCCGCAGGTGGTCGATGAAGGCGGCGGAATCAAGGGGAGCAGGCGAGGCGGCGTGGTCGAGGGCCATGCGACGAACGTAGCGCTCCGGGCCGCGGTTGCACGACGAGGGATGGCCCGATAGCGCCTGACGGCACCGCCCGATAGCGTCAACAATGTGAGCCAGCTCGAAGCCCCTGCCCAGGATCCGGTGAAGACGTCGCCGTTTGCGCCGGTGTCCCCGTTTGCCGATGCGGCAGCCACGACGGCGTCGCTCAGCGAGCCGATCATCGAACTCACCCCCGAGGCGCATGCCAAATTGCTCGAACTGCGTGCCGACGAGCCGGAAGCCGACCGGATGGGCCTGCGGCTCGAGATCATCTCGTCGCCCGGGCAGGACTTCCGCTACGACCTCTCGTTCGACATCGTCACCAAGGCCGCCTTCACCGACGAGGTCCGCACCCACGACGGGCTGAAGGTGATCATCCCCTCCAAGGACATCGACAACCTCAAGGGTGCGACGCTCGACTATGCCGAGACCACCGGGCTGATTCTGCGCAACCCGAACAAGCCGGCCTCGGTGCGGCCCGAGGGTCTCATCCACGACGACGAGATCTCGGCCGAGATCGAGCTGATCATCAGCGGCGAGGTCAACCCGGCGCTGGCCGCCCACGGTGGCTTTGTGACCTTTGCGGGCCACGATGGTGAGGGGACGGCCTACATGACGATGGGTGGCGGCTGCCACGGCTGCTCGATGAGCCGGATGACGATGCTCGAAGGCGTGCAGACCACCATCGTCGAGCAGGTCGAGGGCATCCACAAGGTCGCCGACATCAC
>JANMJD010000075.1:0-29946 GCA_031371195.1 Actinomycetes bacterium | reverse complement strand
GACGAGGAATCGCAGCCGAAGACGAACCCGCCAGGCAGGTGAGCGTGAAGCGCCGCCAGGCGTAGCGAACACGCGGCGCGAGGAGGAAGCGCAGCGGACGACGAACCCGCCAGGCAGGTGAGCGTGAAGCGCCGCCAGGCGTAGCGAACACGCGGCGCGAGGAGGAAGCGCAGCGGACGACGAACCCGCCAGGCAGAATGGGGTGATGCCGCGCATCCTGCTGACCAACGACGATGGAATCGATTCGGAGGGTCTGCACGTTCTGGCCCGGGCAATGCGAGCCCACGGAGAGGTGGTCGTCGTCGCTCCCGATGCGGAGTACTCCGGGGCCGGGGCTGCGCTCGGTGCGTTGCACCTGATCCGGCCCGATGTGCACCGGGTGGCGCTCGACGGCCTTGACGAGGTTTGGACCGTCGCCGGCCCGCCGGCGCTGTGTGTGCGATTCGCCATCTCCGGGGCCTTTGGCCCCGCCCCGTTCGACCTGGTCGTGGCGGGCATCAACCCCGGAGCGAACACCAGCGCCCGCACGCCGTATCACTCGGGAACGATCGGGGCGGTGCTGACCGGCCGTAACGCCGGGATCACCGGAGTCGCCGTCAGCCAGGACGTCACGGTCGGCGCGATCGAGGGCCAGGCCTGGGACGACATGCTCCTCGGCCAGCGCTGGGATTCCGCCGCCCAAGTCGCTTCGCAGGTCGTCGGGGCCTTGATCGCCGAGCCGCCGGCCGAGGCATCGGTGCTCAATGTCAACGTTCCCAACCTGGCCTTCGACGAGATGGAAGGCTGGCGCTACACCTCACTGGCCACGCGGCCCGGACGATCAATCACTGCGGTACGCCTCGAGCCGAAGCCGGGCCATCACGATGCCTACTCCGCCTCGTTCGAGTGGGGTCTGCCCAGCGAGCCCGACCCGCTCAGCGATGTCGGGGCCGTGCGGGCCGGCTATGTCTCGCTCACCTGGCTGAGCCGGATCGTCGCTCTGACATCGCCCACTGCGGCGCTCGACCCCTTCGTGGCGTAGCCGGGCGGGGCAGAATCTGCCCATGCCCGCTTACTCCACCGTCGACGACATCCAACTGGGCGACATCGAGTTCTGGCGCCTGCCACTCGATGAGCGCGCCCGAGCTTTCGATCGCCTCCGCGAACAGCCGACGATGAGCTTCCATGAGGAGATCTCCATCGTCGAGGGCGGCATCAAGGGTCCGGGGTTCTGGAGTGCGGTCAGCTACGACGACGTGCGGATGGTCAACCGCCAGGCCCACGCCTTCTCGTCCGCCGGGGGGATCACCTCCAACGAGTCGATGCCCGAGACGCTCGAGTTCTTCGGTTCGATGATCGTGATGGACGACCCCCGCCATGCCAAGTTCCGCCTGCTCGTCCAGAAGGGTTTCACCCCCAAGATGGTCGCCCTGGTCGAACAGAACGTCCGCGACCGGGCCCGTCGATTGGTCGCCGAGGCCCGCGAGATGGGCGACGGTTGCGACTTCGTCCAGCAGTTCGCCGCCCCGCTCCCCCTGGGCGTGATCTGCGACATGCTCGGCGTGCCCGCCGAGGACGAGCAGCAGATCTTCGACTGGACCAACATGATCCTCGGCATCGGCGATCCCGACTTCGCCCAGGATCTCAACGGGTTGATCACGGCGGCGATGGGGATGTTCAACTATGCCCAGGCGTTGGGCACCGATCGGCTCGCCCACCCGCGCGAAGACATCACCTCGACGCTGATGCATGCCGAAGTCGACGGGCAGCGATTGTCGGCCGCCGAGTTCGGGTCGTTCTTCATCCTGTTGGCCGTCGCCGGCAACGAGACCACACGCAACGCCATCTCGTGGGGGATGCACCAACTCACCCGGCACCCCGACCAGCGCCGGGCGCTGATCGATGACTACGCCAACCTGTCGCTGAAGGCCGGCGACGAGATCGTCCGCTGGGCTTCACCCGTGATCCACATGCGCCGCATCGCCAATCAGGACGTCGACGTCAACGGCACGCTCGTTCGAGAGGGCGAGAAGGTCGTCATGTGGTACTGGGCGGCCAACCGCGATCCGAAGGTGTTCGCCGATCCGCACCGGTTCGACATCTTCCGGACGAACACCAACGAGATGGCCGGTTACGGCGCCGGCGGACCGCACTTCTGCCTGGGGGCCAACCTCGCCCGACGCGAGATCCAGGTGATGTACGACGAGATCTTCCAGCAGCTCCCGAACCTCGAGATCACCGGCGAGCCCGACCGGCTGCTGTCGGCATTCATCAACGGCATCAAACGTATGCCGTGCAGTTGGTAGTCGACCGCCGATCCGTGCGTGTCGACCCGCCGGTCAACCCGTGCGGGCGGCTACTCGTCGGCGACGGCCAGTTGCCCACTGCGATAGTGACGACGACAGAGCAGTTCGTAGCGCACGACATCACCGAAGAGGGGAAGATCCTGCTCCTCGTTGGTGTCGCCGACCACGACGGTCTCGCCTTCGTAGACCACACGGCCATTGACCAACCGGGCGTTGTACGTCGCTCGCGACCCACACCAACAACGAGCCTCGACCTGCATCGGCACCCGTTCATCGGCGACCTCGAGCATTCGTCGGGTCCCCTCGAACAGCTGCCCGCGAAAGTCGGTGATCAAACCGAATGCGTACACGTCGACGGCGTAGTCGTCGACGGCTCGGGCGAGCTGGTCGCACTGCGTCGGTGTGTAGAACTGGGCCTCGTCGCACACCAGGTAATGGATTGGCCAATACCTGGTGACCAGGTCATACAGGTCGAGATCGGGGGTCACCTCGATGGCCGGAGCGGCTACGCCAAGGCGGCTGGTGACTTGCGAACCATCACGATCCAGCTTGGTGAGGAGCAATCCTCGCAGCCCGCCAACGCCGAGGTTGTGGTGGATCTGAAGGGCAACCGTGCTCTTGCCCGAGCCCATCGTCCCGAAGGAGAACCGCAGATTGGCCATGAGTCCACGACCATAGCGGCTGGGCGGATGGGCCGATCGGACCAGGGGATTCCGTCCAACCGGCTCCCTAGGATCAGACACATATGGCGGTAAAAACACCTCTCTACGTGGTATTCCTGTCTATAGTGGGAACGTGCGGTGTCCTCTCCGCCGCCGCCCTGGCGGCCCATTCAGCCTCGGCGGCGAGTGCGCTCCAGTCGACCACGGCTGCCCCGTTCCCGTCCCCTCCGACGCCGCCGTCAACGTCATTGCCGTCGTCAACGTCATCACCGGTCACCGTGCCGCCGTCCACGACCCCTCCCGAGTCGACGACGACGTCCGTCGATCCCTCCACATCCCAACCGTCCACATCCGGCCCGACGACATCCGGCCCATCGACAAGCGACCCGTCCACATCCAGCCCTTCGACGAGCGAGCCGTCGACCACGACCAGCGAACCGTCGACGACGACGCAACCTCCCCCAACCGAGCCTCCCAGCCTGACGACCGGCGTGCCCCCGATCGTGGCACCGCCGAACAACCCCGATCCGACACCCACTCCCGTCGAGCACCCGCCGCTGGGCGAGTCGGCGGATGCCAGGAGCGGTGCCGATCGCGAGTCGCAACGGCGCGATGCGGCGCGGCCGTCACCCGGCCCCGATGCGCCCGGCACGACCATCGATCCCGCGGCCGCCGATCGGGCCCAGCGCGACGGCATCAGCTACGAGTTGGCTCTGGAACGAAATCTGATCGATCGCACCCGACCGCACCATCCCCAACCCGAGGTCGATCGTTGGTACTGGGCGGTCATCGATGCAGGGCTGCAGGACGTCGACAAGTGGATGTACCGGATCTGCCGCGAGTCGAAAGGCGACCCGACATCATGGAACCGCAGCGACCCCAGCGGTGGATCCGTCGGACTACTGCAAATCAATCTCGGCAACCGCGCGTTCCTCGGCAATGTGGGCGTGCTGTCCTCACCGAAACTCTCCCGGCAGGAGGCCGCCGCCGAGTTGATGGACCCGAAGACGAATCTGCGGGCCGCATTGGCGATCATCGACAGCGGCGGCGAGCGGGGCTGGATCACCCGCCACCGCACGCCGGAATGCGCTCCACCACCTGGCCTCATTTGGTGAGGGATATGTGGTGAAGGGCCGAGAGACTTCACGCGCGTTGCCGCACGCATCGGGCTCTCCGCCGGGCTGGCCGGGAGCGCGAGCTATCTGATCCTCGAGCGACTCAGTCGATAGGCCGAGTCATGGAGGCACGTCATCTGGACATGCCCGGCGAGGGCCGTGCCGGCTCAGGTTCGAACGACGGCAGCCGCGATGGCATCGATGCTGGTGGCCAGTGGAGGCCCGCTCGTCACCGAACCCCAGTACGTCGGATCGACGGTCGGCCACATCAGGTTCACCTGCCCGTTGAGGAGGGTGACTTTGTAGCCCGCCGTACCGGCGATCGTCTGGGCAACGATGGACCTGGCCGTCAAGCTGTCGAGCTGTCGGGCCAATCCGCCGTTGGTGACGGCGATGCTCAGGTTCTGCCCATTGAACGTCCAGGGCTGGCTCACGGACGCGTAGTTGTCCAGGCTGCTCGTGCCGACGAGCGTCATCGAGGGATCGGCGAGCATTTGAGTGCCATCTGTGCCCAGTTGAATCTCGAGCGTGAGTGCCGTGAGGCGTTCTGGCCCGAGGCCGTAGTTGCTCACGATCCACAGGCGTCCGTCATCGCGCCACCACATGGTTCGTGACACGCTTGATGGCGGCGGGACCTCGGAGACACTGTCGGTGACGAGCCACAAGCGGCCCGTTGGGGAATCGATTCTGGTCGCGGTGCAATCGCACTCCGGTGAATCCACCGCCCCAGCGGGAACGTCTGCAAGTACCAAGAACGCGTCGGTGACGCCGCCCGCGGTGGACCACGCCGTGGTGCGCTGATCAGTGCCCGGCGAGTCCCGCGGTTGTGGATCCTCGACCGCCACGAGGCCGTCAAGACCTTTGAACGTGAAGTCCATCGAGAGCCCAGCGCTCGTCGTGGAAACCTGGGATTCGACCAAGCCTGCCGTTGTGAATTCGAGAATGCTCGTTGCTGTGGCGGCCGTGCTGCTCGTCGATTCGATAGTGCTCGGCGATGTCGCGGCCGGAGACTCGGCGACGGCTGTCAGCGCGCTGTCCGTCGCCGAACCGTCCGAGGCCGTTGAGCCGCACGCCCCCATCCCAAACATGATGAGCGGAATCATTCGTACAAGAGCCATCGGCCCTTCTCTCAACGGGGGTCCACCACAGAGTGGACCCCCCGTGAGATCTGATGCCAGGGCCCAACGTCACCTCGTTGAGATCTCCGCAATGGACTCGACGTTGATTCGCTAGAACGCCAAACCATCAGAGGCCTGTTGCATCTGACGCAATAATGCGCGGTTCAGCTGCAGCCGCTGGTCGATCCGCAGCTCGGGCAGGCGTGGCAGGCGCCGGCGCGCTGCATCTGAACGCCGCATTGCATGCACATCGGCGCATCCGACTTGTATACCGGGCGGACCATGCCATGGGCCGGGGAATGATCGGTCGACGGGGCTGGAGCGATCGTGCCCAGCTCCATCTGCATGGCCAGTTCACCGGCCGACGGCACCGTCTTGGGGTCGGCCACCACCTCGCTACCGGTCGAGGTCTCGATCACCGACTCCTCGACGCCGGGCAGGGTGGGCTGCAGGCGCTCATCGATCGAGAAGATGCCCAGGGCCTCGCGCTCGGCGTACGACATGTAGTCGAGCGCCAGGCGGCGGAACAGGTAGTCCATGATCGACGAGGCGAAGCGCACATCGGGATCGTCGGTCATCCCGGCCGGCTCGAAGCGGCTGTTGACGAATGCCTCGACGAACGCCCGAAGCGGCACGCCGTACTGCAAGCCGTACGAGATCGACTTGGCGAAGGCGTCCATGATCCCCGAGAGGGTCGAGCCCTGCTTGGAGACGGTCAGGAAGATCTCACCCGGACGACCATCGGCGTACTCGCCGATCGTGGCGAACCCCTTGCAGTCCGCGACCCGGAACTCGAACGTGCGGGCGCGGCGGCTGCGCGGCAGCTTCTGGCGGATCGGCTGGTGCACGACCCGTTCGATGACCTTCTCGATCACCTGCGTCGCGGCGGCCACCGGGGCGACGCCCTCCCCCTTCTTGGCCGTCGACAGCGGCTGGGCGACCTTGCAATTGTCGCGATAGATGGCCACCGCCTTGAGGCCGAGCTCCCACGACAGCTGGTGGAGCATCTCGATCTCCTCGATCGTGGCCTCCTCGGGCATGTTGACCGTCTTGGAGATCGCCCCCGAGATGAACGGCTGAACCGCTCCCATCATCCGCACGTGGCCCTCGTAGTGGATGACGTTGTCGCCCATCGAGCAGGCGAACACCGCCAAATGCTCCGACGCCAGATGCGGGGCGCCGATCAGCGACTTGTTCGAGTCGATGTAACCGACGATGTCGTCGATCTGGGCCGGGTTGTAGCCGAGCTTGCGCAACGCCCGCGGAATGGTCTGGTTGACGATCGACATCGTGCCGCCGCCGACCAGCTTCTTCAGCTTGACCAGGCCCAGATCGGGCTCGATACCGGTGGTATCGCAGTCCATCATCAGTCCAATGGTGCCGGTCGGGGCGAGCACACTGGCCTGGGAGTTGCGCACGCCGAACTCCTCGCCGTCACGAACTGCGGAGTCCCATGAGGCGTGGGCGGCATCGAGCAACACGTCGGGGATGGCCGGGTGATCGATCATATAGCTGGCGTCACGATGCATCCGCAGCACCTTGAGCATGTGCTCCTCGTTCTCGGCGAAGCCGGCGAACGGCCCCATCCGCGAGGCGATCCGGGCCGAGGTGGCATAGGCGTGACCGGTCATCAGCGCAGTGATCGCCCCGGCCCAGCCGCGGCCGGCTTCGGAGTCGTACGGCAGCCCGAGAGCCATCAGCATGGCACCGAGGTTGGCGTAACCGATACCGAGCTGACGGAAGTTGCGGCTGGTCTCGCCGATCGACGGAGTCGGGTAGTCGGCGCGGCCGACGAGGATCTCCTGAGCCGTGAACATCACCTCGACGGTGTGACGGAACTGCTCGACGTCGAAGTTGCCGTCCTCGTCCATGTAACGCAGCAGGTTGATCGACGCCAGGTTGCACGCCGAGTTGTCGAGGTGCATGTATTCCGAGCACGGATTCGAGCCGTTGATCCGGCCCGTGTTGTGAGCCGTGTGCCACTTGTTGATCGTGGTGTCGAATTGCAGGCCCGGATCGGCGCACTCCCACGACGCCGTGGCGATCTGCCGCCAGAGATCACGGGCCCGGATCGTACGGATCGGGGCACCGTCGATGACGCCCTTCAGCGTCCAATCGGCATCGTCGACGACGGCATCCATGAACTCATCGGTGACCCGCACGGAGTTGTTGGCGTTCTGATACTGGATCGAGAACGAATCAGAGCCATCGAGGTCCATGTCGAATCCGGCGTCACGCAATGCCCGCGCCTTGCGCTCCTCGCGCGACTTGCACCAGATGAACTCCTCGATATCGGGATGGTCGACGTCGAGGATGACCATCTTGGCGGCCCGGCGGGTCTTACCGCCCGACTTGATCGTGCCCGCCGATGCGTCGGCGCCGCGCATGAAGCTCACCGGGCCCGAAGCCGTGCCGCCCCCGTTGAGCAACTCGTAGCTCGAGCGGATGCGCGACAGGTTGACACCGGCGCCCGAGCCTCCCTTGAAGATCACGCCTTCTTCGCGGTACCAGTTGAGGATCGAATCCATCGTGTCGTCGACCGACAGGATGAAGCAGGCGCTGGCCTGCTGCGGCACGCCCTTCACCCCGATGTTGAACCACACCGGACTGTTGAACGCCGCTCGCTGGGTGACCAGAATGAACTTCAATTCGTCACGGAACGTGTCGGCCTCGGCCGCATCGACGAAGTATCCCCCGTCGGTTCCCCAGGCGGTGATCGTGTCGGCGACCCGGTCGATGACCTGGCGCAGCGACCATTCGCGGTCGGGCATTCCGAGCGTGCCCCGGAAGTACTTCTGGGCGACGATGTTGGTGGCGTTCAACGACCACTCGATCGGGAACTCGACGCCCAACTGCTCGAAGGCGACGGCGCCGTCCTTCCAGTTGGTAATGCGGGCGTCACGACGCTCCCAGGCGACCTGCTCGTACGGATGGGCTCCGGCCGCGGTGAAACGCCGTGCGAATCCGATCCCGAGCTGCTGGGAGGCGAGTGACATGTTGGAACTCCTTGGAATGATTCGGGAGTGGGGACGGCCCGAGCGTTCGATTAACCACAAGATGTTGTGTGTCGAGAGTTCCCCGAGGCACCCGCCGCACAACCCGTAGCAATTACAGCATTGTAGTTACGTTCCTGTCAACGACCACTCAAGAGTTCTTTGATTCACTCTACGTAGTCAATCAATCACGATGTGGGGGGCAGGTTCAGGATTGGCACCCACCGGGGCCCCCCACCGTCGCGCCAGCATGCCACCGGCGCCACGACCCATCCGCACCCCCACATCGTGATCTCTACGGGGAGCAACCTACGACGTGAGGGCTGTGGGGAGGAAGAGGGACAACCCTGTGAATTTCCCTGTGGACAACGCCGTCGCCGTCGCCCGACGCACTTGGACCGGCGCGATTTTCATCCGCTACGCCATTGGAGATCCGTCAGGCTACGTGGCGTGGCAAGTGCTCCGCACCGAATGAAACTTCACTTCGTCCTCAGACGATTGGACATCGCCCACCGAGCGTGACCATGCGTCGACTATCGCCTCCCGCTGACGATCCCCAGCGTCGTCCCCAACCCTGTGGGTAACCGATGAAAACAACCCACAGCGACCGACACGCCACAGCGACCTCCGACACGCCGGGAACGCACCCGTCGCGTGCCAACATCAGTCGATGCGCCAGCTGCTTCCCGTACCCATTGACTCGGTAGCCATCGACCAGGCCGTGGCGGACCAACCAGCCGACCGTCGCCGAGACCGACCGTGGACCTCGTTGTGCATGATCGCCAGCATCGACGGGGCGACAGCAGTCGAGGGTCGCTCCGGCGGCCTGTCGTCCACATCGGACACCGCCATCCTGTCGGCCCTGCGCCAGCGCGCCGACGTCGTCCTCGTCGGCGCAGCCACCGTGCGCTCCGAGGGCTACGGCCCGCCGACGAAGGCCGGACTACGCATCGGCGTCGTCAGCTCGAACGGGCAGCATCTCGACTTCTCGTCACCGCTGTTCACCAGTGGAGCCGGGTTCGTCGTCACGACCACCGACGCCCCCGACCTTCCCGTCGAGACCGTCCGCGCCGGGTCCCTCGGCCACGTCGACCTCGCCGATGCACTCGTCGCCCTGTCATCGCGGATAGTCGGCCACGCCGGCGCCCTAGTCAGCGTGGAGGGTGGGGCAGGGCTCAACGCTGCACTGCATACCGCCGGGTTGATCGATGAGATCAACCTCACGGTCTCCCCTCATGTCGTGGGCGGTGAAAGCCATCGCCTGCTCGCCGGTGCCGAGGAGCGGTCGACCCGCATGCAGCTCGTCCATCTGCTCGACGACGACGGCTATCTCTTCGCCCGGTATCGCCGTGCGAGCCGGCCGGCTGGTCAGGCCTGACCGCCGGGGCTCTTCTCCAACAACGCAAGTTCACGGGAAAAATCCGCAGCCTCGTCGAAGTCCTTGTACACGCTGGCGAACCGTAGATAGGCCACGGCATCGATCTCTCGAAGCCGTTCAAGGACCGCATGCCCCACACGAGCCGACGTCACCTCGCCGCCGTCGAGTCGAATCGTCTCTTCGACCGATTCGGCGAGCGCATCGATGTACTCGCCGAGGACAGGGCGGCCCTTGGCCGCAGCGCGTACGCCTCGGACGATCTTGGATCGATCGAAGGACTGCCGTGATCCGTCACTCTTGCGAACGACCAGCGGAACCTCGTCGACCCGCTCAAAGGTGGTGAAGCGACGTCCGCACTCCGGGCATTGACGCCGGCGACGGATGGCCGCGCCCTCTTCGGCGAGTCGTGAGTCGACGACTTTGGTGTCCTCGGCTCCACAACCAGTACATCGCACGGGAATGAACTCTAACTGGCCACCGACGGCGTGACGTGGGCTGGGCCTGGGCGGCGCGGGTCGTGCAGCCGTCCGAGGGGCGGGCTCACGGCGACGGGAGGACCAATCGCTGCCCGACGGCGAGAGTCGGACCTCCATTGAGTTCGACCATTCGGTCGACGAACGACGAGGTCTCACCGTACGGCACAACGCGAGTGGCGATCGACCACATCGAGTCGCCCGGTTGCACGACATAGGGTTGACCGGCAGCCGGTCCAGCCGAGATGTCGCCCGGCTGGACGGCTGCTTCGAGGCGGTGCTCCGCGCCGGAGGCAGGGACGTCGGGAAGCACCGCCGCGACCTTCTGAACGAGCATGCAGCCCAGGACGAGGGCTGCCAGGCACAACATCATCGCCACCAGTCGACGCCGTACGTAGATCGCCCGGTCGGCGGGCTGGACGTAGGGCTGAAGCGAGCTGACGGCGATGGCCACGGGAGGCTCCTGGTTGGGTCGGATGGAAAGGTCAGCGGGTATGTGGTGGATTCGACCACCCGAACACTTGTGCGTCGTACAGACGTTTGCAGAACGACTGTTCGTACGATGACACGCGCACGTGTTCGATGTCAAGCCCTCAACCAAACAGATGTTCCCGAACGAATGTTTGACTTCACAGGCGAACGCCCGTACGATGCGCCCATGGCTGAAGTCAGACTCACCACCCGCCAGCGCGAGATTCTGGAGGTCATCGAGCTCCACCTCCGCGAGCGGGGATACCCGCCGTCGGTCCGCGAGATCGGCGAGGCGGTCGGTCTCACGTCGCCGTCAACGGTCCACAACCACCTGCTCACACTGCAGCGACTCGGCTATCTCCGCCGCGATCCCACCAAGCCGCGGGCCATCGAGGTGCGGTTCGACGCCAACTCTGGAGCCCAGCTCGAACGGCGGCCGGTCCGCAACGTCCCCCTGGTCGGCGATGTCGCCGCCGGCACCGACGTGCTCGCTCAGGAGAACATCGAGGAATTGCTCCCCGTCCCGGCCGACTTCACCGGTGAAGGCGAACTGTTCATGCTGCGCGTCCGCGGTGACTCCATGATCGAAGCCGGCATTCTCGATGGCGACTTCGTCGTGTGCCGCCAGCAGGACAGTGCAACCGATGGCGACATCGTGGTCGCCGGCATCCCGGGTGAGGAGGCGACCGTCAAAACGTTCAAGCGTTCGGGAGCACGAGTGATCCTGGTTCCGCACAATCCGACGATGACCCCGATGGACTTCGCCCCATCCGAGGTCGACATCTTCGGCAAGGTCGTCACGGTGATGCGCCGCTACTGAGTCACGCCGGTGTGGCACGACCGGCAGCACGCTGACCTGATCAGGTATTGGGCGGACCCCACACGGGCGGCGGGAGCGGCATCGGGGCAGGTGGCGGCGTAGGTGCTGTTCCGGGTAATGGCGGCGGACCGGCTCCTGGGAGCGGCGGTGGTGGTCCAGAGGCCGGCGTCGGCGGATAGTGCGTTGACGCAGGCTGGTACCCCATGGGTGCACCGTAGGTGGTTACGGCCGACGGCGGCTGAGGGGCCGGCTTGCGGCGTCCACCAAACAGCAGCAGTAAGACACCTGGGATCACGCCGACCAGCCCGATCACGAGGGGCAGCAGTATCGTCGGCTTGCTCGCCCGGCCGATGCCGATGGCCAGGGCGAACTCGTCGGCCGGACTGGCCGGAATCACCTGGAGAGTGTAGTCACCCGCCTGGTTGATCGTCGTCTGGGCGTAGGCCCTCCCCTTGAATCCGGCTGCGTCGTAACTCAAGGTCGGCACATCGGTATCGAGTTCGACGGCACCGCCCTCACTGTCGGTCAACGTGGCAGTGAATGCCGGAGGATCGATCGGCGAGGTGATCGTGATCGGCTCGCTCTGACCGTCGAACGATGCGTTGAACGACCCGGCGTACTCGTAGTACAGCGTGAAGGTTCCCTCCTTCTCGAAGGTGAGCGTCGTCGTGTACCCCGACACGGCCCGCTCCAGATTCTCCACGCGCTTGCGATAGTTCACCTGCTGGGCGGCGTACGTCGCAATGCCACCGAGCAGCCCACCGACGATCAGCAGCGGTCCCAGCCACGACCGGCGACGGGCAGGCACGACCGGCGCGACGGGAGCGAGCACGGTGGGCTCGTACGGTGGACTCGGTTGGTACGACATCAGCTCTCCCCAAGACGTTGGGCAACCAGGACCAGTCTGTCATGTGGTTGTACCACGGCGACACGCACATACGAGGCACCGTCGGGCCCGTAGAACTCGCCGGGGCTGACTAGCGCGCCCCCGATCGCCGCCATACGTTCGGTGAACTGCCACGCATCGGGTGTCTTGAACCACAGATAGAAGCCCCCTGACGGACGCACGATCGAAAGATCCGCCCACTCCGACAAGACGCCGGCCATCAGCGACAGCCGATCGGCGTATCGCTCACGTTGGGCGAAGACATGCTCGTCGTCGTTCAGAGCGACACAGGCGGCAGCCTGGGCCGGCCCCGGAACGAGCATGCCGACGTGCTTACGCACCTCTCGTAGATAGTCGACAATGTCGCCATCGCCGGCGTAGAAGCCGACGCGGAGTCCGGCCAGGTTGGAGCGCTTCGACAGCGAGTGGACCGCCACCACGCCGTCCAGGCCGTACTCCAGGATCGATCGGGGCGGTCCGTCCCACGTGAACTCGGCGTAACACTCGTCGCTGAACACCGGTACTCCGTGTTGGCGGCCCCAGTGTGCCGCAGCCCGCAGGTCGTCGAGGGCACCCGTGGGATTGCTCGGGCTGTTCACCCACAGCAGCAGCGCCTGCTCGACGTCGGCCGGGTCGACGCCCGACAGGTCAAGGCCGCCGCCGGGTCGAACGGGCACGGGAACGGGTCGCAGACCGGCCAGGATGGCTCCCATCTCATATGTGGGATAGGCGACCGCCGGGTACAGCACGACCTCACGGTGCGGTGTGCGCAGGGCCATCCATTGCGGCAACGTCGCGACGAACTCCTTGGTCCCCACACACGCAGCCACCTCATTGCGGCCGACCGATACGCCGAATCGCCGCTCGATCCATGCCCGAGCGGCGTCGCGCAGCGGTTCGGTGCCGATGCTCGGCGGGTAGCCCCGCTCGCTGTTCGAATTGCTCAGCGCCTGGATGACCGACGCCGGTGGTGGATCACAGGGCGTGCCGATCGACAGGTCGACCAGACCACCGGGCAATGCCTGGGCGAGCGGCTTGTACCGATCGAGACGGTCGTACGGGTAAGCCGGCGGGACGAACCCGACGCGTGGAGATCCGTTCATGGTGACACCATCGTGGCGCACCCGACCCTCCACCGACGACCCTGGTCAGGAGGCGACGACGAACTCGCCGAGCCGGCCCGCCGAAGCACCGTCGAGACGGGCATGAATGCGCATTCCCCCGGGCTCCTCGAACGTAGCCACGACCTCACCCTCGCGGTGTACGGCGGCGACGATGTCACCACGTCCATAGGGAATGAACAACTCGGTGATCACCGAGACGGCGCGCAGCCGATCGGAAATGGTCTCCAACAGGCCGTCGATCCCCTCGCCGGTCACTGCGCTGATCGCCACCGATCCGTCACGGGATGCGAGCAGGCGACGGGCCGCGGCCGGATCGAGATCGGACTTGTTGAACACGGTCAATTCGGGCACATCGCGCGCCCCGATCTCATCGAGGACCGCATGCACGGCGGCGATCTGGGACTCCGGATCGGCCGCACTGGCATCGACGACGTGGACGAGAAGGTCGGCTTCGACGACTACCTCGAGCGTGCTCTTGAACGCCTCGACCAGGCCGTGGGGCAGTCGCTTGACGAAGCCGACCGTGTCGGTGAGCAGCACCGGCTCGCCTCCCGGGAGCGAGAGCCGCCGTGTCGTCGGGTCGAGCGTGGCGAACAGGCGATTCTCCACCAACACTCCGGCCTGGGTCAGCCGGTTGAGCAGCGTCGACTTGCCGGCGTTGGTGTATCCCACGATCGAGACGGCGGCCAGGCCGCTCTTGCCCCGGCCCTTTCGTTGGAGTTGACGGGTGCGCTGGAGTTCATCGAGGTCGGTCTCCAACTTCGTGATCCGCCGATCGATCCGTCGCCGATCCGTCTCCAGCTTGGTCTCGCCGGGACCGCGTGTGCCGATGCCGCCACCCTGCTGCGACATGCCGGCACTGGCGCCGCGGCGCATGCGCGGCTTGCGGTATCGCAGGAGTGCCAGTTCGACCTGTGCCTTGCCCTCGAGTGTGTGGGCATTCTGAGCGAAGATGTCGAGGATCACCGCAGTCCGGTCGAGGGCCGTTCGACCGAGGATGCGCTCCAGGTTGTACTGCTGGCTGGGAGCCAATTCGTTGTCGAACACGACGGTGTCGGCGTCGACGGCGAGGCAGAGTTCCATGAGCTCATCGACCTTGCCTTCGCCCAGGTAGAGCGCGGGATCGGGGCGATCCCGCCGTTGGGTGAGGCGAGCGACGGCATCAGCCCCGGCCGTGTCGACCAACTGGGTGAGCTCGTCGAGACTCGCCTCGACGAGTTCCTCGGTCCCCTCGCGCAGGATGACCCCGACAATGACGATCTTTTCCCGGGTGGTCCGTTCGATCAGCGTTGCGCCGAGCGCCTCGCCGTATCCGTTACTCACGCGGTCTCCTGTTTCCTCGTCTCGCTCCGGTCTGTGCAGGCCGGTCTGTGCATGCTCGGGTCACACCGTGACCGTGCCGACATACATCGCCGGCCCGATCAGCGTGACCTCGCCGGCACGGGGGGAATCAAGACGTACCTTGGCAGCTCCACCGGGCATTTGCACCACGATTTCCTCGACGGTCGCATCGACCAGACCCCAGTGCCGCGCCGCCCAACCGCTCGCGCACGCTCCGGTGCCGCACGCCTCGGTGAGCCCGGCGCCCCGCTCGTGCACCCGCATCGTGATTTCATTGCGGCGCGCCCCGGTCTCGACGACCTCGAGATTGACGTGCGGCACCCGACGGCCGAGGCCGAGCAGATCGATGCCGTCGACGTCGTCGACGGCCACCACGCTGTGCGGATTCCCCAGGCTGAGGTGAAGGACCGGCCGCATCGGATCGACCCCCAGGTCGGACCACCCATCGGGCTCCGACAAGGACTCGACAGGTCCCATCTCGACGTCGACCCAGACGGTGTCGGGATCGTCGGTCGGCGTCACGACCACCCGCCGAACGCCGCCATCGGTCAGCACCCGGTACTCGGCGGAATCCTGACGGCCGTCGATCCGATATGCGGCCTGGGCCAGGCAGCGAATACCGTTCCCGCTCATCTCGGCCCGGCTGCCATCGGCGTTGAACAGCACCATCGACAGATCGACATCGGGCTCGTCGGGCCGACCGAGGAACAGCAACCCATCGGCGCCGATGCCGCGCCGTCGATCGCAGAGACGCCGCGCCGTGGCGGCACCGTCGCCGACGGACGCCGCGGTCACAAGGAAATCATTGCCCAGGCCGTGGTGCTTCGTCAGCGCGATCGTCTGGCTCACCGCCGACGTGGTGGAGATGTCGGTTGATGTAGACGTAGTCATCGTTCGATCAACCTCGTCAACGTGGGGAGGCATTCCGCCACCGGATCGTCGTCGATGTCGATCCACACGATCCGAGGGTCGCGACGAAACCAGCGATCCTGGCGCACGGCGAACTGCCGGGTGTGCAGGACGGTGTCGGCGATCGCCTGATCGAGGCTGCATGCCCCATCGACGTAGCTTCCGAACTCGCCATATCCGAGAGCCTGATGGGCCGTCGGCGACGATGTTCCCGTCCGGCGGAGAGCTTCGATCTCGGCGACGAGCCCGTCGGCCACCATCGTCAGCACCCGCTGCTCGATCCGTTCGGCCACGCGTTCGCGACTCCACCGCAACCCGAGCTGGACGATGCCGTCGTTCGGATACACATCGAGGCCGGACCCGAAGCTGCTGAACGGCATACCGCTGCCGATGCAGACCTCGAGGGCGCGCACGATTCGCCGCCGGTTGGTGGGCTCCGTCCGGTCGGCGGCACTCGGATCGAGCTCGACCAGCCGGGAATAGAGGTTGGCCAGATCTGCGGTCGACTCAAGCTCCTGGCGCAACTCGGGCCACTGCCCCGGCAGGTTGAGGCCGTCGACGACGCTCCGTAGGTACAGTCCGGTTCCGCCGACAGCGATGGCCCGCCGATCAACGGTGGCCAACGCCGCCGTTGTCGCATGCAACGCCGCCTGATAGTCGGCCAGGGTGAACGTCTCGCAGTGGTCGACAAGATCGATCAGATGATGCGTGACCATCGCCTGCTCCGCCCGTGACGGCTTGGCCGTGCCGATGTCCATCCCCCGGTACACCTGCATCGCATCGACGGAGATCAGGTCGATGTCGGCGACTCGGGCTGCTGCCGCCAGTGCCACGGCCGACTTGCCACTCGCCGTCCCGCCGACGATTGCGACGCGGACCACCGAACGGACCATGGCCCGAGCTGTGGACGATCGCTCAGCCACCTCGGGTGCGACCGTCGTCATCCGGAGCTGACCGCGAGCCGGGTCTTGTGGGTGGCCACGCCGGTGACCTTGGCAAACTCACCCATCAGATGATGCGGAGCGGCAGACACGACATCGACTAGGGCGTAGCTGCCCGTACGCAGCGGGACCGGCGAGGCGAAGTGGATCAGCTTGTTCTGGCGGGTACGACCCGAGGTCATCTGGGGATTGCGCTTGCTCGGGCCCTCCACCAACACTTCCTCGCGCCGACCGATACGAGCCTGATGCTTGATCAACGCGCTGCGCTCGATGACGATGCGCAGACGCGCGAACCGCTCGGCGACGACCGATGGATCGACGAAGTGGTCCACCATGGCCGCCGCCTCCGTGCCCTGGCGGGGGGAGAACACGAAGGTGTAGGCGTAGTCGTACTCGGCCGCAGCCGCCACCTCGAGCGTGCGTTCGAAGTCGTCGTCGGTCTCGCCAGGAAACCCGACGATGATGTCGGTGGACACGGCCAGATCGTCGATGGCGGCGCGTGCCGCGACGAGCCGTTCGAGATACCGCTCGGCCGTGTAACCCCGATGCATCAGGGCCAACACCCGGTCGCTACCGGCCTGGAGCGGGTAGTGCAGGTGCTCGCAGACCGTCGGAACCTCGGCCATCGCCGCGAACGTGTCGGGACGCATGTCCTTGGGGTGTGGACTTGTGAACCGCACCCGGCGGATGCCCTCGACGGCCCCGACCCGGCGGAGCAGATCGGCAAACATCGGGCGCAGGCGAACATCGGCCTCGCCGGCGCTGCGGGCGCTGACGGCCAGGTCGCGACCATAACTGTTGACGTTTTGGCCGAGGAGCGTGACCTCGGTGACCCCGGCTTTTGCCAGCGCGGCGACCTCGTCGACCACCTCGGCGAACGGCCGGCTGATCTCGGTGCCTCGCACCGAGGGCACGATGCAGAAGGCGCAGTTGTTGTCGCAGCCGATCTGGATGGTGACCCAGGCGTTGTAGCTCGTCTCACGGCGGGCCGGCAGGGCGCTCGGGAACAGGGCATGGTCCTCGATGACGGCCTCGTCGAAGATCTCGGTGATCGGCCCGGCGGTGCGGCTCAGCGTGACCAGTTCGGCGGCACGGTGGACGTTGTGGGTACCGAGGACGACATCGACGTGCCCGGCCTTGCTCCTGACCGTCTCGCGGTCCTTCTGAGCGAGACAACCGGCGACGACGATCTGGCGTCCGTCGCGTTGCGACTTCCACGTCTTGAGGTGGCCCAGGTTGCCGTAGAGCTTGTTGTCGGCGTTCTCCCGGATGCAGCAGGTGTTGAGCACCACAACATCGGCATCGTCCTCGGACTCGACTGCGGTGAGACCATCGGCGTCAAGCAGCCCGGCGATTCGCTCGGAATCATGCTCGTTCATCTGGCACCCATAGGTGCGCACCACGTAGGTACGGCCGCTCATAACGCTGCCAGGCTACCTGTCGACGCCGACTGCGTCCGGGGTGATTCGCGACAACGACTACATCTGAACCGCCAGAGCCTCGAACCGAACGACCCGGACCCGCGATGCCCGCCGAAATGGCGGCAACACGGGCCCGGGCCGGCACGATGCGGGAAAGCGTCAGTCGATGTTGATCGGCAGGTCGTCGGCCTCGGTGAACTCGGGCGCCGGTGCGTCGGTGACACCGCCCAGACCAGCGAGGGTCTTCACCTTCTCGGACACCTCGACCATGATCTCGGGGTTCTTGGTGAGGAAGCCCTTGGCATTCTCACGGCCCTGGCCGAGCTGCTCGCCCTCGTAGGTGAACCATGCTCCGGACTTCTTGATGATGCCCATCTCGACCGCGAGGTCAAGTACCGAGCCCTCACGGCTGATGCCCTTGCCGTACATGATGTCGAACTCGGCCTGCTTGAACGGCGGGGACACCTTGTTCTTGACGACCTTCGTGCGGGTGCGGTTGCCGACGACCTCGGCCCCGTCCTTGATCGATTCGATGCGCCGGATGTCGATGCGGACCGACGAATAGAACTTCAGCGCCCGGCCACCGGGGGTGGTCTCCGGTGAACCGAACATCACGCCGATCTTCTCTCGGAGCTGGTTGATGAAGATGGCGATGGTGTTGGTCTTGTTCAGGCTCCCGGTGAGCTTGCGCAGGGCCTGGCTCATCAGGCGGGCCTGCAGGCCGACGTGCGAGTCGCCCATGTCACCTTCGATCTCGGCTTTCGGGGTGAGGGCCGCCACCGAGTCGATGACCACGACATCGAGGGCACCCGAGCGGATGAGCATGTCGGCGATCTCCAACGCCTGCTCCCCGGTGTCGGGCTGCGAGATCAGCAACTGATCGACATCGACCCCGATGGCGCGGGCGTAGATGGGATCCATTGCGTGCTCGGCATCGATGTAGGCGCAGATGCCGCCGTTGCGCTGCGCCTCGGCCACGACATGCATGGCCAGGGTGGACTTACCCGAGGACTCCGGGCCGAAGATCTCGACCACGCGACCCCGGGGCAGGCCGCCGATGCCGAGGGCGATATCGAGGGCCAGGGCGCCGGTGGGTACGGCCTCGATGCCGAGGGAGGTCTTCTCCCCCATCCGCATGATCGACCCCTTGCCGTACTGCTTGTCGATGGACGCAAGCGCCATCTCGAGGGCCTTGTCGCGTGCGCTGCCGTCTGGGCTCATGGTGTTTCCCTTTCCCATCGGACGGAACCCTGCGGAGCCGCCCGACCTGCCTGTGTGTTATTGGGGAAGCCGAGTCGCACGGCCCCGAATCAGATGTTCCGCACCCTACGAAAGGGGTGTGTCAGAGTTTCCCAAGCACCCCGGGCTGCGCTGAATGACACAAGCGTAACTCCGAACCCCTGTTCGATGCAAGCACCGGACGAACAAATGTTTCGGGTGGCTCAGACGGCAGCCTACGGGTCGGTGACGGCCGCCGACGGGACGGTGGCGAGCAGGGCATCGGCCAGCTCGATGGCCTCGGGTGGCCTCATCGCCAACTCCACTGCCGCCCACAATGTGCAGGTCAACGGGTAGATCGCCACCGGCACGATGATGGCGATGGCGATCAGCACGCCAACCACCGGGCCCACGGGCAGGTCGGGCAACGTCGCGACGAACGCAGTCACCATCACTGCCGTCATCAAGCCGAACGTGGCGATGATGTTGACTGTCATCGATCCGGTGATGAAGCCGGGTGACCGGGCCCAGCGCAGGCCGCAGCCCGGGCATCGGTCCTGTCGAGCGAACCAGCCGGTGAACCAGGCGCCGGGCCGGGCGCACCAGGGGCACCGCCGCAGCAGCGCCCGGCCGACCATTGTCGGGAAACCCGGCCGGTTCCGGTGAACACTCGCGTGAGGCATTCATCTCCTTCGGTGCATCCAGATAGGCCCTGGTCACCGTACCCAAATCCGTGGCCGGCCATGTCGCACCGCTCCAATTATCCGCCACTTCCGATCGTGGTGGAGGTCGGCTAGGCGCCCCTGCTCCGGGCGGCGCTCACACCCCTCCCCGGAGCTGGGCTCGTGATCAGCGCTCGAGGAGAGCTGTTCTGCGGTCGCTCTCCTGGTTCGAGCGCACGCTCCATCGACTGAAGCTGAACATGAGATACGTGAAGAGGCCGGCGAATACGACGATGGTGACGATTCCCCCGAAGATGAACAGCGTCGTCTGGGTCACGGTGCTGGCGATCGGTGGGCGAGGATGAAGGCACCTAGGGCAAGGATCGACGGGACCCAGATTCCGACGAAGATGCCGTCGAGTCGCCCTTCGAGGTCGCCGGCGTCGGCGGTGAAGTAGAGCGTCACGCTCATGACAAAGCTTGCGAGCGATGCGAGCAGGAACGTTCCTTTGAGAATTTTCTCGGGTTTCATGATGATGCCTCTCGTGGTTCGGTTGGACGTGGGGCCGGCTATGACAACCGAAGCGACATCGTCGACCAGGTTGAATTGGCTTCACTCAGCGTGAGATCCATTAACTACGCCTCGATTGTCGGCTGGCTGCTCGCGGCCACGCCTCGCAATTTACCTTGATTCAGTCCTAATTAGTCTTTCTTAGCTATAATTCCTTCTCCAACGTTTTTGGGGGCGTAGCCTGGCGTCGATGGAACTTGAGAATGGCACCGTTGAGCTGCGGGTTGCGGCGGAGGAAATGGGTGTCCACTATCAGACGGCCTATCGGTGGGTTCGCAGTGGGCGACTCCCCGCGAAGATGCTCGGCGGGAAGTACATCGTGGCGATTGCGGGCCTCCAAGCGCTCACCGCCGAACGCCGTACGCCTGTCCCACTCGCCCCGCCGGGCCAGAAGCGCGTCGAACGCGAAGCTGATCGCATGCACCGATCCCTCGTCGACGGAGACGAGGCCGAGGTCCGCCGAATAGCTCGCCGGCTGGTTGACGAAGGCATCACATTGGTTGATCTGATCCAGTCGACACTGGTTCCACCGCTCCGCCGGATCGGCCAGGATTGGCACGACGGGCGGCTGGAAATCTCGCTCGAACATCGCGCGGCGGCAATCATCGATCGGCTGCTCGGCGAACTGGCACCCAATCCTCGAGGCCGCCGACGCGGCACGGCAGTTGTTGCTTCCGTCTCCGGAGATCAGCATTCGCTCCCGACCTCGATGGCCACGATCGCACTACGCGAAGGGAACTGGCGTGTGCATCATCTCGGCGCCGACCTGCCCAGCGATGAACTGCTCCGGTTCGCCAAGGAACACGCCGTCGATCTCGTCGTGATCTCACTCACGAACCCGCAGGCCACGATACTCGCCCACGAGACAGCCGAACGGTTGCGATCCCAAGGCACCGCGACCATCGTCGGAGCCCCGGGCATGACCCTCGCCCAACTCGTCGAACAAGCGCGAACGGCGAAGGCATGACGAAGCCCGCCGGAGCGGAACGACAGAGTGCCGCCGGAACCGACAATCGTCGAAGCCCAATCGAGGAGCAGTAGCCAAACCATGAACCGGCACCTCGGAACTGTCGCCCGTTGCGCGTTGGCCACCCTCCTGGTCACAGCGGGCGTCAGTCACCTTCTCTGGGCTCGGACTTCGTTCCGGGCGCAGGTGCCGGGATGGGTCCCCGGTGATGCCGACACCATCGTGTTGTTGTCAGGCGCGGCCGAAATCGGTCTTGGCGTTTCGCTCATTGCGGTTCGTACTCGGTGGATGGGATGGATGGTCGGCGGGTTCTTCGTCGCCGTGTTCCCGGGAAACATCTCGCAGTACGTCAACCATGTAGACGCCTTCGGGCTCGACACCGACGGCCGCAGAGCGATGCGACTGCTCTTTCAGCCCCTGCTCGTCGTGTGGGCGATCTGGTCGACCGCCGATCGTGCGGTCCGACCCTCGACCACGGGCAGGTCCGGAGCATCCGTGTCGGGCGGAGCGCCGTAATCTGTGAACATGGCCCGCTACGTCGCAAAGCTTCAATCACCTTGGACCGGTGCCGAGGCATTCACCTTTCTGAGCGACCTACGCAACCTGACCAGGTGGGATCTCGGTGTGATGAGCGCCGCCCAGATCAAGGGAGGCGGCGGCGGACCCGAGGCCTCGTTCGATGTCAAGGTCAGGGCGCCGGGACCCGGCCTGGTGCTTCGGTACGTCACCACGGTGTACGAACAATCGGACGAGGTCGTCGTCGAGGCCCGTAGCCGGTTCCTGACCTCGATCGACCGGATCACCGTCAGCTCTAACGAGCCGGGTTGCAGCGTCATGTACGACGCCGAGTTGCGATTGAACGGGGCGGTCAAGTTGGCCGATCCGCCGCTCGGCCTGATGTTCAAGCGGATCGGCGACCGCGCGGTCGCCGGCCTTCGACGGGGTTTTCACCGAAAATCCGCCGCCCGTGTGAGGGCGGCCGCGTCTTCCCACCCCCCTGCTCGGGCGCGGCACCGCTCGACCGAAACGACAGGATGATCGATAGATGGCCGACGTTCGGTTCACCGTGCACTACCAATTCGCCGCCTCACCGGCGGATGTGTGGAAGGAACTTGTCGACTGGGCCGGTCATGCGGCGTGGATTCCGGCGACCCGGGTTGTCGTTGATCCGGGGGACCCGACCGCCGTCGGAGCAACGTTCACGGCTTGGACCGGATTCGGAAAGGTGGCACTCGAGGACCGGATGCGGATCAAGGCGCTCGACTGGGATCAGGCCACCGGCCACGGCTCGTGCACCGTCGACAAGCTCGGCCCCATCCTGAACGGCACGGCCGGCTTCACCGTCGGCCCGAACGGTGCGGGCGGCGCCGACCTCGCCTGGGTCGAGGACGTGAGGATCGCCCGCGTGCCCGGGTTCGTCGCTCCCTTGCTCGCCCGAGTCGGCGCAGCCGGATTCCGCCAGGGGATGCGCCGCCTCGCCCGGCTCATCGCGACAGCCGGGAGCAGCTGACGATGCCGCACCCACTGCCGAGCGCGATACCGGCGTGCGGGCGGGCAAGATCTGGAGGCCTGGGAACGGATCATCAGGTCGGCCGGTTCGTCCGGGTATGGGCACGTGGATCGGTACGGCAGAATCAGCGCCGAGGCGTCATGCGGTGAGCTCGCCGACGAACTCGGCGAAGACGTCGGCGTACTTCATCGCGTCGTCCACGGAGTGCATGACCGAGATCAGCCATTGCTCGTCGAGGCCGGGAGGCAGCATGATGCCGCGGTTGATGCCGTGGATCCATTGGGCGAAGGCGATGTCGAAGTCGGTGGCCTTGTAGTCGCGATAGTTCTCGATCGGGGTCTCGGCCCACGTGATGCAACCCTTGGCCCCGAATTGGACGGTATGGGCGGGCAGATCGACGTCGGCCAGGATCTTCTCGATGGCATCGAGCAGACGGCGGTTCAAGTCGATAGTCGCCAGCGTCACCTCGGGCGTACACACCTCGCCGAGCACGGCTTTTGCCGCCGCCATGCACAGCGGATTGCCGTTGTACGTGCCCAGATGGAGCACCTTGCCGGCCGTGATCGTGTCCATGTACTCCTGTTTGCCGCCGAAGGCTCCGAGCGGCAGACCCCCGCCGATCGACTTGGCCAGGGCAACCAGGTCGGGAAGGACGCCGACAGCGCCGGTCGCCCCGCTCCAACCGGCGGTGATCCCGGTCTTCACCTCGTCGAAGATCAACAGCGTGCCGTACTTCTCGGTGATCGCCCGCACGGCCTGCAGGTAGCCCGGCTGGGGCATGCAGATCCCGATGTTCTCCATCACCGGCTCGACGATGAAGCAGGCGACATCACCCTTCGACAGCACCCGCTCCAACGCCTCGGGGTTGTTGTAGGGGATCACGATCGTGTCGCCGAGCACCGCTCGGGTGATTCCCGCCGTTGCCGGGATCGCCCGCGGCGAATCGGCCGGGCCGGCCTCGGAGATCGGCGGCTTCATCGAGATCATCACCTCGTCGTGGTGGCCGTGGTAGCCGCCCTCCACCTTGACGAGCTTGTCGCGGCCGGTGACGCCGCGAGCGACACGGATGGCATCCATCGTCGCCTCGGTGCCCGAGTTGGTGAAGCGCCACATCGGCAGGCCGTAGCGGGCGGCGAGCATCTCGGCGACATCGGCATTGGTCTCGCACGGCGTGACGAACAGCGTTCCGTCCTCGAGCTGGGCATCGACGGCGCGGCGGACAGCCGGGTTGACGTGGCCGGCGAACAGGGCACCGAAGCCCATGTCGTAGTCGATGTAGCGATTGCCGTCGACGTCCTCCATCCACGCATCGCGGGCCCGCCGGACGACGATCGGGTGCGGGTCGTAGGCCTGGAAGCTGGAAGGCACGCCCAACGGCAGCACCTTGCGGGCCCGGTCGGTCGCCACCTGCGATGCCTTCGTGCGGTCCTTGTACACCTGCAACTCGCGCGCGGTGATCTCTCGCGCCCGTTCGATGAGTAGATCATTGATGGAATCCGTCGGATTCATGGAACTCTCCCTACGAATACGTTGCCGCAAGGTTACCTCACCGTGGAATCCGTATCTACCGTCGGTCGTGATCGCTAGTTGGAGAGAAAATTTGGTGGAGGTGCCGCCCGGTTGTGGCAGAATCGTGCCGTCGTGCGTGCACGTCATGGTGGTCGTAGCTCAGTTGGTAGAGCTCCAGTTTGTGGTACTGGCTGTCGCGGGTTCGAGTCCCGTCGATCACCCCACTCGACCCGGTTGTGTACGGCCCGCTACCGGCCGTACACTCCGGCGTCGCAACACGCCCCTCTAGCTCAACGGCAGAGCAACGGACTCTTAATCCGCAGGTTCTGGGTTCGAGACCCAGGGGGGGTACCAGATAGACGGCCCGGCATGTCGAGCCGCGCTACGGCCGTAAGCCGCGTGCGATGATCGGACATGACTCGACGGATCACGCTGGTTCGACGGAACACTCCGCTCGGCGAGCTACATCGCCGTCATGAAGCGACGGCGGTCGTGGTGACGGGTGGGGCGAAGGCAGTCCAGACTGTTTGGTCGTCGTAGCCGAGGGCCCAGAACGATACGCCGGCCCACCCGGCGGCGCCGGCGATGTCGGCCCGGGCCTTGGCCCCTGCTGCATCGACATACCAGCCCTCCCGCGTCTGGGTGCACGTCGAGGCGGCATCAGCAGCAATGGAGTAGCGGAACGTCCACTCCCCGGCGACGGCGTCGAACGTCGGGACCACCGCCCGTCGGGCGAACAGTTCCGCAGCGTTGCGAACCCGCATCGTGGTGCGGTCGAGGTCGGCTTTGGTGCAACCCCCGGCCGAGGCGACGGCCCAGGTATAGCCGTACAGCGGTACACCGAGTACGAGTTTGTCGGGCGAACCCGCCGCCTTGGTCACCCCGGCGACCAGCTTGTTCACCCATGCCAGCGGAGCGATCGGCCCAGCCGATGACGTGGAGTAGTCGTACGCCATCACCCGGATCCGGTCTACGACCCGGGCCATCGCCGCGTAGTCGTACACCCAGTACCCGCTGTCGGGAGTTTGACCGTCGTCGTACACCGGAGGCACCGACACGCTCAGCGTGCGACCATCGGCATGCAGCCGACCGGCCAACTCCGTGACGAACGCCACCCAGTTCGGGCGGGTCGTCGCCCACGTCGCACGGTCGTCGGCGAAGGCGAACTGCTCGTAGTCGAGGTCGATTCCGGCGTACTTTCCATCGCGGGCGAATGCGACGATGGCGTCGATGTGGGCCGTACGGGTGGCGGGATCGGCCAGGACGCCGGCCAGCACGCCCGCGGCGGTGCCGTCGAACAGCGACGGCACCAGCGGCACGCCGGCACGCCGGGCCGTGCGGATGAATTGACGCGCCTGCTTCTGGCCCACGTTCGGGTCGGCGGCGATGGTCGACGGACCGGTGACGGTGAACCAGAACGGCGAGATCTCCCGCAGCAGCGGAGCGCGAATCGGCAGGTCGGCGAGGGATTCGTCGAGCGCCCAATATGGTGCCCAGCCGTCGATGGGGAGTACGCGGGAGCGGTCTGCCGGCGGCTCGGTCCGCTTCGATCCGACGATCACGGCCAGTGCTGCGACCATGACGATCGCCCCGACTGCCATCACGACGACACGGCGCCGACGGAAAACAACCTCCCATCGCTCCGGCGTCCGCTCCGCACGGTGAGCTGACCACCGGCGGTTCGGGTCGGCGGAACGCGGCATCGGATCGCGCACCGCCGGGCGGGAGGATTGCTCGACCGACACCGAATGCAGGCTACCCGCCATCGTCGGGCGTCGGGTCGACCCTCGCCCGGTGGCGTCGCACGTCACCGCGCGACGGAGTCACCCGGGCTGCGAAAGGCCATCGTCCGGTGCGTGTGATTGCCGTGTCGATACTGTGCGGGCATGACCGACGACCCGCTGATCGGCGAACGAGGTGGCGCGGCATGGCGTCGAGCGACACGCGGTGAGAGCCGTTGGGCGGCCTCGTGTGCATTGATCGTTGCCGTCGCGTTGCAGACGCTGCTCCCCCCGCACCTGGCGGTCAATCCGCGATGGGTGATGCCGGTCGTCGAAGCGGTGCTCCTCGGCGCACTGATCTTCGCCAACCCCGGCCGGCTGTCGCGGCGGTCACGGCTGACCCGAGGTGGCAGCCTGCTACTCATCGGTTCGGTGAGCGCGGCCAACATGTGGTCGGTCGGACGACTCGTCAACGGCCTGCTCCGCGGCACCGAGTCCCATGACGCCGGACCCCTCCTGCTGCGGGGCGGGGCGATTTGGCTCACCAATGTCATCGCCTTCGGACTCTGGTACTGGGAGTTCGACCGCGGCGGTCCGGTGGCGCGGGCGCTGGCCGACAAGGAATTTCCGGACTTCGTCTTTCCGCAGATGACGACACCGAGTCTGACTCCCGCCCATTGGGAGCCCGGCTTCGTCGACTACCTCTACCTCTCGTTCACCAATGCCACGGCGTTCAGCCCGACCGACGTCATGCCCTTCAGCCGGTGGGCCAAGATGACCATGCTTGTCCAATCCATGGTGTCGTTGAGTACCGTCGTCCTCGTCATCGCCCGGGCGGTCAACATCCTCAATTGACCAGCCGGTCCGGCGTCAACAGCCCGGCCCGCACCGGTCGAGGATCTTGAGGAGCCGGTCGGGATACGACGTATAGATCCCGTCGACGCCGAGCCCGACCAGCAGGCGCATATCGGCCTCGTCGTTCACCACCCAGGTGAGAATGGCAATCCCATGGGCATGGGCCCACTTCAGCGAGTCGGCGTCGACGAGTTGGCGGCCATCGATGCGGAACGGCGGCTGGTCGACGGTCACCGCAGGAACGAACGCCGGATCGTTGCTGGCCCGGGCGTCACGGTTGGCATAGACGTCCTGCATGATGGCGCTGGTGCGCACGTCGGGGCAGGCCCGGCGGAACTCGACGATCTGCGGATCGCTGTTGGAACCGACGAACACGTCGTTGAGGCGATGGTGGGCTCGCAACAGATCGCACACCGGCTGCACCATCGCGCTGGTCTCATCCTTGAGGTCGAGCGAGAGCAGGGTCGTCGGGAACCGCTGCAGGATCGATTCGAACGTCGGGATCGTCACGCCCGTACCCCGGAACGGGTAGTTCGGCGCATCACCCCCAGCCGGCGCAGGAGTCGGCGTCGGCGAGAACGACCACCCGGCATCGAGCGCGCTGAGCTGGGCATACGTCATCTTGTCGACCGTGCCGGTCACCCCGGTGATCCGATCGACGGTGGAGTCGTGGAAGGCGACCACGATGTCATCGACCGAGATGCGCAGGTCGACATCGACGACATCGGCACCCATGGCGATCGTGCGGTCGAAGGCGAGCAATGTGTTCTCGGGGAACAGACCATCGCCCCCGCCGTGGGGGATGACGAGCGTGCGCCCGGTGCGGAACGGGTTGGTGCCCTCGATCGATGTCCCGGCGGCGACCTCGGAGTCGATCGGGGCGTGGGCCGTCTGCGGCCGAACCATCCAGCCGATCCCTCCGGCGACCAGGATCAGCAAGCCGGCGCCGACCAGCCGACCACGTCGGGAACCGATCATCGCCTGCCACCTCCACGCAACGCGAACCGTTACGAGTGCGACAGTACCTCGCGAGGAGGCGCGCATCGATCTCGAACCCATGAACCATCGCCTCCATTCGGGCAAGATGACGCCGTGACTCTTTCGCCAAGCGACCTCCGCCTGTTCGGCATCACCGCGGCGGCAGTGATCGGCGCCGGGGTCCTGCGGTACGTCGATGCCGGTCGGGTGGTGCCGTTCGCCGTCGCCGCCGTCGCGCTCGCCGCGCTGGCGATGCTCGTCGGCCGCAGTGTCGAGGCCCTCGGCGACCGGCTGGGCCCCGGGACGACCGGTGTGCTGCAGAGCGGCCTGGGCAACCTGCCCGAGCTGTTCGTGTCGATCTTCGCCCTGCGTGCCGGGCTGATCGGCGTGGTCCAAGGAGCGATCGTCGGCTCGATACTGGCCAACGTCCTGTTGGTCCTCGGCCTGGCATTCATCGTCGGAGGCGCAAAGCATGGCCCGCAGCGCTTCGGCGCCGAGCAGGGCAAGATGATCTCGCTGCTCCTGGTATTGGCCGTGGCTGCGCTGTGCATCCCGTCGCTGACGGCCGCCTTGCACACCCCGGCCGCCGGCCACGAGGTCGCCCTGTCCAACATCGTGTCGATCGCGCTCCTCGTCGTCTTCGGCCTGTCGCTGCCGGCGGCATTGCAGAAACAGCCGGGAACTCCCGGGGCGACCGCCGATACCGTCGCCCACTCGGCCGGGGCCGACCACGGCCACTCCGGCCTGTGGCCGATGGGGATGGCGATCGGCATGCTCGCGTTGTCGGGCGTCGGAGCGGCGTTCGTCTCGGAATGGTTCGTTCACGCACTCGAACCGGCGATCGATGCGCTCGGGATCTCCGAGGCGTTTGCCGGCCTGGTGGTCGTGGCGATCGCCGGCAACGCCATCGAGAACGTCGTCGGCATCCAACTCGCCGCCAAGAACCAGGCCGACTACGCCGTCAGCGTGATCCTGCAGTCACCACTGCAGGTTGCGCTGGTCCTCGCTCCGGCCCTGGTGCTGCTCTCGCACGTCGTCGCCCCGGCCGCCCTCACGCTGGTCTTCCCGCCACTGCTGCTTGCGGCGATGATCCTGGCCACCATCGTGACTGTCGTCGTGGTGCTCGACGGGGAGAGCACCTGGTTGGAAGGCGCCGCGTTGGTGGCTCTGTATATCGTGATCGCCACGGCCTTCTGGTGGGGCTGAACCCAACAGGGCCACCCCACCGACCCGCAGCGGCTACGCCCTGACGGTGAGATGGACGGCGACTCGCCGGTTGAGGGCCCGGCCGGCCTCGGTGGCGTTGTCGCCGATCGGTCCGGCCTCACCGTTGCCGACGGTGGCGGTGACCCGTTCGGGGCTCACACCATGGCCCACGAGGTATTCGTACACACGCTGTGATCGCGACGTCGAGAGCGACAGGTTCTGGTCGTCGGTGCCGAAGGCATCGGTGTAAGCCTGGATGTGAACGTCCAGGTCGGGCCGGCTGAGCAGGAGCCCCACGACCACGTCGAGATCGGCGTCGTGCCCGGGCTGGAGCGCAGCGACGCCGGACGGAAAGTACAGGGTCTTCTTGATGTGCTTGTGCCAGACGTCCTCGGTGAAGACGAGATCGGCTCCGGGCACGACGGTGTATTCCGTCACGATGTTCTCGGCACCGAGCACGGCGGCACCCGAGGCGAAGATGTCATCGGCCATCTTCTGGGTCGGCAGGACCCCCCGCATGTGCGCCTTGCCATCGGCCTCCATCTCGAAGATGAAGGGGGCGATCCCTCCTGCCGCCGAGTTCGGCGGGGCGGGCAGCTCGGCCGGGACGACAGCACCGATGACCGTGGTCTCGACCGTTGCCGTGGTGGTCGGCGGCTCGGCCGGCGCCGTCGTCGAGGCCGCCACGGCCGTCGTCGAGGCGCGCCGGACGTCGAGGGGGCAACCGGGGTAGGCGGCGTCGATTCGGCTGCGACCACGGTGGTGCTCAGCGTGCTGACGACCGCGACCGGCAAGGTCGTCGCCGCGGCAGGC